>NZ_MDED01000001.1 GCF_002939885.1 Xanthomonas cucurbitae
GCCAGATCGATATCGTGGAAACAGTAGTACGGCACGCCGAGCTTGGTGAAGAATTCGAAGGCGGCGTCGGACTTGGCTTCGGCACGATTGAGTGCGGTGTTGCCTACATCCCACGGATACGCGCGCGTGCCCGGGCCGAACGGATCGGCGCCATTGCCACAGAAGCTGTGCCAGTAGGCCACGGCAAAACGCAGATGCTCGGCCATGGTCTTGTCGCCGATCTTTTTGTTGGCGTCGTAGACCTTGAAGGCGAGCGGATTGTCGGAGTCGCGGCCTTCGAAGCCGATCTTGCCGATGCCGGGAAAGTATTCCTTCGCGCCGATGTAAACGGTGTTGCTCATGGGGTGTGATGTCCTTGGTTCTGGGGGAGTGGTGAATCAGTCAGCGTAGAGCGGGCTGACGACCTGCAGGTGCTTGAGGAAGGTCTGGTAATGCTGTTGGTAGCGGGCCACGCGCTGCGGATCCGGCTGCGCGGCCAGTGCGTCGTCCACCTGCAGGTGTTCGAGCACCACATCCGACAACGCCTCGGTGCCGCCATCGTCGCGGTCGCAGGCCCAGAGCGCTTGCAAGGCAGCACCGAAGGCGGCGCCTTCGGGCTGGGTCGGCACCACGACCGGCAGGTTGAACACGTCGGCGACCATCTGCCGCCACTGCGCGCTCTTGCTGCCACCGCCGGTGAGCAGGATGGTATCGAACTGCAGACCAGCCGCGACGAAGGCATCGAAGCCGTTGCGCAGGCTATAGGTCGCACCTTCCATCGCGGCGCGATAGAAATGCGCGGCAGTGGTGTTGTGCAGGTCCATGCCGAACAGGCAGCCGCGCGCATCCGGCAGATTGGGCGTACGCTCGCCATTGAAGAACGGCAGCAACACCAGCCCGTCGGCGCCCGGCGCGGTATCGGCAATCATTGCCTCGGTCTGCTCGCGGGTGATGGAGAACATGCGCATCACCGCTTCGGTGGCGACGGTGCAGTTCATGGTGCAGATCAGCGGCAGCCAGCCGCCACTGGACGAACAGAACGCGGCCCAGCGTGCGTCATCGTCCACCACCGGGTGATCGGCGTAGGCGAACAAGGTGCCGCTGGTGCCCAGGCTCATGGTCAGCCGGCCTGGCACCACGTTGCCGGTGCCGATGGCGGCCATCATGTTGTCACCGCCACCGGTAGTGACACGTACGCCGGCCGGCAGGTTCAACGCGTCGGCCGCGGCATCGGACAATGCGTAGACCGCGCCGGTTTCCACCAGCGGCGGCAACGCCCCGCGCAGATCGCGCTGCGCATCCACCGCGCCGAGCATGCGCTCGGACCACTGGCGCGTGCGCACATCCAGCCAGCCGGTGCCGGAGGCATCGCCCACTTCTGCAAAGCGCTCGCCGGTGAGCCAGAAATTGATGTAGTCGTGCGGCAGCATCACCGTGGTCATGGCCGCATATGCGTCCGGGCGATGCTTGCGCGTCCACGGCAGTTTGGACGCGGTGTAGCCAGCCAGGATCGGGTTGCCTGCAGCCGCCACGCTGCCGGCGGCGCCGCCGACCGCGTCCATGATCTGCTCGCATTCCAGCGCGGTGCTGGTGTCGCACCACAGCTTCACCGGCGCGGTGACGCTGCCGTCGGCAGCCACCGGCACGAAGCCGTGCTGCTGGCCGGAGACCGAGATGCCGCGCACCCGCGCGCGTTGCTCGCCATCGAGCTGCGCGAAGCAGTGCACGATGCCATCGATCCACCACTGCGCCTGTTGCTCGCGGGTGCCGTCGTCGCGGCTGATGAGCTCCATCGGCGCGGCGATGGTGGCAACCACGGCGCGGTCCTGCGCGTCGTAGGCCACCAGCTTGACGCTCTGCGTGCCCACGTCCAGTCCTACGTACAAGCTCATTGCTTCACCAATCGGTTGTTGTGGAGTCCCACCTGCTGGGTGCGGCCTGCGCCCAGTTCCAGGTCCAGGGTCTGCCCGGCGTAGGACAGTTGATAACGCCCGCCACGATCGCTGTGCAGGCGTGCCTGCTGCAAGCGACCGCCGTCCCATTCCATGTCGATGCTGGCGCCACCACGCACGCGCAGGCCGCGCACGCTGCCGCGCGGCCAGGCGCTGGGCAAGGCCGGCAGCAGGAACACGCTGCCACCCCAGCTTTGCAGCAGCATTTCGGTGATGCCGGCGGTGCCGCCGAAGTTGCCATCGATCTGGAACGGCGGATGCGCGTCGAACAGATTCGGATAGGTGCGTTCGGGCGAGATCAGCAATTGCAGGATGCGATACGCATGCTCGCCATCGGCAAGCCGCGCCCACAGATTCAAGCGCCAGCCGATGCCCCAGCCGGTGGTGTTGTCGCCACGGATCTCCAGCGTGCGTTTGGCTGCGGCCGCCAGCTCGGGCGTATCGCGCAGATTGATCTGGCTGGAAGGATGCAGCGCGTACAGATGCGAAACATGCCGGTGCTGCATCTCCGGCGCGTCCATATCCCAATCCTGCTGCCACTCCTGCAATTGCCCGGCCTTGCCGATGCGGTTGGGCGGCAATTGCTCGCGCAGGGTCGCCAACTGTTGGGCGAGGTCCGCATCCACGTCGAGCAGCTTGCTCATGGCGATGCACTGCGCGAACAGGTCGCGCAGCAGTTGCGCATCCATGGTGGGGCCTGCACACACCGCCGCACCGAACGGATGCTGGTTTTCCGGCGAGATCGAGGGGTTGGTGACCATCGCACCGGTGTGCGGGTCGCGCACCAGGGTGGCGACGAAGAACTGCGCCGCGCCCTTGAACAAGGGATAGATCTTGCCCAGGTAGGCGCGGTCGCGGCCATAGTCCCAACGGTCCCACAGCTGCTGCAGCAGCCAGACGCCGCCCATCGGCCACAGGCTCCACTTGGCTCCATCGATCGGGCCGGCCTGGCGCCACAGGTCGGTGTTGTTGTGCACCACCCAACCGGGCGCGTCGTAGAGCGCCTTTGCGGTGTGCGCGCCGGTCTGGGCCAGATCGAACAGCATGGATTCCAGCGGCTCCACGCACTCGTGCAGTGCGTTGGCTTCGCTGGGCCAGTAGTTCATCTCGGTGTTGACGTTGATGGTGTACTTGCTTTCCCACGGCGGCTGCATCAGGTCGTTCCAGATGCCCTGCAGATTGGCCGGCTGGGTGCCTGGCCGTGAGCTGCAGATCAGCAAGTAACGGCCGTACTGGTGATACAGCGCCGCCAGTGCCGGATCGTTGCCGCTGGCGAAGCGTTGCACGCGTTCGCCGGTGGGCAGGCTTGCCGCGTCGCTGCTGCCCAGGTCGATCGCCACGCGCCGGAACAGGCGCTGATGATCGGCCAGATGGGCGCGCAGCAATGCGGGGTAATCGAACTTGGCGGCCTTCCGCAGGCTTGCCAAAGTGGATGCAAGCGGATCGCCATCGACCGCATCAAAGCGTTGGTAACTGGTGGCGGCCGTCAGCAGCAGCACCACTTCGTCGGCGCCTTCGATGCGCAGACGGTCGCGCAACACGGTGACCGTGCCGCCTTTCACCTGCGGCAACACCCGCACTGCAAAGCGCAGCTTGCCCTCGATACCGGCAAAGCTGCCGTTGCGGCCACTGAACAACAAACCGCCCTGCTCCGCGGTGACCTCGCCGCTTTGCGGGCTGTCGATGCCCACTCGCAGGGAAATGGCGCGTGGCCGGTCGCACGACAAGCGCACCACGATGCTTTGCGATTGCGCCGAGACGAACACCTCGCGCCGGTGCACCGCGCCGCCGGAACGGAACGTGGTGGTGGCCACTGCGGTATCGAGATCGAGCTGACGACGGTACTCGCTGATGCCGTCGGCACGATCGAAATCCAGCAGCAGATCGCCCAATGGTTGATACGGCATCTGCTTGAGCGGGCGCGAAAGCAGCTTGGCATCGGCCAATTGTTCGGCCTGCGCATAGCGGCCGGCGAAGATCAGCGCGCGCACCTGGGGCAACGCGGCCAATCCATCCGGGCTGGTGGCGTCGTAGGGGCCGCCCGCATACAACGTGTCTTCGTTGAGTTGCAGGCGCTCATGGGCAATACCGCCCCACACCATCGCACCCAGGCGGCCATTGCCGACCGGCAAGGCCTCCACCCATTCACTGGCCGGTTCGCGATACCACAGCTGCAAGGCATCGGCAGGCGCCACCGCTGGCAAACCGCCGGCCTTTGCAGAGTGCGCTGCTTGTGCAGCCACCGGTGCGCCCCCCAGGACCGCGAGCGCGGCCCCGGTGGCCTTGCACAGTTCGCGGCGGGTCAGCACGGCCACCGCCGTACTGCCTCGCCGGAACCGCCCGCGACTGCCTTGCGGCGTTCCGGCATCTGCTCGCTCATCGACTGAAGACAGCCTGCGATCATCGACGACGCACTTTGCCGGAAGCAATCTTGCGCTGCAACACGCTGACCGGCTTGCCGTCGTACTGGATGGTGGTGTCGGACTTGGGTTCCAGCGCACCGGCATCGACGCGCGGACCATCGACGAAACGCACATGGATGGTGCGCTTGGCCTGCATGCCGGTCCAGCTGCCTTCGCGCTTGCCGATGCTCAGCTCGCCCTTGGCCTGGTTCCACACCAGCGGGATGCGGCTGAACTCGCCCTTCTCGTAGCCATAGCCCTTGCCATCGTCCTCGTACAGCGAGAACGCACCGTCGGCACCGGTGTAGACCACCACGGTGAGCGGCGCATCCGGGATCTGGTCTACGTATTCCTGCACCGGGCCGGTCGGCACGATGGAGCCGGCCCGCACGAACAGCGGCATGCGTTCGATCGGCGCGGCCGCTTCGATGGTCTGGCCGCCTTCATAGCGCTTGCCAGTGGCGAAATCCAGCCAGCTGGCGCCGGCCGGCAGGTACACCTGGCGCGAGGTGGCGCCGAAGCGGGTCACCGGTGCAACCAGGAACGCCGGTCCGAACAAGTACTGGTCGTTGATGTCGCGCGCCTTCGCGTCATCCGGGAAGTCCATCATCATGCCGCGCATGATGATGCCGTCGCGCTGATAGGTGTCGCCGGCCAGGCTGTAGATGTACGGCAGCAAGGCGTAACGCAGGCGGTTGTAGTAGGCCATGCTCTCGTAGAACGGCGTGCCTTCCGGTGCGATGTTCCAGATTTCGCGGTACGGAAACTGGCCGTGCGAGCGGAAGATCGGCACGAACGCACCGAACTGGAACCAGCGCGTATTGAGCTCGCGCCATTCCGGCAGATGCGCCGGGTCCTGGCTTTCGTAACGCTTCTCCACCGCAAAGCCGCCGATGTCGAAGGTCCAGTTGGGCAGGCCCGACAGCGCCATGTTGACGCCACCGGAGATCTGGTCGCGCATGTCATCCCAACGCGACACGATGTCGCCGCTCCACACCGCCACCGCATTGCGCTGGGTACCGGCGTAGCCCTTGCGCGAGAGGATGAACACGCGCTTGTCGTCGGCCGCACGGTCGCCTACGTAGACGCCGTGGGTATGCGGCAGCGGATATGAATTGAAATACTCGGTGGACGTGCCCAGCGCATTGGGCGTGGTGCGCGCCTTGCGCTCGGCGATGTCCAGGTTGGAATGCACGTCCGGTTCGTCGGCGTCCATCCACCAGGCATCGAAGCCCTTGCTGTTGAGCTTTTCGTTGACCTGGCGCCAGAAGATGGCCTGCGCCTTCTCCGAGTACGGGTCGTAGAACGAGTTCTTGTAGCCCTTGCCGATCCAGTCCAGTTCACCCACTTCCACATTGCGCTTGTACATGAAACCGGCGGCATCCAGTTCCTTGTAGTTGGCAGTGGTGGGATAGAACTTGGGCCAGATCGAAATCATAATCTGCGCGTGCATATCGTGCACGGCCTTGACCATGCCGTCCGGATCCGGGAAATGCTTGGGATCGAAATCATGCGAACCCCAGGCGTTTTCCGGCCAGTACGACCAATCGAGGACGATGTTGTCCAGCGACAGCTTGCGCTTGCGGTATTCGGCCACCGCGCCCACCAGCTCATCCTGGGTCTTGTAGCGCTCGCGGCTCTGCCAGAAGCCATAGGCCCACTTGGGCAGCATCACCGACTTGCCGGTGAGTTCGCGGTAGCCGGCCACGGCCTGGTCGTATGAATCGGCCGAGACGAAGTAGTAGTCGATCATCTGCCCGGCTTCGGACCAGAGCGACAGGTCACGCGCTTCGGCAGCCGGTAGCGGGTCGCGGTCCAGCAGCGCGATGTAGCTGGGGTCGATCAGATCCCATTCGATCTTGACCGTATGACGCTGACCCGGTTCCAGGTCGAGGGTGAACTCGTGATTCCACGGATTCCAGTTCTGGCGCCAGCGGTCGATCACCAGCTTGCCGTCCACGTACAGCTTGGCGTATTCGCTCGAGTACAGCGAGAAGGTGTGTTCGCCGCCGGTGAGCGCTTCGATCTGCCCCTCCCAGCTGACCTGCATGCGGCTGTCCTTGTCCTTGGTGATCGCTTTCTTGGGGAACTTGGTCAGGTCGCTGAGGTATTGATAGTTCACCTCGCTCTCGCGGCGCTCCAGTACATGCTTGCCGTTGATCGCATAGCGTGCGGTCAACGCGCCGACCTTGCCCTTGGCGTCGTACAGCTTCAGCGACTTCGGCAGCGGCTGCAGGCCGCGCGGGTCGCCCAGGCGGGTGATCGAGTTGTTGTCCCACAGCAGACCGTAGTTGCGGCTGGATACCAGGTACGGCACCGCCATGTCGATGTTGTTCTGTTGCAGCTCGACGTTGCGGCCCTTCTGGTTCATCCAGCCCTGCTGGTGCTGGCCGAAGCCGTACAGACCCTCGTCATCGGGCGATTGAAAACGCTGGCGCACGCTCAGGTACTGCTTGCCCTCCGCTTTCAGCGGCGCAAAGCTGCGCCCGCCGGCCACTTCGGCCAGCACTGGCTTGCCATTGGCATCGGCAAAACTGACATGGCCATCGACAGTGGAGACAGTGGCGGTGACCTTGCCGGTCTTCAGCTGCACGCTGTCGCCCTGCTCGGCCAGCTGGAACGTGGTGTTGCCCTGCACCGGCACGCGCATCAGGCTGGGGCTGCGCGCGAAATCGCCGTCCGGGTCCGCGCTGACGCGGATGATGCCGGCATCGACCACCTGCAGGCGCACCGGTGCGGCGCCCTTGGCGCTCGGCACCACGGTGACGCCATCGGCGGCCTTGCGCACGTCCTGCGCGTGCGCGGCATTGGCCAGCAGGGCCAGCGACAACGCCAGGCAATGGGCGAGCGGTGTACGTCGGTTGGCAGGCGCGGGGCCGGCGGAACGGATGGTGGTTTGCATGGTCACTCCCTTTGAATGTCGAATCGCTGCCGCGGGGGCGGCAGCGCATGGGTTTCATTTATGAAGCAGCACGCAAGGCGGCGATGGTCGGGCAAGCCCTGTTGACGCGACGAAATCGACGTGCAGCATGTCGATTCCGCGCACCGCCCGCCCGAAGGCGGCGCCGTCTCGCGTGGCGATTACTTGTAGGTGGCGAGCTTGATCTTCAGCAATTGCGGCACGCTGGAGAAATTGACCCCGTAGTCGGTCTGGTCGCCGTTCCAGTTGCGCTGGAACTGCCACTGCGTGCCCTCGTACACGCCTTCCTCGACGCGGTCGTAGACCATGTTGGCGGTGGCATCGCTGGCCGGGTGCAGGGTCACGCGGGCGTGCCGGGCGGTGACCAGGAACTCGTCCGGGCCCAGCTCGGCGATCAGGGCGGCGCCGATCGGCTCGGGGTTACCCGGCGGCTTGCCCTGGAACCAGAACTGCGGCACGCCGTAGGTGATGGTGGCGCTCCAGCGGTCGTTGAGCGTGAGTTCCTGCACGGCCTGGCCGGGTTCTTCGGCGGTGCCGTGCAACTTGCCTTCGGACGCGGCCTTGGCGAACGGGCGCATACCCATGCTCACCGCCTGGAAGCCCTGCGCGAACGGCGCCAGCGTTTCTGCGTCGACCTGCTTGGCGCCCAGCGGGTAGTTGGAATAGTGGGTGAAGTCGATGCCGAAGGCCGACCAGCCGATACCGTCATGGCCCAGCGTGGGGAACAGGTAGCGCGCGTATTCCGGGCGGTTGCCGGTTTCGGCCACGAACAAGGCATTGTCCGGGCGCGCGTAGCGCTCCAGCACCGTGGTGTACATGCGGTATTCGGGCATGTAGATGTCCGGCGCCAGCAGGTCGATATGCGGGCCGGCGGCCTTCCAGACATCCAGCACGTTGTCGGTGGGGCCACCGCTGGCGTACTGGCCGGGCTGGCCCGGATTGAACGGACCGCGCAGCGCCGCATTGACATACATCGGCAACGCATATTCGGCCTTGCCGGCTTCGGCCACCTGGTCGATGTAACGGCCGATCGACCACGCGTGGAAGACTTCGTCGGCATTGGTGCCGAACACCTGTACCCAGCTGCCCGGCGGCTTGTTCATGCGCTTGAGCAAGTCATCCGGCACGGGTCCGTCGAACAGCTGCTGCGCCATCGGCGAAAAATCGCGCACGCTGCCATAGGTGCCCGGCTCGTTCTCCGGCTGGACCATGATGACGGTGTGCTGCGGGTCCACCTGCTTCAGGTGCTGCATGAAGGCAACGAATGCCTTGCGATCGGCATCCAGGGTGGCCTGCGCATGTGGCGACAACGAGCCGATCGCCTTGCCCTCGCGGGTGATGACGCGCGGGAAGCGCTGGTTGTCGGCTTTGACCCACAGCGGCGCGTAGGCCGGGCCGTTGTTCTTCCAGGTGGCGAACCACAGCAGCACCAGCCGCACCTTGTGTTCGCGCGCCTGGCTGAGCAGCGTATCGACGAAGGAGAAGTCGAACTTGCCTTCTTCCGGTTCCACCTGTTCCCAGGCAATCGGCACCTGCACGGTGTTGGGGCCCATCAGCTTGATCGCCGGCCACACCTTGTCCATCACGCCGGGATAGTTGCTGGAGTTGTTGACCTGCGCGCCCAGGATCAGGAACGGCGCGCCATCGACCAGTAACGCATGCTTGCCGTCCTTGCTGACGAACTGCGGCATCGGCGTCTGCGCAGAAGTCTGTGTGGTGGCCGGCGCTGCCGCTGCAGGAGTGACGGCAGGCGCGGAGGCGGCAGGCTTGGCTGCCTGGCCCTGCTCGCCGGACTGGCAGGCAGCCACTGCAAGCGTCAGTGCGGACAGCAGCAACGGACGCAGGCAACGCCGCGGGTTGGAACCAGCGATGGCGCGTGCAACGGGGGAATGCATGGTCATAAGACTCCGTGTCACCAGGTATCGGTGCGGAAGGGGGAAACGGGCAACTGCTCACGATTGATGAGGTTGGCGTCGTCGGGGTTCTCGCTCCAGCCATAGCGCACGGCAACCGGCGCATTGACGGCCTCGCTACGCACGGTCATGCGATCGCCATCGATCTGCGCGGTGGCAGGATGGAAGCGCTGATCGGCGCCAGCAATTTGCAAACCCTGCACCGCACCACCGCCACGCACCTGCAGCGCACTGCCCTGCAGATCGAACGTCAGCACGGCCTTGTCGCCGTCGAAACGCGCGCGTTTGAATACCGGCGCGCTGTAGACCAGTGTTTCGTCATAGGCCACGTGCCGTGCCGCCAGCGCCAGGCGATGCCCGACATCGCGCTTGTTGGTGGGATGGATGTCGCTGGGGTTGCCGATATCGATGATGACCGCCTGCCCGGTCGCCGGCAGTGCCAGCGTCTTGGACTGCGACTCACGCAGCAATGCCCACGGGCTCAGCTCGCCCTTGTCGCCGCCGGCCTTGAAGTTGGCCAGCTGCACCCATAGAAACGGCAGCGTCTTCTGGCCGCGTTCGGCGCGCCACTGCTGGATCATCGCGGCGAACTGTTCGCGATACTTCACTGCCCCGCTCGCGTTGGCATTGGTTTCGCCCTGGTACCAGAGCACGCCCTTGACCGGAAACGGCTGCAGCGGGTGGATCATCTGGTTGTACAGCAGCGTGGGCAGCTGGTTCTTGTTGTCGGTGAGTGAAACGCGCACAGCCGCAGGGCGGAACTTCCAGCCGCTCAATGCACGCTTGGCGCCATCGTTGGTCTGCACGAAGCGCTGCGCGTCCGGGCCATGCATGCCGCCACCGCCGCTGAGATCTTCCACGCGTACCGCGATGTGGTTGACACCGGCCTTGAGCGCCGCCGCCGGCACCTGGTAGATGCGTGGCAGGTTCCACTGCTTTTCGGTGCTGCCGACCTGCTGGCCGTTGACGTAGGTGATGTCCGAGTCGTCGATCTGGCCCACGCCCAGCGCGATGCCGGCCTTGGCTTGCGCAGCCGTCAAGGTGAAGGTGGTGCGGTACCAGGCAATGCCGTCCATGCCATCGAAGCCGCTGGCCTCCCATTGCTGGCTGGTCGGGATGCTGTCCCAATCGCGGTCGTCGAAGTCCGGCTCACGCCATTGCGGCATGTCGCCATCGACCCTCGGCCAGCGCGCGATGCGCTTGCCTGTGGCGGCCTGCGCCGCGGCATCGCGCTGCTGGATCGCCTTGATCGCGCCCTGGTTCTGGGTGGCGTTCAAACCCAACGAGGCGGCGTCCATCCACGCTTCGATCGCGCTGCCGCCCCAGCTACTGTTGATGATGCCGATCGGCACGCCGGTGCTGGCGCGCAGCTCCTTGGCGAAGAAGTAGCCCACCGCGGTGAACTCGCCGGCGTTGGCAGGCGTAGCGGCCTTCCAGTCGCCCCCGCTCAGGCGCGCCTCTGGCTGCACCGACCACGACTTGGGCACCTTGAAGTGACGCAGCTGCGGATCGTTGGCCGCCGCCACCGCCTGCGGGCCATCGCTGGCCTGCGCCAATGGCCATTCCATGTTCGATTGCCCGCTGGCCAACCACACATCGCCGACCAGCACGTCGCGCACCTGCAACTCGCCACCGTCGCCCTGCACGCTCAGCACGTAGGGGCCGCCCGCAGTGTGCGCCGGCAGGCTGAGCCTCCAGGCTCCCTGCGCATCGGCCTGGGTGGTGGCGCGCTTGCCGTCGAAGCTGACGGTGATGGATGCCTTGGGTGTGGACCAACCCCACACCGGCATCGGCTGGTCGCGCTGCAGCACTGCGCCATCGCCGAACAACAGGGGCAGGGTCGGCTGCGCCGCTGCAAGCGGGCTGACCAGCGCCAGGCCCAGCAGGCAGGCGCGGCGAACGAAGGTGACGGTCATGCAGTGATCTCCAGGGTCGGCGCGGCCAGTCGGCGCGCAACGAGGCAACGGGGGACGAAGATGGACACGGTAGAACAGCGCGATGACACGCGCACGGACGGCGCGCTCATCGTGGGTCGCCGTAGAAGATGCCACGTCCACCGGTCGCGAAATACACCCGACCGGGAAGTCGTGGGTCGCCGGTGACGCTATACGGCTTGCCGAAGCGATGCGCGTCGTCGTTGATGCGTTGCCAGTGCGCACCTTCGTCGTCGGAGCGGAACACCCCGTCCACCCCATCCACGCGACCGGCCAGATACAGCGCCGGTGGCGCGCCATCACGCAACGGCTTGCCGATGCCCAGCGAGCGTGCCTCGTCCAGTGTCGACAGGGTGCGCAGGCGGCCGTCCTGCCAACGCATCACGCCACGCGCGGGGCTGGCCAGATACACCACCCCGGCGCGCCATGGATCGGGCCGCAGCTGTGGACGCACGCGCTCATCGCGCGCCGGCGTGCCCAGCGACTGCCCGGTATCGCGGAAACTGGCCGCACCATCGGTGCTTTCGTACAGGCGCCCGCTGAGCGAATCGGCGGCATACCAACGCTGCGCATCCACGCGGTCGGCCACCACCACGGCAGTCTCGGGCAGACCCTGCACGCGCTGCCAGTGCGTACCGAAATCCGCCGTGCGCCAGTTGCCGCCCTGCTCAGGCGCCCACACCACCTGCGCCGCATCGGCGCCGATGGCGATTGTGCCGGCGCCCTGCCCGGCCGGCGGTTCGCTGGCGAACGCGCGCCAGTGCGTGCCGCCATCGCGCGAGTACAGCGCGCGGATGTCGTTGTTGCGGCGATTGCGCACGGTGCCGCTGCGGACCACCGTCAACGGTACCTGACCGGCAGCATCGATGCTCTCGCCATTGGTCAGGCGCGGGCCGGCGTATTGCAGTTGTGCGCTGTCCAGATCGTCATGGCGAAAGCCATCGATATCGCCCAACGCACTGAGCAGGTGCGCACCGGCCATCGGGCTGAGCAGATCCAGCGGCACGGTTTCCTCCAGCCCGCGATCCTGGAACCACCAATGCAACGGCTGTTGCCTGCGTGCGGCATCGCGCAGATTGCGCGAGGCCCAGATGCCGTAGCCGGTGACGAACAGCGCGTGGTTGCTGTCGAACGGATCGATCGCCAGCGCGCCCATCCAGTGCGGCGTTGCCTGCGCGGTCCACGGTGCGGCGCTGTGGTCGAACACCGCATCGGCCAATAGCGGCGTCCAATGCTTGCCGCCATCGACACTACGAAACAGCTCATCGCGCGGCGTGCGGCGGCGAAAGGTACTGGCCAGGATGACCTGCGGCTGCTGCGGATCCACCGCCACCGCGCCCCAGCCGAAACCATCGCCGTCGGCCGGCTGCGGAATCGGGCTGATCTGCTCCCAGCGCGCCTGCGCGGGTGTGTATTTCCACAGCGCACCGCCGGCCATCAGGTCTGGACCGGGCTGGTCGCCGTAGCTCAGATACCAGTGCCCGTCGCTGCCGCCGGCCAGATGGCTGGGACGCAGGCCCTTGGGCTGCCCGGGCACCGCAGACCAGCTGCGGCCCGCATCCTCGGACACATACAGGCTGGTCTGTTGGGTGGACATGCCGACATAGATGCGCGGTGTCGCTGCGCCCTTCTTGCCACTGGTCGCATCGAACACCACGAATGCGACGCCCACCTTTTGTTCGCGTCCAACGTGGTTGCGTGCGGTCGCGCCAGCAAATGCATCGGCGGGAAAACCGGTAACACGCGACCAATGCGCACCGCGATCCGCACTGCGCCACAGGCCGGCATCGCGCGAACCCAGCAGCAGCACCCGGCCATCGTGCGGGTCCACTGCCAGCCGCTCGCCATTGGCCCGCCCCAGCTGGTTGCCCCCCAGCTTGAACGGCAGGTCGGCACGCTCGAAGCGGCGGCCACGGTCGAACGAGCGCAGCACCGCCGCATTGCCGGCGCGCTCGTGCAGATAGGTGCCCGCTGCCAGGTAGATGGCCTCGGGGTTGGCAGGGTCGATGGCGAATGCATCGATGCCCATCAGGTTCCAGTCGTCCACACCCAGCCAGTCGGTCAGGGCAATCCACTGCTGCGCACGCGCATCCCAGCGATACGCGCCACCGACATCGGTGCGTGCATAGGCAAGCTCGCGCTCGGCGGGATGGAACAGCACGCCGGTGACGAAGCCGCCACCGCCGATGGCGACACTGCGCCAGTGATACGACCCTGGCGTGCCGGGCTCGGCCGCAGACACGTGGGGCGTCATGAAGGGCAACACCAGCGTCAGGCAAACAGCAGTCAACCATTCGTGTGCTGCGAAAAGGCGGCGCTTAGTAGGCGGATCGATCATGGCGATCATTCCTCCGGCTCCCCTCGCGATCGACGGCAGCGCCATCGATCGAAAAAACACCGTTCCAACGAGCTGCCTGCACAGCTCGCCGGACCGGAGACGCACTTCCTACGGCGCGTTCTACAGGCTGGCCCGCAAGGTCAGGCCATACCGACGATCGTTGATGACGAAATCACGGTAGCGCGACTCGTTGCCCAGGTAGCTTTCGCGACGGGTATCGAGCAGGTTCACGCCATCCAGCGAAATCAACCACACCTCATTGAGGTTGAAACGCAGCGAGGCATCCAGCTGGCCGAAGCCCTTGTTGTAGACCGGCAGGTTGCCGGTGCCGTTGCCTGCGGTGGTCACCAGCCAGTCGCTGCGCCAGTTGTAGGCCACACGGCCCTGGAAGCGCGCCGTCTCATAGCTGAGGATCGCGTTGTAGCTGTTCTTGGACAGGCCTTCCAGCGGCACCGTCAACGACTGGCCGTTGGTGTCGGTGGCGGTGGGGCTGGGCGCCTCGCTGTCGACGTAGGTGTAGTTGGTCTGCAGGCCGAAGCCGCTCAGCCAGCCCGGCAGGAAGTCGAAGAACTGCGTGTAGCCCAGTTCCGCACCACGGATCCTGCCCGAATCGCCGTTGACTGGACGGGTGATCTGCCACACCTGGCCGTCGTACACCTCGTTGAAGACAGCGTTGGCGATGAAGCCTTCCACCTTCTTGTAGAACACCGTGCCATACATCATCGAGCCCTGGCCGAAATACCACTCCAGCGCGGTATCGAACTGATCGGCCTTCACTGCCTCCAGGTCCGGGTTGCCTGCCGCACCGGTACGCGTGGCGGTGCCGGTGTTGGAAGTGCCGGTGCTCAGGGTCAGGTTGGGATTGAGGCGGTCGAAAGTGGGACGCGAAATACCACGCGAGGCCGCAAAGCGCCACTGCAACTGGTCGCTCAACATCCAGCGTAGATTCAAGCTCGGCAACACATCGGTATAGGTCTGCTGCGCATCCACCGGAATCAGACCACCGCCTTCGGCGTCGGTAGCGGTACGCACGCCCTGCGAGGCCACTTCGGTCCGCACCACGCGCATGCCGATATTGCCGTCAAACGGAATGTCGCCATCCACGCCAAAGCGCAGCACGCCGTAGGCCGCGTAGGTCTTCTCGTTCTGCGTGTTGATGTTGTTGGGCGCAAACACCAGCGGCGTGCCACCGAAAGTGGCAAGCGTCTGCTCGTAGTTGGCCACGGCCGCGTCCGATGCCGTCAGCGTCGGACCGAAGGTGCTGCTCTTGCCGCGGAAGAAATCGGTGATCGGGTTGGTCACCACACCCACGCTGGGGAATTGCGAGAACGGCGTGCCGGCACATCCGTTGATGCACATGAAGCGGAACACGCCACCCTTGGTTTCGGCATCGCGGTCTGTGTAGCGCACACCAGCCTTGAAGCTGCGCACGAAATCGCTGTCGAACGCCAGGTCCATGTCCGAGCGCCACGCGAACTCGGTGCCGGTGTTGTCGTCCTTATTGTCCAGGTGCCAGCGCCAGCCGTTGTAGTTGTTCTGGTTGGCCAGGAAACCTTCGGCACCACTGGCGTCGGTCACCGACAACGTGGGCAGATCGCCACGGAAATCCACGTTGAAGAACGGTGTGTTGTTCAAGCCGGTGGCCACGATATAGCGCGTGCCGGTGGTGGTCGCATCGACGTACTGGAAGTCGGTGCTCAAGGTCAGTTTTTCATTGACCGTCCACTTGCCGCCCAGCGAGTAGTCGGTAGTCACCGAATGCCGCTCGGTCAGGCTGGTGTTGGAGTCGGCCGGCACGTTCTGGAAGGTACCGTTGACGAACTCGTTGCGGCTGTTGACCTGGATGCCGGGGGTCCCCTGCATCGGGTTGGCACCGGTCAGCGCGAAGAACGAATAGTCGTGCCAGCTGAAGTCGTAGTCCGACCGCAGCACCTGCGTATACACCTCGACCGCATCGTTGGGCCGCCACTGCATCGCAAATGCACCGGTCTTGCGCTCGCGCTCACCCACGGTGGTGTTGATACCGGCGCCATGCGGCACCGAGATTTCCCGGCCTTCGTAGCCCGGCAGATCGGTTTGGGTGTACCACGGCTCGATGGAAATGGTGTCCTGGCGGAACGGGCTCTTCTGCTGCGAGTAGTTCACCAGGATGCCGATCTCGCCGATCCCGGTCTGCCAGCGGTCGCTGAACAGGCCAGAGAACGCCGGCTTGCCCTCATCGGCCAGGTCGTAATAGTTGTACTGCACGCTGCCGGCGATCTTGCGGCCTTCGTAATCGAACGGCAGGCGCGTGCGCAGGTCCACGGTGCCGCCCAGGCCACCTTCGATCATGTCGGCAGACGGGTTTTTGTAGACGTTGACGCCGCCAAGCAACTCGGCGGACACGTCTTCGAAGCTCAGGCCACGGCCGTCGTTGGCGGTGAAGATGTCGCGGCCATTGAGCTCGGTACGCACCTGGGTCAGGCCGCGGATGGCGATGGAGCTGCCTTCGCCGTAGTTGCGCGAAATCTGGATGCCGGAGATGCGCTGCAGCGCTTCGGCGACGTTGTTGTCGGGCAGCTTGCCGATGTCTTCGGCGACGATGGAATCGACGATCTGCTCGGCGTTCTGCTTGACCAGCTGCGCCTTGGTGACGCTGCTGCGGGTTCCGGTGACCTGCACCGTGTCCAGCTGCTGGGTGGTCGCTTCCGACGCCGGGGCGGCCGTGGTGGTCGCATCCTGCGCATAGGCCTGCGCGCTCAGCAGCGTGGCCACACTGATGGCCATCACCGAGCGGCGGAAATCACGGATCGAACGCTGACCCACAGCCCGGACTGCCGGAATGTGGCGATGTTGCACTGACATGGTGCTCCCTCCCAGGACGCATGTACTGCTGTTTTAGCAGGCCGGTGCGCGAACGCCCGGCCCGTCGTCATTGCTGTCGGAGCCGCCCCAGGCCTAGAGCATGAGTGCACCGACGCGAGGTAAACCTTGCAAGGCCTACCTGGCGCTAGCGGCGGGAGCATAGGGCGCGGCTGTCATGCCACACCAATGAAATATTCCTGCGGAGGTATTCGTTAAAGATATATCAATAACGCGAAACCCGATTCCCCAGGCATTGCCTGCCAACGAAACCGGGTTTCACGGCGCGCGCCAGCATCTGCGAAGGCGCGCACACTGCAACAGTGACCGACTGCACTACCAATTCATGCGCAATACCAACGAGTAGCGGCGGTCGTTGACGAACGAGGAACGGGTATACAACCGGGTATCCACTTCGCCGCCCTCGTACGAGGTGGGGCCCATCAGCACCTTGGTCACGGTGTTGGTCAGGTTGTTGGCCTGTACGCCGAGCTGCAGATGCGCGTTGAAGCGGTAGAAGAACGAGCCATCGAGCTGACCGTAGTCGTCTGCCCAGGTCGGCAGCCGGGTGGCCGCGTCGCTGGTGGTCAACAGGTAGCGCGAGCGCCAGTTATAGGCCAGGCGCAACGACAACGGACCCTTCTCGTAGATGCCGGCCAGGTTGTAGCTGCGCCGCGACAGACCTTCCAGCGGCAGCTCGACGCCGTCCACGGTGGTGCGGGTGTAGGGATCGATGGCGGTGTTGGCGCCGCCCTTGCTGTCGACAAAAGTGAAGTTGGCATTGACGCCGAACCCGCTCATCCAGCCCGGCAGTTCGTCGAAGAACTGCGTATAGCCCACTTCGGCGCCACGGATGATGCCTTCGTCGGTGTTGTAGGGCCGGGTCACCAGCCACTGCCGGTTGTCGTAGGTCTCGCTGCGGGTCTGGGTGGAGAAGTAATCCTTCACCTTCTTGTAGAACAACGTGGCGTACAGCATGTCGCTGGTGTCGAAGTACCACTCCAGTGCGGTATCGAACTGGTTGGCGGTCATCGGCTTGAGGTTGGGATTACCCGCCGTGCCGACGAAGTTGGTGGCGTTGCCGGCATCGTCGGTCTCCACGTTCAGCAGCACATAGGGCTGCAACTGGGTGTAGTCCGGACGCGCCATCGCCTTGGAGGCGGCAATACGCCACTGCAAGGTGTCGGTGAAGCGCAAGCGCATGTTCAGGCTCGGCAGCACGTTGGTATAGCTACCCTGCGCGTTGTTGTCGAAGTACTGGCCGGTATACCGCGCCCGCAACTCCGGCGAGACGTTCAGACCGGACAGATCCTGGAACTGCCCAAACCCTTCGGCCTGGGTCTTGGTCTGCACGATGCGCACGCCCACATTGCCGTCCACCGGCACGCCCCAGGCCTCGTCGTTGCCAAAGTACAGCGCCGCGTAGGCGGCCTGGGTACGCTCGAACTGACGATTGGTGTCCTGCGGCTGGTAGGTGTCCGGTGCCCAGCCCCACCCACGCAGTGCGACGATCTGCTGCTGCAGCAGCTCCGATGCACGCCCGTAGTTCCTAACCAACCCGCTGTTGGGCACCACCAGGGTGGTCGGCACATTCACCCCACCGCGGAAGAAGTTGGAGAAGGTGAACTGCGAGGACTCGTCGGGCAGGAACTGCGACATGGTGGCCAGGCCGTTGGGACTGCCGGGAATGGCCGCCCAGTTGTCCGACAGCACGCCCCAGTTGTAGCCGGAGTTCTTGTTGATCTGGTTGCGGTCGGTGGCGCGCATGCCGAAGCGCGCAAAGCGCAGCCAGCTGCTGTCCTGGAAGGTGTATTCCAGGTCAACGCGGGTGGACAGCTGGCGCCCGCGGTTGTTGCCCAGGTGATCCATCGCTGCGGCCCAGAAATAATTGGACGGGTCCTGGGTGAAGCCCTGGTTGGCGATCTGCACGCTCGGATACTTGCCCGACACGTCATAGGTCAGCCCGGGCAGATAGGTCGCGCTGAACACGGTGAAGTCCAGCTGGTCGTTTTCCGACTGCACCAGTTGCACGTCGCCCTTGATCTGCAGATTGTCGTTGAAGTAATGGCTGAACCCCACCGACAGGTCCGAAGTGGTGGTCTGCTGATCCGAATAGCGGTTATCGGTGTTGAAGCGCACGCCGTCGCCGGTCAGCTGGCCGCGCCAGGAGTTGGACACCGGCGAACCGCGCTGGAACACGCCATTCTGGTCGTACTGGAAGGTGGTGCCCGGCGCCGGGCTGATGCTGTTGTTGCTGTCGTTGAAGAACGCCGCGCGCTCCTGCCAGTTCATGTCGTACTGCGAACGCAGGTACTGCGCGTAGATCTCGGTCTGGTCGCTGGGCCGCCACTGGAAGGCAGCGGCAATGCCGTCGCGCTTGCGTTCGAAATCCAGCTGGCGCCAGTTGACCCCGCCCGGCACGAACACTTCGCTGCGGCCGCTGCCCACCAGCACCGCCGCGTCGGTGCGGCGCACGTATGGCTCGACCTGGATGCCATCCGAGCGCGTCGCCAGTTCGGAATGGGCGATATCGATCATGAAGCCCATTTCGCCGATACCGGTCTGCCAGCGATCGCTGAACAGGAACGACGCCGAAGGCTTGTACTTCTTGCTCATATCGCCGTAGTTGACGTCGACGTTGCCGCCGACGATGCGGCCCGGGTTGTCAAACGGCATGCGCGTGCGCAGGTTGACCGTGCCGCCCAGGCCGCCTTCGATGATCTGCGCGGAAGGGTTCTTGTACACGTCCACGCCGGCCATCAGCTCGGCCGGCACGTCTTCAAAGCTCAGGCCGCGGCCGCTGGCGGCACTGAAGATGTCGCGCCCGTTGAGCTCGCCGCGCACCTGGGTCAGGCCGCGGATCATCACGCCACTGCCTTCGGCCGAGAAGTGATCCGGGTCGCTGCGCGCGGCGAAGTGATCGATGGTCACGCCGCTGACGCGCTGCAGGGTTTCGGTGACGCTGCGGTCGGGCAGCGCGCCGATGTCTTCGGCACTGACCGAATCCACGATCTGCGCCGCATCGCGCTTGATGACCTGCGACTTGATCAAGCTGGCGCGCACGCCACGCACTTCCACCGTGTCCAGGTCCACTGCTGTGCTGCCGGCCTTGCCCGAGGCGGCGTCCGGCGACGACGGCGCCTGTTGCGCATAGACCGGCGCGGCGAGCAGTAAACCGATGCTGACGGCCATGGCCGAGTGGCGCAAACGTGGGGTACGACGCGCACGCACGCCCGTACCTGCCGAGGCATGGCTTGAAAACTTGTACATCTGAATCCCTCCCAGGACGCGAGACGACTGAAGACTGGTTGTCGCGGCGCAACACGCCCCGCGTGATCGTGCGGAGACGGACGCTGGCGCCGGCTCCACGTTGTTGCTACATGGCGGCTAGACCGCCGATCACTTGCCCGACTTCACGTACGCTTCAGCATGGGATCTGGCGCACAGATATAGGCGCGTGCGCCACCGCCAACCAATGAAAATTTCACAGGGTGATATCACCCCACAGAATACCAATGGAAGAGCTTGCTCAGCCAAGGGATTCCGGCCCGCGCAGACCTGGGTATAACCGGCGCGCCGTGGTGCGCAGCGCCTGCAGGATGCGTTCGGCGCCCGGAGGCAGCACGTAATCGCGCCGCCGGATGATGCCGAACGACTCCATCCGCACCCCCAGTTCAATCGGCAGCACCGTCAGCAGCTTGGCCTGGATCAGTGGCGCCACCGACTCCACCGGCAAGGCGGTCAGCATGTCGGTGCCGCGCAGCAGGGTCGAGGTGACCGGCAGGGACGAGGTTTCGATGGCATTGGTCGGCGTCTGCACGCCGTGCTCCATGAACATCGAGTCCAGCCGCGCGCGCAGCACGCTGTCGGCCGGCGGCAGGATCCAGCCATGTCGCACCAGGTCCGCATGCTGCAGGCCGGCGCGGCTGGCCAGCGGGTGGCCGGCGCGGGCGATCACCGAATGCGGCTCGTCGGCCAGCGGCTCGAACTCCAGCTCGCCCACCCCTTCCGGCCCCAGGATGCGGCCAATCACGATATCGAGCTGGCCATCCAGCAACTTGGCCACCAGCGGACGGCTGTAGTCCATCTCCACCCGCACCAGGATGTCCGGAAACTCGCGTTTGACCTCGGCAATGGCCTGCGGCACCAGGTTGGTGCCCGGGTTGACCACGGTGCCGATCGAGGCCTGCCCCATCCGCCCGGCACGCAGGGCGGCAATTTCTTCCTGCGCGCGGCCGATCTCCGACATGGCCGCGCGGGCGCGCCGGATCAGCACATGCCCATACCAGGTCGGCTCGACACCGCGCGCGTGCCGTTCGAATAGTTTCACCCCCAGCATGTCTTCCATTTCGGCCAGCAGCTTGGAAGCGGCCGGCTGGGTCATGCTGGCGGCCTCGGCCGCACGCAGCACCGAGCGTTGTTCATGCAGATGCAGCAGCAGCAACAGTTGGCGTGTCTTGAGCCGGGCGGCGTTGAACCAGGGAGTCGCGGAATTTGCCATGGGATGCGATTACGGCCGTGTATTCATCGAGGGAATAGAATATGCCGAAAATTTCATTTGCCGCACATATCTCACCGCGCGAGGCTAGCGCTCGCCGCAGCAGGAGCCCCCTACCTCCCGGGCGCGGCCAGAACAGACGTGACCCGCCTCGACCAAGCGGCAACACGCATGCCATGACCGTGGAGGTGGACGACGATGACCGCAACTTGCCGGCCACTTGCACGCCGTAGCAGCCGGCATGCGCTTGCCGCGCCTGGTCGTGTGCGCGTTGGCGCAGCGCCTCCCCGCATTGCGTTTTTGACACCGGATTGCGCATTGGCGGCAATCTTCTGCCCGCGCAGTCGCGCACGCTCCTCAAACGTTGTCGGCCGCTCGGCCGCCAACGGCCGCTTTCCGCTCTACCGCGAGTAACCGCATGACCTCAGACACCACCGCCAGCCTGTTCGCCCTGCCGCTGATCGCCATCCTGCGTGGCATCACCCCGGAAGAGACGCCCGACCATGTCGGCGCGCTGATCGACGCCGGCTTCGATGCGATCGAGATCCCGCTCAATTCGCCGCGCTGGGAGCAGAGCATTGCACTGGCCCAGCAGACCTATGGCGAGCGCGCCTGGATCGGTGCCGGCACCGTGCTGCGCAACGACGACGTGGACACCCTGGCCGAGATCGGTGCGCGCTTCATCGTCACCCCGAATACGCGCCCCAGCCTGATCCGCCATGCAGTGGCGCGCGGCCTGACCGTGGTGGCCGGCTTTGCCACCGCCAGCGAGGCATTCGACGCCATCGATGCCGGCGCAACGATCCTGAAACTGTTCCCGGCGGCGACTTATGGCGCGGCGCATGTGCGCGCGCTGCGCTCGGTGCTGCCCCCCCACATCCCGGTCTACGTGGTCGGCGGCGTCAGCCCGCAGACCCTGGCCGGTTTCATCGCCCAGGGCGCCGCTGGCGCCGGTATCGGCGGCGAACTGTACAAACCCGGCCAATCCCTCGAAACAACCCAGACGCATGCACGCGCGTTCGTGCAGGCCTACCAGGAACTGCAAGGATGAAGATCACCCGCCTCACCACCTACCACGCCGCACCGCGCTGGCTGTTCCTCAAGGTCGAGACCGACGAAGGCATCACCGGTTGGGGCGAGCCGGTCATCGAAGGCCGCGCGCGCAGCGTGGAAGCGGCCGTGCACGAACTGGCCGGCTACATCGTCGGCAAGGACCCGGCGCGTATCAACGACCTGTGGCAGACCATGTACCGCGCCGGTTTCTATCGCGGCGGTGCCATCCTGATGAGCGCCATCGCCGGCATCGACCAGGCGCTGTGGGACATCAAGGGCAAGGCGCTGGGCGTGCCGGTGTACGAGCTGCTGGGCGGGCTGGTACGCGATCGCATGAAGACCTACCGCTGGGTCGGCGGCGACCGCCCCGGGGCCATCATCCAGCAGATCACCGACTACCGTGCGTTGGGCTTTGACACCTTCAAGTTCAACGGCACCGAGGAAATGAAGCTGATCGACAGCGCGCGCGCGGTCGATGCGGCGGTGGTCAAGGTGGCCGAGATCCGCGAAACCTTCGGCAACGCCATCGATTTCGGCATCGACTTCCATGGCCGCGTCGGCGCGCCGATGGCCAAGGCACTGCTGCGCGAGCTCGAACCGTTCAAGCCCTTGTTCGTCGAAGAACCGGTGCTGGCCGAACAAGCCGAGTACTACCCGCGCCTGGCCGCAAGCACCTCGATTCCGTTGGCGGCCGGCGAGCGCATGTTCTCGCGCTTCGAGTTCAAGAACGTGCTGTGCGCCGGTGGCATCGGCATGGTGCAGCCGGATCTCTCGCATGCTGGCGGCATCACCGAATGCGTCAAGATCGCCGCGATGGCCGAAGCCTACGATGTCGGCTTCGCCCCGCACTGCCCGCTCGGCCCGATTGCCTTGGCCGCCTGCCTGCACGTGGACTTCGTCTCGCACAACGCGGTGCTGCAGGAACAGAGCATCGGCATCCACTACAACGAAGGCGCCGACCTGCTCGATTACGTCCTCAACAAAGACGATTTTCAGTGTATCGATGGCAGCATCGCCGCGTTGCCCAAGCCCGGGCTGGGTGTGGAGATCGACGAAGCCATGCTCAAGCGCGCCAACGAAACTCCGCCGGACTGGCGTAACCCGGTGTGGCGCCACAGCGATGGCAGTATCGCCGAATGGTGAGCATGCCCGAACACACCGCCGTGCTGGCGCTCGACAGCCGCTGCACGCACGGCGAAGGCGTGCTGTGGTGCGAGCAGCGCCAGGCGCTGTACTGGGTCGACATCAGCGAGAAGCGCCTGTGGCGGCATCATCCGGCCACGGCGCAATCGCGCTACTGGACGCTGCCCGATCGCCCCGGATGCCTGGGCCTGATGGACGATGGCCGCGTGCTGGTCGCGCTGGCCAAGGCGATTGGCGTGGTCGATCCGGACAACACCGACGCCGACGCGCTGCCGTTCGAAACGCTGGCCGACTTCGAAACCGGCAACCCGCACACGCGCAGCAACGATGGCCGCGTCGATCGGCACGGCAATCTGGTGTTCGGCACCATGGACGAACACGCCACCAAGGCCGCACGCGGCGCGCTGTATCAGTTCTCGCTGGCGCATGGCTTGCGTGCGTTGCCGCTGCCGGGCGTGTCGATCCCCAACTCGATCTGCTTCAGCCTGGACGGCCGCACCCTGTACTACTGCGACTCGGTACGCCCGCAGATCCTGTGCTGCGATTACGATCCGGAGACCGCGCAGACCAGCAACACGCGGGTGTTCACCACCCTGGATCGTGACGACGCCGAACCGGACGGCTCCATCATCGACAGCCAGGGCCACCTGTGGAATGCGCAATGGCGCGCCTCGCGCGTGGTGCGCTATCGCCCCGATGGCAGCGTGGAGCGCATCGTGCAGCTGCCGGTCAAGCACCCCACCTGCAGCGCCTTCGGCGGCGCGGCACTGGATCGCCTGTACGTGATTTCCTCGCGTCTGGACCAGAGCGCCGAAGAACTCGCCCGCATGCCCGACGCCGGCAGCCTGTTCGTCTGCGATCTCGCCATCGCCGGCCTGCCCGAAAGCCGGGTGGCCAGCGCATGATCGCCGTCGACTGGGGCACCAGCAGCCTGCGCGCCTACCTGCTCGACGCCAGCGGCGCCGTGCTCGACCAACGTCGCAGCAGCGACGGCATCCTGGCCTGCCAGGGCCGCTTTGCCGACGTGCTGAGCGCATTGATCGACGGCTGGGACGGCCCGGTACTGCTCTCGGGCATGATAGGCAGCCGCAATGGCTGGGTCGAACAGGCCTACCTGCCCTGCCCCACCGACACCGCTGCGCTGGCAGCGGCCATGCGCCGCTACCAGGACCTGCTGCCCGGCCGCACGCTGTGGTTCGTGCCCGGCGTCAGCACCGGCGAGCGGCGCGGCGTGCCCGACGTGATGCGTGGCGAGGAAACCCAGCTGGTCGGCCTGCTCGCCAGCCTGGGCCAGGGGGAGCATGTGGCCTGCCTGCCGGGCACGCACAGCAAATGGGCCACGCTCGGCAATGGCCGGCTGACCGACTTCGCCACCGTCATGACCGGCGAGCTGTACGCGGTGCTGTGCCAGCACAGCATCCTCGGCAAGCTGATCCCCGACCCCCACGCCGAACTCGACGAGCGCGCGTTCCTGCTCGGTATCGCGCGCAGCGCCGAACCGGGCGGGCTCAGCCATCACCTGTTCGGCACCCGTACGCTGGGCCTGTTCGACCGCCTGGACGCGCAGGCGCTGCCCTCGTACCTGTCCGGCCTGTTGATCGGCCACGAACTGCGCGAGCACCGCGGCACGCACGCCACCGTGCATCTGGTCGGCAGCCCCGCGCTGGCGCAGCGCTACGCGCTGGCGTTGACGCATCTGGGTGTCCAGACCCAGCACCACCCGGAGGACTTGGCCGCCGCCGGCCTGTACGCCCTGGCCCAGCAACGCGCTTTGGCCTGAATTCTGGGTGCAGACAGGACAAAAAGCCCCTCTCCCCCCGGGAGAGGGGTTGGGGTGAGGGTACGGCGGAAGGCAGCCATCTCACCAGGCAAGGCGTTCGTGCAGGCAAAACTTGCAGCGCGCGCAGCAAAACAGCCAGCTCCACGCAACAGCGCAGCAACCTCACACCCGCCACCAGACTGCTTTAGAATTGACAGGCTAAACGCCGGATTCCGCCATGCCTTTTGTTGTCACCGAAAACTGCATCAAGTGCAAATACACCGACTGCGTCGAAGTCTGCCCGGTGGATTGCTTCCACGTTGGCCCGAACTTTCTGGTCATCGACCCGGACGAGTGCATCGATTGCACCTTGTGCGAACCGGAATGCCCGGCCAATGCGATCTACCCGGAAGACGACGTGCCGGCTGGCCAGGAAGGCTTCGTTGCGCTCAACGCCGAGCTAGCCAAGGCCTGGCCGGTGCTGACCGTGCGCCAGGAACCGCTGCCCGATGCCGCCGAATGGGACGGCAAGCCGAACAAGCTGCCGCTGCTGCAACGCTGAGGCCGCCTTCGGCGAGCGCACCCCGCCAGCCCCTCACCGCGAGCACTGCAAAACAAAACGGGCGCCTCAGGCGCCCGTTTCGCTATCCGGCCATGCTGACAACCACTCAGCCGCCCAGCTTGCTCTTCAGCGAGGAGATCACCGCCACCGGCGCGGCCGCCGTGGCCGGCATGCCGCGCGGGTCCACTGCCGACACGTAGCTGCCCGCCTCGACCTTGACCACGCGCACCAGGAAGCTGGAACCCTCGTAGCTCACGTCGTAGGAGCCAAGCATCTGCGCCTTGCTGGCGATGGTCAGGCCGGGGATATCGGCCAGCGCTGCACCCACCTTGGCGAACACCTCGTCGCGCTCGCCCGCCACGTTGAAGCCACTGTTGGCGCTCGCCGACGGCGGCGTGTTGGTGTTCTGCTGCGTGGCCGAGGCCAGGGTCGGAACCTTCATGGCACCGGAGGTGTCGGGCAGATTCAGGTCTGGCGGCACTTCCAGCGGGCGAGACTCCGGCGCCAGCGCATAATCGCCGCGCGCGCCCTTCTTGAACCAGCTGCAACCGCTCGTGGCAGCGACGGTGGCGGTCGCCAGCAACGCGAGCGACAGCACGCGGACGGGGGAAACGGAAGGACGCATCGATAGATCTCCTGGGTCAGGCCGCGAGCATTTCGCGGCTGGAAAGCGCTTCCAACGCGATGGCGTCGGCGGCAAGGCGGTCGGCGGCAGGCTGGTGCGCCGGGGAAAGTGGCAGTAGCGGCAGGCGCAGGCCATGCCCGATCCCGGCGCGCTGCAGCAGCGCCTTGACCGGGATGGGATTGGATTCGATCCCGCAGAAGCTGTGGTACTCGCGCAGGCGTGCGTCCCAGGCCAGCGCCGCTTCGCGCTGGCCGGCACGCGACAGGTCGCACAGGCGCCGATACGCCGATGGCAAGGCGTTGGACGCCACCGAGACCAGACCATCGGCGCCGGCCAGCATCGCCTGCGCGGCACTGCCGTCGTCGCCGCTGAGTATCGCAAAGGTGGCGCTGCGCAGCGTCACCAGCGCGGCCAAGCGCTCGGATTCGCTGCGGGCTTCCTTGATGCCGACGATGTTCGGGTGACCGACCAGCTCGGCCACCGTCTCGGGCAGCAGGTCGCAACCAGTACGACCCGGCACGTTGTACAGCACCACCGGCAACCCGCCCTGGTCGGCGACTGCCTGAAAATGCGCCTTCAACCCCGCCTGGGTCGGCCGCACGTACGGTGGCGTGACCACCAGCGCGTACTGCGCACCCAGGGCGGCGACGCGGCGCGTCTGCACGATGGTCTTGGCGGTGCCGGACAGGCCGGTCCCGGCCAGCACCGGCACACGGCCGGCCACCTGCGCCACCGCCGCACGCAGCAGCGTGTCGTATTCGTCGTCGCTGAGGGTCGCCGCTTCGCCGGTGGAGCCGGCAACCACGATTCCCTGCACACCGCCGCGCAGTTGCTGCTCCAGCAACCGCCGCCAGGCATCCAGGTCGAGTGCGCCGTCGGGACCGAAGGGGGTCGCCAGCGCGGTGATGATGCCGGAAAGGGACAAGATTCTGCTGCTCTTACGTGACAGGAGAGGCCCGCGCGAGCGCAGGTTGAGACCAGCTGCATGTTACTTGCGGCGCGAAACCACGGGCAAGTATGCTGGTCACCGCCAGGGCGCCTGCCCGGGCGGCCATTCAGCCTGATGCAACGCCGGAAGCCCCTTTGACCGACTCGACTCCCCGGCCTTCGCCGACCGAAAACCACCTCCTGATTAACGCCTACACGACGCATCCGGAGTCCCCCCTGTTGCCCGTCACCCGCCGCATCGCCGACAGCGGCTGCAATCTCGTCGACGCCCGCCTGGCCACGGTGGGGCGCGATGTCTCGGTCACCGCACTGGCCACCGGCTCCTGGGACTCGGTCGCCAAGCTCGAAGCCATGCTGACCCGCCTGGAACGCGAGGAAGGCCTGAAGCTGGTGTGGTACCGCACCGGCCCCAAGCAGGCGCAGTCCAACCTGCTGCCATACATCGTCGAGGTGATTGCCGCCGACAAGCCCGGCATCCTGTTCCAGCTGGCCGATTTCTTCGACCGCCAGGGCATCACCATCGAAAACCTGCAGAGCACCCGCTACCGCGCCATGCAGACCGGTGCGGAGATGTTCTCGGCGCAGGTGACCATCGGCGTGCCGGCCAACATGCACATCGCCGCCTTGCGCGATGATTTCCTGGAATTCTGTGATCACCTCAATCTCGACGCGATCATGGACCCGATGAAGTTCTGAGGCAGGAGCACCCCATGGCCATCGCGCTGTCCGCGCTGAAACAGATGTTCGACCACATCCGCTCGGAAACCGACTGGGATCTGGATGGCCCGCTGCGCTGGGAATATTTCTTCGCCGACCCGGCGCAACAGCCGCTGCAACGGCTCGCCGAACAATTGACCCAGGATGGCTACCGGGTCATCGACATCTTCCTCGGCGAACGCGACGAAGACGATGGCGACGACGAGCAGTCGTATTTCCTGCATGTAGACAAGCGCGAGCATCACACGCTGGAGTCGCTGAATCAGCGCAATGCGCAGTTCGATGCGCTTGCCAAACGTTTCCATGTCGCTGCTTATGATGGGATGGACGTCGGGCCGGCCTGATCGGCCGCCGACCACATCCTCCCTTCACAGGCCGAGCAACGATGACCGACGCTGCCACCCAACTTCCTGCCGCCACCCTCGACCTGCCGCTGGCGCTGTCCGGCGGCACCCAGACCAACCTGCGCGACCATGCCGGCCAGTGGCTGGTGATCTACTTCTATCCCAAGGACAGCACCCCCGGCTGCACCACCGAAGGCCTGGACTTCAACGCACTGTTGCCGCAGTTCAAGAAAGCCGGCGCCGCCGTGCTGGGCGTCTCGCGCGATTCGGTGAAGTCGCACGACAATTTCTGCGCCAAGCAGGGGTTTGCCTTCCCGCTGGTCAGCGATGGCGACGAGGCCCTGTGCCGCGCCTTCGACGTCATTAAGGAAAAGAACATGTATGGCAAGCAGGTGCTCGGCATCGAGCGCAGCACCTTCCTGCTCTCGCCCGAGGGGCGCATCGTGCAGGAATGGCGCAAGGTCAAGGTGGCCGGCCATGCCGAGGCCGTGCTGGCCGCGTTGAAGGCGCACGCCAAACAGTGACACCCCTCGCTTCCCGCGTCCTCCATCACCCTGCCCCGGCAGGCGTGATGGCTCGCCCCTGCTTCATCACCTGGAAGACCCAATGACCCGAGGCAAGCGCATCTACGTGCTGGACACCAACGTGCTGATGCACGATCCCACCGCGCTGTTCAAGTTCGAGGAGCACGATGTCTTCCTGCCGATGCAGGTGATCGAGGAGCTGGACAACGCCAAGAAGGGCACCTCCGAAGTCAGCCGCAACGCGCGCCAGGTCAGCCGCTTCCTGGATGAGCTGCTGGAGAACACCAACGCCGAGCAGATCCAGGCCGGCATCGTGCTGAGCCACCCGCAGGGCATCCAGCTCAAGGGCCAGGCCGCGATCGGTCGGCTGTACTTCCAGATCCACCCGATCGACCCGGGCCGCACCTTCGGCGCGATGCTGCCGGACAACAAGATCCTGGCCTCGGTGCTGGCGTTGCGCGAAGAAAATCCGGAGGTGCCGGTCATCCTGGTGTCCAAGGACATCAACCTGCGCATCAAGGCCTACATCAGCGGCCTGGTCGCCGAGGACTACCAGAACGACCGCGCGCTGGACGATTTCAGCCTGCTGTTCACCGGTGCGATCGAACTGCCGGAAGATTTCTGGCAGAAGCACAACCAGGACCTGCGCAGTTGGAACGAGCGCGGCCGCACCCACTACGAAATCGTGCCGACCGCCGACGAGGACTGGTACCCCAACCAGTACCTGTACCTGCCAGGCGAGGACGAGGTGGAACTGCGCGTGGCGCGGGTCGGCGGCGGCAAGGCCACGCTGTGCCTGGTCGATGACTTCCGCACCGCCCAGCACGCGGTCTGGGGCATCGCGGCGCGTAACCGCGAGCAGAATTTCGCGCTCAACGCCTTGATGGACCCGGAGATCGACTTCGTCACCCTGCTCGGCACCGCCGGTACCGGCAAGACGCTGCTCGCGCTCGCTGCCGGCCTGGCCCAGACGATGGACCAGCAGCGCTACCGCGAGATCATCATGACCCGCGCCACCGTCAGCGTGGGCGAGGATATCGGCTTTCTGCCCGGTACCGAAGAAGAGAAGATGACCCCGTGGATGGGCGCGCTGACCGACAACCTGGAAGTGCTCACGCATAACCAGGAAGGCGGCTCGTGGGGCCGCGCGGCCACCAACGACCTGCTCGCCAGCCGCATCAAGATCCGCTCGATGAACTTCATGCGCGGGCGCACCTTCCTGTCGCGCTATCTGATCCTGGACGAGGCACAGAACCTCACCCCGAAGCAGATGAAGACGCTCATCACCCGCGCCGGCCCCGGCACCAAGATCGTGTGCCTGGGCAACGTCGAGCAGATCGACACGCCCTACCTCACCGAAACCACCTCGGGCCTGACCTACGCGGTAGACCGCTTCAAGGCCTGGCCGCACAGCGCGCACATCACCTTGCGCCGTGGCGAGCGCTCGCGCCTGGCCGACTTCGCCTCGGAGGTATTGTGATGCGCAGCCTGCACGGCGCGCTGGCGCTTGCGGTGATCGCACTGGCCGGCTGCGCCACCACGCAGCAGCCGTCCAGCGTGCCGACCAACCTCAAGAGCGGGCAGTCGTGGATCATCACCCGGCAGGGCATCGCCGAGCAGGTGCTGGACACCTGCTCGCGCGACAGCCCCGCCCGCCAACCCGGGCGCATCAGCGGCTATTGGGCCCCCACCCAGCAGCAGGTCGAATTGCTGGAGTCGCGCCAGGATGCGCTGACCCCGGCCATCGCCGAACCGCGCGAATACGACCGCCAGTATGTCGGCGTGGTGATCCAGGGCCAGCAGCTGATCTACATCAACGCCTTCAAGCTGCCCAATGCCCCACCGGTCAGACCGGCACGCGAGGCGATCCGGGTCTGCGACGGTGGCAGCGCGTTCTGGGGCGCGCTGTACGACCCGCAGACCGGGGCATTTTCGGAAATCGCTATCAACGGCAGCCCCTGAGGCAACCCTGCTTCACGCCAGCGGGCGCACGCGCTGCATCCGCTTCTGCACAGCCGCCGCCCGGGCAGTGCAGAATCGGCGCATGACCACGCCCAGCACGCTGTCCGCATTGACCATCGCCGGCTCCGATTCCGGCGGTGGTGCCGGTATCCAGGCCGACCTGAAGACCTTCGCCGCCCATCGCGTGCATGGCCTGTCTGCCATCGCGGCGCTGACTGCGCAAAATACCCGTGCGGTGACGGCGGTGCACATCCCGCCGATCACGTTTCTTCGGGCGCAGGTAGAGGCCTGTTTCGACGACTTCCAGATCCAGGCAGTCAAGTTGGGCATGCTGGCCAATGCCGAGGTCATCCACTGCGTGGCCGACCTGCTCCAAGCGCATCGTCCCCCGTTCGTGGTGCTGGACCCGGTGATGGTGTCCACCAGCGGCGCGCGCTTGCTCGAAGACGCCGCGCTGGACGCGCTACGCAGCCGCCTGCTGCCGCTGGCAACGCTGGTTACGCCCAATACGCCCGAAGCCGAGCTGCTCACCGGCCGCCGCATCGACGATGCCGATGCGGCCGAGCATGCCACCGCGGCCCTGCTCGACCTCGGCGCGCAGGCGGTGTTGCTCAAGGGTGGCCATCTGCATGAAGGCGCGCGCGTGGTCGATCGCTTCGACGACGGCGTCACCCAGGACGTGTTCCTGCACCCGCGCCTGCAGGTGGACGCGCACGGCACCGGCTGCAGCCTGTCGGCGGCGATCGCCGCGCAACTGTGCCAGGGCCTGTCGCTGCTCAATGCCTGCGAAGCGGGTATCGACTACGTGGCGCGCGCCATCCGCCATGGCCAGCGCCCAGGCCGTGGCCAGGTGCTGGTGCTCGACCACTTCGGTGCGGCGCCCGGCGCATGAACCTACACAGCGATACCTTGACTGCCAACGCAGCCGATGGACACGCCTGGCAAGTGATTCGCTGCGCGCCCGTGCAGCCGGTCGCCTCGCTGCTGTGGCTCCCGGCACTGGGCGTGGCGGCACGGCATTACCTGCCATTGGCAACAGCGCTGGCGTCCGCCGGCATCGCGGTGTATCTGCACGAATGGCGCGGCAACGGCAGCAGCACGCTGCGCCCATCGCGCCAGCATGACTGGGGCTTTCGCAGCTTGCTGGCCGACGATATTCCGGCCAGCCATGCACTGATGGCGCGGCACGCTCCGCAGCGGCCCCACCTCGTCGGCGGTCACAGCCTGGGCGGACAACTGGCCTGCTGCCACGCCGCCTTGCAGCCGGCGCGCATCGCGCGGTTGTGGCTGGTCGCCAGCGGCTCGCCGTACTGGCGAGAGTTTCCGCGCCCCATGCGGTACGGGCTACCGTTGGCCTATCGCCTCCTGCCCTGGCTGGCGCGCGTGCAGGGCGTGCTGCACGGTCGCTCGCTGCGCTTTGCCGGCACCGAGGCACGCAGCTTGATTAGCGACTGGGCATGGGTCGGTCGCAGCAATCGCTATCGCGCCGCCGGCACCGCCTGGGACCTGGAACGCGCACTGGGTGCGCTCAGCGTGCCGATCACGGCGGTGACCTTCGCCCGCGACCACTTCGGCCCGCCCGCAGCGTTGCAGTCATTGCTGCGCAAGATGCCGCACGCACCAGTCGATGTGCAGCCGCTGGACGATGCGCAACTGGGCGTGCGCAGCGATCATTTCGCCTGGATGAAAACCCCTGACGCCGTGGCTGCGGTGCTGAAACGCACGCATTGCGCCACAGTCGATGACACTGGAATTTCACAAAGGGATTGACGGCCCGTGCGTGCATCCGCATAATTCCGCTCCTGACGAGGCGCCCGTAGCTCAGTTGGATAGAGTACCTGGCTACGAACCAGGCGGTCGGGAGTTCGAATCTCTCCGGGCGCACCATCTTCAGAAGAAGTACAAAAAGACAGCATTGAACCGCTGTTTTTTCAGTTAAACGTCCGCTTGCACTGCATCGGATGCGCAAGACAAACACAAGACATGCGCCCGTAGCTCAGTTGGATAGAGTACCTGGCTACGAACCAGGCGGTCGGGAGTTCGAATCTCTCCGGGCGCACCAATCTTGAAGAAAACGACCAGCTTGCTGGTCTTTTTTTTGCCTGATCTCCCAGCCTGGATTGAGCGATGCCGGCAATGCGGCCGCCGATCGCGGCACCCGCGTGGATCGCATCACGGTCAGCCGTTGATCGCCACACCTCTCTCATGCAGGCGCGCGCCGGTCCTCATACCGTTGCACCTCGCACGTCCACGCCTGCAGCCGCCACTAGCGGCAGCAACGACGTCACCGGATAACCGGCGGCGTGCCACGCATCCAACCCACCCCGCAATGGCCGCACATCGCGATAACCCCGCGCGCGCAGGCGCCCGGCCAGCCATGCGGCGGAGACTTCGCCCGGGCACGCGCAATAGATCACGACCGCACGTTCGCGCGGCACGTCGGCAAGGATGTGCGCAAGCTGTCGTTCGTCGGCAAACACGGCACCCGGGATCGTATAGGGCTGCAGATCGCGATAGCCGGGCGCACGAATGTCCAGCACCGTGGGGCGCTGCTGCTCATCGCCGTCCAGCAACGGCAGCAGTTCGTCCACCGCGATGCGCGCCTGCTCCAGCGACCGCAGCAAGGCATGCCGCCGCCACCAGCGCCAGCCGACATAGCCGGCCAGCAGCGCCACCAGCACCACCACCGCACCGGACCCCAGTTCGGACAGGAATGCCAGCACGTCCTGCACCTGATCGGCGAACACCGCTCCCAGGCCCAGGCCGGCCAGCGCCCACAGCGCAGCACCCAACGCGTCGTAGCGCAGGAAGGCCGCCAACCGCACCTGGCTGGCACCGGCCATCGGCACCGACACCATCGACAGGCCGGGCACGAACTTGGCCACCGCCAGCACGCGCACGCCCCAGCGCGAAAAAAACCGCTCGGTCTGCTTCATGCAGGTATCGCGCGACAGCGACAGGCGGCACAGCGACCGCAAGGTGCCGTTGCCGAAGCGGCGGCCGGCCAGATACCAGGCCAGGTCGCCCAGCAGGCTGGCCAGCACCGCCACGCCCCACGCCGCCAGACCGGCCAGCCAGGCATCGCTGCCGCCCGCCAGCGCGTAGCCTGCGCCCACCAGCACCAGCGTCGGCAATGCCGGCACCGGCAGCCCGAGCGACAACGCCAGCACGTTGGCGAACACCAGCGCCAATCCGTACTGTTCGATCAAGCCTTGCATGCGGGGATCCTGCGCGACGGCAAGCCGGCATTATCCGCGCTCGCGTGGCCGCACGACTGCCCGGCGGCAACGCAACGATACGTTGCGGCCAGCGACTGCGACCAGCGCTCGAACAGCCCCTCGCTGCGCAGCGCCTGGCGCCACCAGTTCAGGGCCTCGCCCTCCTCGCCCGGCCGCCACGCCAGGTAGAAGGTTTCGTCGGCCTTGCGCGTTTCCACCGGCACCTCCTGCAAGCGGCCATCCTGCAATGCACCGCGCGCGTAAGGCTCGGGCAGGAAGCCATAGCCCACACCGGCCAGTTGCAGCAGCAGCTTGGTGTGCATGTCCGGTACGGTCAGCACATCGCGGCCGGACAACAGGCCCACGGTGCGCGGCAGCAAACGCCGCGCCGAATCGGCCACCGCGATCGCACTGTGGTCGGCCAGCTCGGCCGCCCCCGGCAGGGCGGCGCCCGCCAGCGGATGAGTGCAGGCCACCGCGAACACGAACTGCACGCTGCCGATCGGCTCGGCGACATAGCCGCCGCCACTCGGCCCCTCGCCCGCCGCCACGATCAGGTCCACCCGCCGATCCAGCAAGGCCTCCCAACTGCCGGACAGCGATTCGCTCAGCACGCGCAGCCGGGTACTGTCGGCCACGCGGTAGAACGCCAGGATTTGATCCTGCAGCAACGCCGCCTGCAGGATCGCATCCAGCCCGATCGCAAAGTCCGATTCCCAGCCCGAAGCCACCCGCCGCACCCGCACTTCCAGTTCCTGTGCCGCACGCAGCAGATGGCGGCCTTCGCGCAGCAGTTCGCGCCCGGCCTGGGTGGGGGTCGCCTTCGGCCCGAAGCGCTCGAACAGCTGCACGCCCAGGTCCTCTTCGAGCCTGGCCACCGTGTAGGAGATGGTCGATGGCACCTTGAACAACACCTTGGCGGCGGCGGCGAATGAACCACGACGGTCGATCGCATCCAGGATCTGCAGCGCTTCCAGGCTGATCTTCATTGTTCGATTTTTTCGATGATAGCAGCCAAATCTACTCGCTTTTTCTTCCTCTCGCAGAGGCGGAGACTCTCCATCAAGGCGCTGGCACACCGATCCACAGACCGGCGCCAATTCGAATCTACCCTGGAGCAGCAGCATGTTGAATGTCCGCAAAAGTGAAACCCGTGGCCGCGCCGAGCATGGCTGGCTGTCCTCGCGCCATACCTTTTCCTTCGCCAGCTACCACGACCCGCGCCACATGGGCATCGGCCCGCTGCGGGTCATCAACGAGGACAAGGTGCAGCCGGGTGAAGGCTTCGGCACCCACGGCCATCGCGACATGGAGATCATTTCCTACGTCCTGGGCGGGGCGCTGGAACACAAGGACAGCATGGGCACTGGGTCAGTCCTGCACTACGGCGATGTGCAGCGCATGAGCGCCGGCAGCGGCGTCACCCACAGCGAGTTCAATCATTCGGCCAGCGAGCCGGTGCATTTCCTGCAGATCTGGGTGATGCCCGAACGCGCCGGGATCGAGCCGAGCTACGAAGAGAAGCACTTCGATGCCGACAGCAAGCACAACCAGCTGCGCCTGATCGCCTCGCCGGGCGGTGAGAACGGCTCGCTGCGCCTGCATCAGGACGCACGCCTGTACGCCACCATCCTGGACGGCGCGGTGCGCCTGCAGCAGCCGCTGGCCGAGGGCCGCATCGGTTACGTGCAGGTGGCCCGCGGCAGCCTGAGCGTGAACGGGCAGGCGCTGTCGGCCGGCGATGCGGTACAGCTCATCGGCGAGCCGGAGATCGTGCTGGCCGATGCACGCGATGCAGAAGTGCTGGTGTTCGATCTGCCAAGGTAATTCGGCACGGGCCTGATGCGGCGCGGCGCGCCGAAGTCGCCGCAGCGGCGCAGTGCGCGGTCAGGCAGCCTGCGCACTGGCGCGCCGCAGGAGGGCGGCGTCCTGCGGCGTAGATTCCTCGGCGTCGCCATTGACCAGTTCGAACAACGCATCGGCGTCTGCCTCCAGCACGCGTGCCGAGCGCGCCAGGTCGTCGACCATCTGCGCCTGGTCGCGCGCCTGCACGCCGATCGATTGCAATGCCGCATTGGCGGTGGAGATACCCTGCGCCTGCTCGCGGCTGGCACTGGCGATCTGCTCGACGGTGGCGGTGACACGCAGCACCGAACCCACCATGTCCTGCATCACCACGCCGGCCTGTTCGGCCAGGCGCGAGCCATCGCCGACCTGATCGGTCGCATTGTCGATCAACGCGCGGATCTCCCGCGCCGACACGCTGCAGCGCTGCGCCAGATTGCGCACTTCGGTGGCCACCACCGCGAATCCGCGCCCCTGCTCGCCGGCACGCGCCGCTTCCACCGCTGCATTCAATGCCAACAAATTGGTCTGGAAGGCAATGCCATCGATGACCTCGATGATCTGGCCGATCCGATCTGTCGCAGAACGAATCCCGGCCGTGGTCTCGACCACCTTGGCGATGACCTCCGCACCACGACGTGCCACCGCCGCCGATTCCTCGGCCATCTGCCGCGCCGAACCCGCACTCTCGGAATTGGCCTGTACCGTGACGGCCAGCTGATCGATCGTGCCCGCGGTCTGCGCCACTGCCAGGGACTGGCTGGACGCGCGGCTGACCAGTTCCTGGTTGCTGACGGAAATGTGGTGCGACTCGCGCTGCACGTTCTGCGCGATGCCCAGGGTCTGCCGCACCAGCTCGTGCATGCGCTCGGCCGAACGCACCTGGTCGGTGACATCGGTGGCGTACTTGACCACCTTGTACGGGCGGCCGGATACGTCCAGGATCGGGTTGTAGGAGGCCTGGATCCACACCGCACTGCCATCCTTGCGCAATCGGCAATAACGCCCCGCATCGAACTGGCCGCGCGCCAGCTTGGCCCAGAAATGGCGGTAATCCTCCGATGCGCGGTAGGCCGCATCGACGAACATCCCGTGATGCCGGCCGATGGCCTCCTCCGGCGTATAGCCCAGGATCGCCAGGAAATTGGCGTTGGCGCCCAATACGTGGCCCTCCAGATCGAACTCGATCACCCCCATCACCTTGTCGATGGCCTGGATGCGGCCATCCGCATCGGCCGAATCGACCACCTGGCGGGTCACATCGGTGGCGTACTTGACCACCTTGTACGGGCGCCCATGCGCGTCCAGCACCGGGTTGTAGGACGCCTGGATCCACACTTCACGCCCATCCTTGCCGATGCGCCTGTAGCGACCGGCGTTGAATGTGCCGCGCCCAAGCGACTCCCAGAACGCACGATAGGGAGCGGACTGGCGCGTAGCGGCATCCACGAACATGCCGTGATGCTTGCCGCGAATCTCATCGAGCCGGTATCCCATCACCTGCAGGAAATTCTGGTTGGCATCGAGCACCGTGCCATCGAGCGAGAACTCGATGACCGCCATCACCTTGTCGATCGCATCGATCCGCCCTTCGAAATCGACGGTCTGACGCACCTGCTGGGTAATGTCGGTGGCGTACTTCACCACCCGATACGCCTTGCCGGCACGATCGAGCAACGGGTTGTAGGAGGCATTGATCCACACCTCGCGTCCATGCTTGTCCAGTCGACAGAAACGCCCGGCATTGAAGTCGCCGCGACGCAACGCCTCCCAGAACTGGCGATAACTCTCGCTATCGCGGTCGCTGGCGGTGACGAACATGCGGTGATGCTGGCCGACCACTTCGTCACGCCGATAGCCCATCAGCGACAGGAAGTTCTGGTTCACCTCCAGGATGCGGCCATCCAGATCGAACTCGATCACGGCCATCACCCGGTCCACCGCGTTGGCCTTGTGCTGCAGCCCACTGTTCCCGAACGAGAACAAGCGCCTCAATAGCGGCAATCGATACATCACGTCGAATCCGGGATTTAGTCCACAGTATTAGCGGCGCACTGATGCCGGACTTGATCTGCGCGCGGACCGTCAGACCCACCCGCGCAATGGCCGTGAGCGATCGGGCGCCTGGCCTGCGCTGCAAGATGGCCCGCGCACTCACCGCCCCCGGTCCTTCATCATCCGGATCACTGACCAGCCTTTGCCGCAGCCGCCCCGTCACCACCGACCGATTAAACAAAAACGCCTGCAAATCAGCGATTTGCAGGCGTCTGGAACACTGGCGGAGCGAGAGGGATTCGAACCCTCGATAGAGCTTTTGACCCTATACTCCCTTAGCAGGGGAGCCCCTTCAGCCACTCGGGCATCGCTCCAGTTTTTTCGTCCTGCCGCACTGTCTGTGGCAGGCCGCGAAGAATACCGGGTAAGAGGGGCTAACGTAAACCCTTTATGACGATCAATTCGAAGAATCGTCGCCGTGATGCGCGCCGGAGGCCACCGGCTCGTCTCCACGTTGGATGCGCTGATAGATTTCTTCACGATGCACAGCCACATCCTTGGGTGCGGTAATACCAATACGCACCTGATTACCCTTGACGCCGAGCACAGTGACGGTGACCGAGTCGCCGATCATCAAGGTTTCGCCTACCCGGCGAGTGAGGATCAACATTTTGCAAATCTCCTGGAACTGGTGGGCTTCCCACCAGCATCGACGGTCTCCTGAGTGAGACGCGCCCTAGGTAAAGGGAATAGACGATAAATGGTAGCGGCACATCCCGCTGACCATCAAGGCATAGCAGGACAAGTGTTCAGCCCAAGTGTTGCTTGACCCAGGAGGTCACACCGTCGAGTGCGGTCGCAAGAGCGGGACCGTCCTCGCCACCACCCTGGGCGAGATCCGGACGGCCGCCGCCCTTGCCTCCGATCTGACTGGCGATATGGCCAAGCAGTTCCCCCGCCTTCACCTTGCCGGTTGGCTTGCCGTTCACTCCGGCCACCAACGCGACCTTGCCGGCCGATGCACCAGCCAGCACGATCACCGAGTCGCCCAATTGCTGCTTCAGGCGATCCATCGCCTCGCGCAAGGCCTTCGCATCGAAGCCTTCCAGACGCACGGCGACGACCTTCACCCCGGCAACATCCACGGCGCTCGCGCCCAGATCTGCGGTCGCACCGGATGCCAGCTTGGCCTTCAATGCGTCCAGCTCACGCTCCAGGCGCTTCTGACGTTCGGTCAGCACGCGCACCTTGTCGACCACTTCGCCGGCATTGCCACCCAGCAGGCCGGCCGCCTCGGACAAGCGTCGCTCCTGGTCGGCAACATGATCCAGCGCGCCCTGCCCGGTCACCGCCTCGATGCGACGCACGCCCGAGGACACACCGCCTTCGGAGGTGATCTTGAACAGGCCGATGTCGCCGGTGCGGCTCACATGGGTGCCGCCACACAGCTCGGTGGAATAGCCGCCCATCTTCAGCACCCGCACGCGCTCGCCGTACTTCTCGCCGAACAGCGCCATCGCGCCGAAATCCAGCGCTTCCTGCATGGCCATGTTGTGCACTTCGACGGCATGGTTGGCGCGCACCTCGGCGTTGACCTTGCGCTCGATCACCGCCAGTTCGTCGGCGGTGATCGGCTGGAAATGCGAGAAGTCGAAACGCAGCCGGTCCGGCGCCACCAGCGAGCCCTTCTGCTGCACATGCGTGCCCAGCACCTCGCGCAACGCGGCATGCAGCAGGTGCGTGGCCGAGTGGTTGAGGATGGTCTTGCCGCGGCGCTGCACATCGATGCCGCCCGCCAGCACGTCGCCCAGCGCGAGCGCACCCTCGGTGATGCGCCCTACGTGTCCGTGGAACTGGCCGGCGAACTTCTGGGTGTCGGTGATGTCGATCGATACGTGGGTGTTGCTCAACTGCCCGCTGTCGCCGACCTGACCGCCGGATTCGGCGTAGAACGGCGTGCGATCGGTGAACACCATGACCTCCTCGCCGGCCTCCGCACGCTCGACCGTGCGGCCCTGCTTGAGCAGGGCGACGACCTTGAGGGTATCGGCGTCGTGCGCCTTATAGCCCAGGAACACGGTCGGCGACATGGTGGCGACCAGGTCGGCCGGCAACGCAACGCCACCGCCGAACTTGCCGGCGGCACGCGCGGTCTCGCGCTGGCGCTCCATGGAGAACTCGAAGCCCTCCATGTCCACCCGCATGCCGCGCTCGCGCGCGATATCGGCCGTCAGATCGACCGGGAACCCGTAGGTGTCGTAGAGACGGAACGCGTCCGCCCCCGGAATGACGTCCTGCGACCGCGCCGCCACGTCGTCGAAGATCTTCATGCCGGCGTCCAGCGTCTCGGCAAAGCGCTCCTCTTCGGCCAACAAGGCGCGGGCGACGGTATCCCTGGCCACCACCAGCTCGGGATAGGCCTCGCCCATCAGCTCGACCAGGGTGGGCACCATCTTGCTGAAGAACGACTGGCGCACGCCCAGCATCCAGCCATGCCGCAGCGCACGCCGGATGATCCGGCGCAGCACGTAGCCGCGCCCTTCGTTGGAGGGCAACACGCCGTCGACGATCAGGAACGAACAGGCGCGGATGTGATCGGCGATGACCCGCAGCGACTTGTTTTCCAGATCGCTGACACCGGTCAGCGCGCTGGCCTTGCCGATCAGCGCCTGGAACACGTCGATTTCGTAGTTGGTGTGGACGTGCTGCAGGATTGCAGCCAACCGTTCCAGACCCATGCCGGTGTCCACGCAGGGGGCCGGCAGGGGCACCAGGGTGCCATCCGGCTGGCGGTCGAACTGCATGAAGACCAGGTTCCAGATCTCGATGTAACGATCGCCGTCTTCGTCCGGCGAACCCGGCGGGCCACCGGCGATATGGTCGCCATGGTCGAAGAAGATCTCGGTGCAGGGGCCGCAGGGGCCGGTATCGGCCATCTGCCAGAAGTTGTCCGAGGCGTAAGGGGCGCCCTTGTTGTCGCCGATGCGTACGATGCGGCTCTCGGGAATGCCGATCATGTCGCGCCACAGTGCGAAAGCTTCTTCGTCGGTGTGATAGACGGTGACCAGCAGGCGCTCGGCCGGCAGTTTCCAGACCTGGGTCAACAGTTCCCAGGCCCAGGCGATGGCATCCTTCTTGAAGTAATCGCCGAACGACCAGTTGCCCAGCATCTCGAAGAAGGTATGGTGACGCGCGGTATAGCCCACCGAATCCAGGTCGTTGTGCTTGCCGCCGGCACGCAGGCAGCGCTGCACGTCTGCGGCGCGCACGTAACTGCGCTTCTCTGCGCCAAGAAAGACGTCCTTGAACTGGACCATGCCGGAATTGGTGAACAGCAGGGTCGGGTCATTGCCCGGCACCAGCGGTGCGGATGGCACGATGGTGTGGCCCTTGCCCTCGAAAAACGCAAGGAAGTCGCGGCGGATCTGGGAAGTGCTAAATTTGGCAGGTGCGTTCATGTGCTGGCATTGGGCGGGCGGCAGTCCCGGTCACCCAATGAGATATGGGCGCAGATGAGCGGAACAACCTGAAACCACCAAGGGTAGCAGGCCTGACGCCCTCAGTCCTCAAGGTCGAAGCGCGTGGCGCTGCGAATGCTGTTGCCGTCGAAACCACGCCGGGCCAGCAGCTCGGCGGCCTTGCGCCGCTGCGGCAAATCCACCGGCCCTTGCTCGCCGAAACGGCGGCAGACCAGATCGCGCGCATTCTCGGTCCAATCGCCCTCGAAGGTGGCCATTGCGGCACTGATGGCCTCGCTGTCCAGCCCATGGGTGCCGAGTTCGGCGCGGATGTGCAGGGGGCCGTAGCCCGAACCGGCGCGGTTTCGCACCACCGAGGCGGCAAACCGGGTGTCATCCTGCCACCCCTCGCCCGCCAGGCGCTCGACGGCCGCCTGCGCGGCGTCCGGCTCGATCCCGCGCGCCAGCAACTTGCGATTCAATTCCTTGCGCGAGTGCTCGCGCCGCACCAGTAGCCCCAATGCACGTTGGACCGGCGTCTGCTCCTTGAACCGGCGGCCCCGCTTGGGGGCGGATTCTTGCTCGTCCATCGTGACGTGTCCCTCGATTGCTGCATCAATGCGCCGTCCCTGGCGCCCGCCCTCCTGGCCCTCGATAGATCTACCGCGAGAAGCAGCAGCACTGACTCCACCGTTCCCGCGATAGAAAAACTTGAAACGACATCACCAGCGAACTACGTCAGAAGGGGGGGGAAGCGGCTGAGACTGCCACGCCCCCCGGGACACCAACCCCATCACGGCACGCCGGTCGCGCCAGCCTGGCCAACGCCTTCCGGCTACCAGTGCTGCTTATTCCTTCTCGGCGTCGTCGCCTGCTTCGCGCGGCGCCTCGGCGGGCTGGAACTTCTCGCGCAGCTCCGCTTCCAGCTTGACCGCCACCTGCGGGTTATCGCGCAGGTAACCACGCGCGTTGTCCTTGCCCTGACCGATGCGCTCGTCGCCGTAGCTGTACCAGGCGCCGGCCTTGTCCACCAGCTTGGCTTCCACACCCATGTCGATCAACTCGCCCTCGCGGCTGATGCCCTCGCCGTAGAGAATTTCGGTGACCACCTGCTTGAACGGAGGCGCCAGCTTGTTCTTGACCACCTTGATCTTGGTCTGGTTGCCGATGATCTCGTCGCCCTTCTTGATCGCGCCGATGCGGCGGATGTCCAGGCGCACCGAGGCGTAGAACTTCAGGGCATTGCCGCCGGTGGTCACTTCCGGGCTCTGGCCCGGCATCATGACGCCGATCTTCATGCGCAGCTGGTTGATGAACACCACCAGCGTGTTGGAGCGCTTGATGTTGCCGGTGAGCTTACGCAGCGCCTGGCTCATCAGGCGGGCCTGCAGGCCCGGCAGCTGGTCGCCCATCTCGCCTTCGATTTCCGCCTTGGGCGTCAACGCCGCCACCGAGTCGACCACCACGATGTCGACCGAGCCCGAACGCACCAGCATGTCGGCGATTTCCAATGCCTGCTCACCGGTATCCGGCTGCGACAGCAGCAGGTCATCCACATTGACGCCCAACTTGGCGGCGTAGATCGGATCCAGCGCGTGCTCGGCATCGATGAAGGCCGCCGTGCCGCCCTTCTTCTGGCATTCGGCAATCGCCTGCAGGGTCAAGGTGGTCTTGCCCGAGGATTCAGGGCCGTAGATTTCCACTACGCGGCCCTTGGGCAGGCCGCCGATTCCCAGTGCGATGTCCAACATCAGCGAGCCGGTCGGAATGACCTCGACCGCCTCGATCACGCGGTCGCCCATGCGCATGACCGACCCCTTGCCGAATTGCTTTTCGATCTGGCTCAGTGCGGCGGAAAGGGCGCGCTTCTTGTTCTCGTCCATCTGGGTGATCCTTGTCAGTGATTTCGGTGTGGAGCCAATGTAGCGGTGGTGTATCGCAAAGGCTGAGACTGGCGGCGACACACTCAGGTTAACGATGCGGTCGGTGCCCGGGCAGCGGACAATGCGGCGATGCCGACTGGGAAAACGCCCCGCGCAGGCATCGGTACAGCCCTCAGCGATTGGGCCTCAGCAGCCCGCAATACAGGCCTTCGATGGCGAAATCCTGATCGGGCTGCACTTCGATCGGGGCGTAGTCCGGATTGCGCGGCAGCAGCCGGATCCGGTCCTTGCCGATCTTCAACAGCTTGACGGTGATCTCTTCGTCGATCCGCGCCACCACGATCTGCCCGGAGCGCGCGTCGCGGGTGCGGTGCACACCGATCAGGTCGCCGTTGAAGATGCCTTCGTCGCGCATGGAATCGCCTTGCACCTTGAGCAGGTAATCCGGCGATGGCGAAAAGAACACCCGGTCCAGCACCACGAAGTCGTCCGAACCGATGTCGGCACCGATCGGCAGGCCGGCGGCCACCCGGCCCAGCACCGGCAGCCGCAGCACATCGTCGCGGTTCGATTCGCCGCCCGCCGGTGCGCGCGGCTGCGCGCTGCCCTGGCCAGCCAGGCGGATGCCGCGTGCCTGCCCGGGCACGCGCCGGATCGCACCGGCCTGCTCCAGGGCCTCCAGGTGATACTGCGCCGCGCGCACGCCTTTGAATCCGAAGGCGCGCGCGATCTCGGTCTGTGACGGCGGAACGCCGTCGGTCTCGATGCGCTCGGCGATCAGGGCCAGGATGGCGTGTTGGGTATCGGTCAGGTCCATGGTTAGTAGTATTACTACTAACGCAGCGGCGTGCAAGCCCTGCGCACGGCAGCACGTCGTTGGCAACCGGAATGCGGCGCTAGCGCCGACTGCGCCAGATCGAAAACAGGATCCAGATGCCGCACAGCCCAGCGCCGATGAAACCGCTCACGCCCAGGCCAAGCAGCCAGCGGCTGGCGCTGCCGCCGACACTATTCATCACGATCGAGGAGCCGATCACCAGCGCGGCGGTGACGATGCCCATGGTCAATCGGTTGGCCGCGCGGTCGACCTGTTCGCCGAATTCGCGCAATGCGCGCGTTTCCACCTGCAACTGCAGCTTGCCGCGCCGCGCGGCCTGGATCAGCCGCTTGAGATCACGCGGCAGATCGCCAATCAGGTCGATCGCGCCGGTCACGGTGCGGCGGCCACGGCGCAGCATGGCGTTGGGCGCATAACGCTGCAGGACCACGCGCTCCAGATACGGCTGCGCTTCGGTGGCCATGTCGAAATCCGGATCGAGCTGACGCCCCATGCCTTCCAGCGTGAGAAAAGCCTTGATCATCAGCGCCAGATCCGACGGGAGCGGCAAGCTGTGGTCGCGCAGAATTGCGGTGACATCGCCCAGCATGGCACCGATGCGCAGTTCCTTCAGCGGCACGCCCCGGTATTGGTCGATAAACGCGCCGATGTCCTGCTGCAGGCGCGGCTCATCGATCTCGAGGCTGGCACCGGCCCATTCCAGCAGCACATCGATGACGGCTTCGGCGTCCTGGCTCACCATGCCGTGCAACAGCTGCGCAACCTGGAAGCGCCGCTGCTCGGAGACACGCCCGACCATGCCAAAGTCGATGACGGCGATGCGCCCGTCGCGCAGGTAGAAGATATTGCCCGGATGCGGATCGGCGTGGAAACACCCGTTCTGCAACACCATCTTGAGCACGATGCCGGCACCGGCGCGCGCGAGCGCCTTGCGATCCAGCCCGGCCGCGTCCACCGCCTGCAGGTCGCGTCCGGGAATGCCGTCGATGAAGTCCTGCACGTTGAGCGATTCGCAGGTCCACTGCCAATACACCGCCGGCACCACGACCTGCGGGTCGTGAGCGAAGTCGGCCGCGATGCGTTCGGCATTGCGGCACTCGGCGGCGAAATCCAGTTCGCGCCGCAGCGACACGGTGAACTGCTGCACCACCTCGGCCGGGCGGTAGCGCTTGAGATCCGGTGCGCGGGTCTCGACGATGTCGGCCAGCCGCGCCAGCAGGCGCAGATCCGCTTCGATGGTGTCGCCGATCCCGGGGCGACGGATCTTCAACACCACCGGGGTGCCGTCGGCCAGCCAGGCGCGGTGGGTCTGCGCCAGCGAGGCGGCGGCCAGCGGTTGCTCGTCGAGGCGGGCGAACACGCTATCGGGCTCGGCACCGAGCGCGGCGACCAGTTGCGGCAGGACCTGCGCGAAGGGCAAGGCCGGCACGGCATTCTGCAGTTCGCTCAGTTCGTCGATCCAGTCCGGCGGCAGCAGGTCAACGCGCGTGGCCAGCACCTGACCCAGCTTGACGAAGGTGGGGCCCAGTTCCTCCAACGCACGTCGCACGCGCATCGCGGCGGACATGCGCAGGCGGCCTTCGGCATTGCCCCACTGCAATAGCTTGCCGGCCCGCTCCAACACGTCCGCCAGCCCGATCCGGCGCACGATATCGCCGAATCCATAGCGGATCAGCACGGCGGCAATTTCCTGCAGCCGCCCCAGGTCGCGCACGGTGCCAAGTGCCTCCCACATCAGCGCACCGCCTGGCATGGCTGGACCGCACAGCGCTGCCGCAGGCCTGCCGGTGCAGGAGCGAAGCGGTGGACGCGCACGCCGCCGCACCAGGGGGGCGCGTGCGGGGGTGTCGCGCTGGACTGCTGCAGGCCCTGGGCGATTGCAGCAACGCATCGCCGCGCGAACTGCGCACTCCACCGGCACGCAGCAGGCGGGAACGGCGACGAGGAAACGATTTCGACAGCGGAGAACGCGGGCATCGGCACACAGGTCGGCAAGCAGAGCCTGGGTTGTAGCCCATCTGCCACCCGTTGTCGCGCGCCCGATGCTGCCGGCCGGCCATGCCAGGTTTGTGCAGGCCTGGCGTGCGACCGGTCGATTGCACAGGCGCTGGCGCGACGCGCGGGCCACTGGCGCAACGAGGCATGCGGCCCAGCGGCCGGCTGGCAGCAGCGTGTGATGACGATCTGGCGGACGCTATCGGTGATCGCGCACGCGCTGTAAACGACAACCGCTGGTGCGCGCGCTTGCCCTATAGCAGCGCGCTCAATCCACCGAGCGCAGCCACCACGGTCTGTCGGCGCACGGCATCGCGGTCGCCATCGAACTGGCACAGCTGCGCGGTGGCATAGCCGCCCCGTCGCTTCCACCCAATCCAGACCGTGCCGACCGGCTTGCCTTCGCTGCCGCCACCCGGACCGGCGATTCCCGTCACCGCCACCGCAATGCTGCCGCCGGAGCCGACCAAGGCACCGGAGACCATCTCGATGACGGTTTCCCGACTGACCGCCCCGTGGACTTCCAGGGTCTGCGGCCGCACCCGCAACAAGGCCTGCTTGGCTTCGTAGCTGTAAGCAACGATGCCGCAATCGAACCAGTCCGACGAGCCGGCAATGTCGGTCATCGCCTTGGCAATCCAGCCGCCGGTGCAGCTTTCCGCCGTCACCAGCCGTTCGCGCGCGGCACGCAACTGCGTACTCAGCGCGTGGGCAAGCTGCTGGAGATCGTGGTCGGTCGGAAACGTCATTGCGGGGTTCGGCTTGGACAGCGCCCACTTTTATCCGAATTCGCCGGCCGTGTCTTGCGCTGCAGTGCCGGTGCCCTGGCCGCGAGCAGCGCCTCAGGTCCGGGGAGGCCAGCAGCGTGGTGGTCGTGGCGCGGCGCAAGGCTCAGGGAAGGCGAGCGGCCGGCGTGGGCGAGCAACCGCACGCCCATCGCCACCCCCGTCCTCTCATGCGCCGGCACTGATGCTGGCGTGCATCAGGTTTCCCAGTCTTCGCGGCGATCGGGCAACATCGCGCGCAACGGCGCACCGTCGTCGCCCGCAGCCAGACGCTCGGCCTCGACCATCGGCAGATCGACTTCGAGCAGCCAACCGTCTTCGTCACCCTGCTCCTGGCGCACCACTTCCAGCTGATGCAACTTGGAGCGCAGGCGGCCGGCCGAGGGCGGCAGCCGCAGCTGGCCGGTCACATGGCGTAGATCCAGGCGCTGGCCGAGTGCGCGTTGCAGTTCTTCCAGCCCGCGGCCATCGCGTGCGGAAATCCACACGCGCTCGCGGCGCGCCGGATCGGGAATCCCGTCCTGCGCGTCGTGACGCACTTGCGCGCCTTCGATCCTGTCGATCTTGTTGAATACCAGCAGCTGCGGCAGCTCGCCGGCACCCACCGCATGCAGCACCTCGTCCACCTGCAGGATACGTTCTTCGCGCAGCGGGTCGGCGGCATCGACGATATGCAACAGCAGATCGGCCTCGCGTGCCTCGGACAGGGTCGAACGGAACGCGGCCACCAATTCGTGCGGCAGATCGCGCACGAAGCCGACCGTATCGGCCAGGATCGCGCTGCCACCCGGCAAGGCGATGCGCCGCACGGTAGGATCGAGGGTGGCGAACAACTGGTCGGCCGCATACGCATCGGCACCGGTCAGCGCATTGAACAACGTGGACTTGCCGGCATTGGTATAGCCAACCAGCGCGATGCGCGGCAGCTCGCTGCGCAGCCGCGCGCGGCGCATCTGGTTGCGCTGCACCTCGACCTTTTCCAGCCGCTTCTGCAACTGTTCCACCCGTTTCTGCAGCAGGCGGCGGTCGGTTTCCAGCTGGGTTTCGCCAGGGCCGCGCAGGCCGATCGCACCACCGCGCTGACGCTCAAGGTGGGTCCAGCCGCGCACCAGCCGTGTGGCCATATGCCGCAGCTGCGCCAGCTCCACCTGCAACTTGCCTTCGTGGCTGCGCGCACGTTGCGCGAAGATATCCAGGATCAGCCCGGTGCGATCGATCACGCGCCGCTCCAGATAGCGCTCCAGGTTGCGTTCCTGGCCAGGCGACAAGGTGTGGTTGACCAGCACCAGATCCGCGCCGGTGGCCTCGGCCGCCGCCTTGACCTCTTCGAGCTTGCCACTACCGATCAGGGTGGACGGGCTGGGTTTGTCGATGCGCGCGGTGAGCGTGGCCGCCACCGTGGCGCCCGCCGACCTTGCAAGGTCGGCGAACTCCTCCAGCACATCTTCTTCGGCAGGCCCACCGGCGTGGGTCTGGATCAACAACGCGTGTTCACCCTTGCGTGAGCGATCAAACACGCACTACTCCATTACTGCTCGACGTCGTCATCTTCCGCCTGATTGCCTTCATTGGATTGCACATACCCGCCACCCGGCCCCACGCGCACATTGCGCGCCGGCACGACCGTGGAGATGGCGTGCTTGTAGACCATCTGACTCACGGTGTTGCGCAGCAGGACCACGAACTGGTCGAACGACTCGATCGTGCCCTGCAGCTTGATGCCGTTGACCAGATACACAGACACCGGCACCCGCTCGCGCCGCAGCGCGTTGAGGAACGGGTCCTGTAAAGATTGCCCCTTAGCCATCGAAAAAACTCCTTCATTATTGTTCTTATTGTCCCGGTCGATACCTGCCATCCCCAGCAGGCCCCGGAAACACGATGTTACACGCCTGAAGGCGGCCGTACAGCGGGACGATGGGCGAGGAAGCCGGCAAGTGCGTCATCCAATCGATGCCGGTCATGCTGCGGGTCGAACCAGCGTGCGTCGCGTTCGCCGCGCAGCCAGGTGAGCTGGCGTTTGGCCAGTTGCCGGGTCGCCTGCACCGCCTTGTCGCGAAACTCGGCCAGGCTGCCGGCGCCGTCCAGATATTCCCAGGCCTGGCGGTAGCCCACTGCGCGCACCGCCGGCAGATCCAGCGGCGCGACCACCGCACGCATCTGCGGCAGCGCGCGCAGGACTTCCACTTCGCCAAGGAACTCCTGCGCCAGCATCTGCTCCAGCCGCTGCGCGATCCGCGCATGCAGCACGGCCCGCTCGCGCGGGGCCAGGACCAGCTTCAGCACCCGCACCGGCAGCCGTGGCGGCGCCGGCAGGCCCTGCCAGTAGCTGATCGGCCGGCCGCTGATGCGATACACCTCCAGCGCGCGCTGGATGCGTTGCGGGTCGGTGGCATGAATGCGCGCCGCGGCGACGGGATCGATCTGCGCCAGCTGCGCGTGCAGGGCCGCCCATCCGAGCTGTTCGGCCTGCGCGGCAATCGCCGCGCGCACAGCCGGGTCGGCCTCGGGCAGTGGCGACAGGCCTTCCAGCAACGCGCGGAAGTACAACCCGGTGCCACCGGCCAGGATCGGCAGCTTGCCGCGCGCAACGATGTCGTCGATCGCACGCCGCGCATCGCTGGCGAACTCGGCGGCCGAATAGGTCTGCCAGGGATCGCGCAGGTCGATCAGATGGTGCGGCACCGCCGCGCGCATCGCCACATCCGGCTTGGCCGCACCGATATCCAGCCCGCGATAGACCAGCGCCGAATCGACGCTGACGATCTCGCCATTCCAGCGCTGCGCCGCCTCCAGCGCCAGCGCGGTCTTGCCGCTGGCGGTGGGGCCCATCAGCGCGATCGCCAGCGGGCGGCGGTCTGCTGGCATCAGTCCTCGTCCGGCCAACGGATCGTCGGCGCAGCCGGTGCCGTCACCCGTGGCACCGGGATCGCCGCGACCGCGCTCCAGACCTTCAGTGCATCCACGGTCGCGGCCACATCGTGCACACGCAACAACAGCGCGCCGTGCTGGGCGGCGATCAGATGCGCGGCCACCGAGCCATGCACCCGCTCGGCGGCCACTTCGCGCCCGGTCAACTCGCCGATGCTGCGCTTGCGCGACAGCCCGGCCAGCACCGGCAGGCCGAACTCCTGCAGGCGCTGCAACTGCGCCAGCAAGGTGAGGTTATGTGCGGTGGTCTTGTCGAAACCGAAGCCGGGGTCGAGCACCAGCCGACGTTTGTCGATGCCGGCCATTTCGGCGGCGAAGATGCGCTCGGCGAGAAACCGATGCACCTCGCCCACCACATCGTCGTAGTGCGGCGACTGCTCCATCGCATGCGGCGCGTTGCGCGCGTGCATCAACACCACCGGCACCTGCAGTTCGGCGGCGGCCTGCAACGCGCCGGGCGAACGCAGGGCGTACACATCGTTGATGACGCCGGCACCAGCCGCGACGGCCGCGCGCATGACCTCCGGCTTGAACGTATCGATGCTGATCGGCACCGTCGTCCGATGCGCCAACGCCTGGATCACCGGAATCACGCGCTGCAGTTCATCGTCCAGCGACACCGGCGCTGCCCCGGGACGGGTGGATTCGCCCCCGATATCCAGCACCGCCGCGCCCTGCTCCACCAGCCGCAGGCCGTGGGCGATGGCCGCCTCGCAGGTGGCGTGCTGGCCGCCGTCGGAGAACGAGTCGGGCGTGACATTGACGATGCCCATCACCTGCGGCGCATCCAGTCGCAGGCTGCGACCGGCGCAATCCAGCTTGAGGGCGGTGTCGAACATCGGAAGTCTCCTGAATCGGTTGGACGAGGGGGTGGACGACGCGTTTTGCTGGCGTGCGTCGCGCTGCATCGAAGGCCACAACGCATCGGGGCCAGGAATCGCTTCCTGGCCCCGACACTTCTTGCATCACGCTGGTCGGCGGCAGCTTACAACTGCTCGGCCGGTCCTGCGATGGGCGGCAGCGGACGCGGGCTGCCCTTGTCGTTGTTGTTGCCACCATCCTTGTCCGATTTGCCCCAGCCTGCCGGCGGCGGCGGCTCGCGGCCTTCCATGATGGCGTCGATCTGCGGCACGTCGATGGTTTCGTACTGCAACAGCAACTGCGACATGGCGTGCAGCTTGTCCAGATTCTCGGTGAGAATGGTCTTGGTCTTGCTGTAGGCCTTGTCCAGGATCGAGCGCACTACTTCGTCGATCTTGCGCGCCGTCTCGTCGGACACGTTCTTGTGCTGGGTCACCGAACGACCCAGGAACACTTCGTCTTCCTCTTCGCCGTACGCGACCGGGCCGAGTTCGTCGGACAGACCCCACTTGGTGACCATGTTGCGGGCCATCTTGGTGGCACGTTCGATGTCGTTCGATGCGCCGGTGGTGACCTTGTCGCCACCAAAGATCAGTTCTTCGGCGACGCGACCGCCATATAGCGAACACAGCTGCGATTCGATCGCTACGCGATTCATCGAGTAACGGTCGCCTTCGGGCAGATACATGGTGACGCCCAACGCGCGACCGCGCGGGATGATGGTGACCTTGTAGACCGGGTCGTGCTCCGGCACCAGCCGGCCGACGATGGCATGGCCGGCTTCGTGGTAGGCGGTCAGGGTCTTCTCGTCCTCGCTCATGGCCATCGAACGACGTTCGGCACCCATCAGGATCTTGTCGCGGGCACGGTCGAAGTGATCCATGCGGACCTCCTTCTCGCTGCCGCGTGCAGCAAACAACGCCGCCTCGTTACACAGGTTGGCCAGGTCCGCGCCGGAGAAGCCCGGGGTGCCGCGCGCGATGACCATGGGCACCACGTCCTCGGCCAGCGGCAGCTTGCGCATGTGCACGCGCAGGATCTGCTCGCGGCCCTTGACGTCTGGCAGGCCGACCACCACCTGGCGGTCGAAACGACCCGGGCGCAGCAGCGCCGGGTCCAACACGTCGGGACGGTTGGTGGCAGCGATCACGATCACGCCTTCACCGCCCTCGAACCCGTCCATCTCCACCAGCAACTGGTTCAGGGTCTGCTCGCGCTCGTCATGACCGCCGCCCAGGCCGGCACCACGATGACGGCCCACCGCATCGATTTCGTCGATGAAGATGATGCACGGCGCATGCTTCTTGGCCTGCTCGAACATGTCGCGCACGCGGCTGGCGCCGACACCGACGAACATTTCCACGAAATCCGAGCCGGAGATGCTGAAGAACGGCACCTTGGCCTCGCCGGCGATCGCCTTGGCAAGCAGGGTCTTGCCGGTACCCGGCGGACCCACCATCAACACGCCGCGCGGAATCTTGCCGCCCAGCTTGGTGAACTTGGTCGGGTCACGCAGGAAATCGACCAGCTCGCCCACTTCTTCCTTGGCCTCGTCGCAACCGGCGACATCGGCGAAGGTGATCTTGATCTGGTCCTCGCCCTGCAATTTGGCGCGCGACTTGCCAAAGCTCATCGCCCCCTTGGCGCCGCCGCCACCGCCCTGCATCTGGCGCATGATGAACAGCCAGAAGCCGATGATGAGGATGACCGGCAGGAAATTCAGCACCAGCGACCAGAACCCGGGGCCGGTGGACGGCTTCTGCCGGGTCATTTCGATGTTCTTGCTGTACAGCACGTCGACCAGCTTGTCGTCGCGCGGACCGTAGACGGTGGCTTCGCTGCCGTCGGTGCGCTTGAAGCGGATCGCGTTGACAGCCAGGTTGGTCTCGTCGGTGTAATCCACCGATTTGACGCGTCCGGAGTCCACTTCCTTCAGGAATTGGGTGTAGGTGATCGAGTCGGCACCGACACCACCCGCCATCCGCGGCGAGAAGCTCTGGAAGACGACCATCAGCACAACCGCGACGACCACCCACAGCAGCAGATTCTTGGTCAAGTCGTTCATCCTCATTGGCTCCGGTGCCCTCTACTCTTCAATTCTTGAAACACGGTGGTCATTGGCAGCTTACTTGATCTGGACACGCTTGCCCTGACCGAGCACATAAACTTCCGGGGAGCGCTTGCGCGAGGCCGCCGGCTTGCGAATCGTCACCTTGTCATAGCGGCGGCGAAGCTCGCGAATGTAGTCGTCGGACCCCACACCCTGGAACAGCTTGATGAGGAACGCCCCACCCGGCTTGAGATGGGTGTCGGCAAATTCCATCGCCAGTTCCGCCAGGTGCATCATCCGCGGTTGGTCGACCGCATCCATGCCACTCTTATTGGGGGCCATATCCGACAGCACAAGGTCTACCGGCACATCGCCCAGCATCGCCTCGAATTGCGATAGGACGTCCTGCTCCCTGAAATCACCGTGAAGGAACTCCACGCCCGCCAGGGCCGGCATGTCCAGGATGTCCAGCGCCACCACCCGGCCGCTGTTGCCCATCGACTTGCGCACCTGTTGCGACCAGCCACCCGGCGCGGCGCCCAGGTCCACCACCACCATGCCCGGCTTGAGCAGGCGATCGCGCTGCAGCAGCTCTTCCAATTTATAGGCCGCGCGCGAGCGCATGCCTTCGGCTTGGGCCTTCTTCACGTAAGGGTCGGCGAAGTGTTCCTTGAGCCAGCGCTGGCTGCTTTTACTGCGGGAAGGCATTGGCAAAGGGGTCCGAACGGGCCGCCATGATACCCTGAACACCCTTTGCTGCCTTTCGATCCTGCATGTCCATTGTTCTCACCTCCGCCCAGAACCGTTTCCTGCGCGGCCAGGCCCACGACCTCAAGGCCCTGCTGCAGACCGGCGGCAAGGGGGTCACGCCGGCATTCCTGGCCGAACTCGAGGACGTGCTCGAGCGCCACGAACTGGTCAAGGTGAAGGTGGCTTCCGAGGACCGTGAGACCCGCGATGCATTGATAGCCGAACTGGTCGAGCAGACCGGCAGTGCCCTGGTGCAGCGGATCGGCCATGTTGCCATCCTGTACCGCCCCAGCAAGGAAAAGCGCCAGATCGTGCTGCCGCGCGGCTGAACCTGCGAGTGCCTTCATGCCTTTGAGCCAGGAACACCCCGATTACACCTATGCCTTGCGTGCGGCCGATGGCCGTCACGCCAAGGTGAACGAGCAGATCCTGCAACACAGCTTCATCCTGATGCCGGACGAACTGGTGGACCACTGGCCGGTGCAGGACCTGGCGCAGCTGCAGGCCAGCGATCTGGATGCAATCCTGGCGCTGTCCCCGGCGGTGATCCTGCTGGGCACGGGCGAGCGCCAGCAATTTCCCAATGCGCAGGTGCTGGCCGCCTGCCTGACCCGCGGCATCGGCCTGGAAGCGATGACCAACGCCGCCGCCGCCCGCACCTACAACGTGCTGGCCAGCGAAGGCCGCCGGGTGGCCTTGGCAATGATTTTGCCTGGCTGAATCGGGAATCGGGAATCGGGAATCGGGAATCGGGAATCGGGAATCGGGAATCGGGAATCGGGAATCGGGAATCGGGAATCGGGAATCGGGAAAAGCAAGCTGGACTAAGCTTCTTCTGTCAAGCACCCGCTCGACCAATCTCTTAGCTGCAGTATTTGCCGATCGTCAAACTATCGACCAGCCCAACGCTGTTGCGATTCCCCATTCCCGATTCCCGATTCACTTCTTCGGCAAATACAACAACGGGTCCACCGGCTTACCGTTGTAGCGGATCTCGAAGTGCAGCATGTCGCGCGCGGCGCCGCTGCGGCCCATTTCGGCGATCTGCTGGCCGGCCTTGACGTTCTGGCCTTCGTTGAGCAGGCGCTTGCGGTTGTGGCCGTAGGCCGACAGCCACTGGTCGTTGTGCTTGATGATGATGAGCTCGCCGTAGCCGACCAGGCCGGCACCGGAGTACACCACCACGCCATCGGCCGCGGCACGCACGGCCTGCCCGCTGGCGCCGGCGATATCCACGCCCTGCTTGGTGGTCTCTCCGCTCACGAACGTCCCGACCACCACGCCATCGGCGGGCCAGCGCCATGCAAAACCGCTGCTGACCGGCGCGGCGACCGGCGCCGCCGGGCGCGCCGGGACCACGCTGCCGCCGGCCACCGGCGCGCTGCTGCCGGGCTTGCTCGCCCCACCGGGATACAGCTTGAGCGTCTGGCCGGGATAGATCGTGTTCGGAGACGACAGGCCATTCCAGGCCGCCAGGTCCGCAGCGGTGATATTGGTCCGGCGCGAGATCGCGTACAGGGTGTCGCCACGCTGCACGGTGACGGTGGCACCGGGACGCGGCACCGACGGCCGCTGCGCCGCCGCAGGGCGCGACGACGAAGATCCGCCGCCGGGCGAACGCACCACCGTGGCGCTGCTGCAGGCGGCCAGCCCGATGGCGACCATGAGCAGGACTGCTGTCTTGCGTACCGAATTCATCTGCGTCTTGCTCATCCGTTGGTTGTCTTCCACACCAGCCAGCCGGCGCCGGCCGCGAGCACCACCATCGCCATCCAGCCCAGCGGCTCGATCCACTTATGCAACGCCGCCTCTGCCCGCGCACCGCCCAGGCGGATGGCACCGGCCACCAGATACACGCGCTTGCCGCGCCCGACCAGCATGCTGGCGATGAAGGGCAACAACGGCACACCGACCACGCCGGAGGCCCAGGTGAAGATCTTCAGCGGGATCGGGGTGAAGCCCACCAGCACCAGCGCCCAGAACGCCTTCCACGGCGACTCGGCCACCAGCACGCGCAGGGTCTCGATCTGCTGCTGGATCTTCGCACTCCAGCCCAGCCATTCGATCAACGGTTGCAGGGCGGCAAAGGCGAAGTGGCCCAGCAGGTAGCCGACCAGCGCGCCGCAGATCGAACCGATCAGGCTCAAGGTGGCGAACCAGAGTGAGCGCTTGGGCTCGGCCAACGACATCGGCGCCAGCATCACTTCCGGCGGCACCGGAAAGATGAAGCCCTCCACGAAGCTCAGGCCGGTCAGCAGCGCGGGGGCGCGGCGATGGCGCGACCAACGGATGGCCACGTCGTACAACGGCCCGAAAATCTTCATCGTGGAACTCTCATGAGGTCAATCCAGCATGCCCGACAACAGCGGGACGAACGTGACCGGGGCCAGAACCTGGTGTTCGATCGCACCGTCGGCCGCGCGGGTGAGTTGCACCAGCGACTGCGAGGACGCACCACCGACCGGGGCGACCAGCCGCCCGCCGACCGCGAGTTGATCGACCAACGCATCCACCAGCGCCGGCGCGGCAGCGGTGACCACGATGGCATCGTAGGGACCGTGTTCGGGCCAGCCGATGCGACCGTCGTCGTGCTTGCTGCGCACATTCATGCCCAGGTGGCGGAAGCGCTTGCGCGCCTGCCGCAGCAGATCGCCGATGCGTTCGACCGTATAGACCTCCAGTCCCAGCGCGGCGAGGATCGCGCCCTGGTAGCCAGAACCGGTGCCCACTTCGAGCACCTTGGTCGGCGCCACCTGCAGCACCGCTTCGGTCATGCGCGCCACTACCCAGGGCTGGGAAATGGTCTGGCCATGACCAATCGGCAAGGCAGTGTCTTCGTAGGCGCGCGAGGCCAGCGCTTCATCGATGAACAGATGCCGCGGCACAGTGCGCACCGCATTGAGCGTGGCTTCGTCCTGGATGCCGGCCTCGCGCAGGCGCTCGACCAGGCGGTCGCGCACGCGCTGCGAGGTCATGCCGATTCCCACCGACTCCGGTTGCAGGCGCAGCCTCGGCGTCATGCCGACGCGTCCAGCGCGGCGGTCAGTCCGCCGACCCAGCCGGCCACGGTCTCCAGCGCCTGGTAGCGGGTGAGATCGACATGGATCGGGGTGATCGAAATCCGCCCGGTGCGCACGGCATGGAAGTCGGTGCCGGCGCCGGCATCCTGCTCGGGACCGGCCGGACCGATCCAGTACACGGTGCGGCCGCGCGGGTCGCGCTGCGGCACGCACGGCTCGGAACGGTGGCGGTTGCCGAGCCGGGTGACCTCGAAACCAAGCACATCCGACCAGGGCAGATCCGGAACGTTGACGTTGAGGATGGTGTCGGCCGGCAACGGATCGGCCTTCAGCCGCGCAACGATCTCCACCGCTGCGCGCGCGGCGGTTTCGTAGTTGTGCGCCTCGTGGTTGTGCGTGACCAGCGACACCGCCACCGCGGGCAGGCCCAGGAAGCGGCCCTCCATCGCAGCGGAGACAGTACCGGAGTAAATCACGTCATCGCCCAGATTGGCCGAGTTGTTGATACCCGAGACCACGATGTCCGGCTCGTACTCCAGCATGCCGGTGAGCGCCAGATGCACGCAGTCGGTTGGCGTGCCGGCCACCGCGCAGGTCTGTGCGTCGATACGGCGGGTACGGATGGGCACATCCAGCGTCAGCGAATTGCTGGCGCCGGAGCGGTCGCGATCGGGCGCGACCACCATCACTTCATGACCGGCACTCCGCAGTGCCTCGGCCAGGATCTGGATGCCGGGGGCGTCGACACCGTCGTCGTTGCTAACCAGTACGCGCATGGGACTCCTCGGAAAACCCGGCCATGATACCGGATGCGTCCACGGGCTTGCCGCTTGATCTTCGCGTCTGCCTGAGGTTGGAACGGTTACGCTGTGCCCATGTCGCATCCCGAAGACGAAGACGACGGCGCGCTGTTCCGTGCCGCCATTGGCGCGGTCCAGCCGCTGCGCGAGGTCGCGCCGCCGGCCAATGCCAAGCCGCGCCCGAAGCCGCGCGCACGCATGGCCGAGCGCGACGAGGCGCAGGCGCAGACTGAATTCGCCCGCCTGCTGCGCGACAGTGCGCCGCTGGAAGCCGGCGATACCGCCAGCTACCGCCGCGACACGCTGCCTGCGAGGCTGTTCCAGCGGCTCAAGCGCGGGCAGTTTTCAGTGCAGGACGAGCTGGATCTGCATGGTGCCACCGCTGCACAGGCCGAGGCCTTGCTGCGCCAGTTCCTGCTGGAGGCGCATGCGCACGAACATGGCTGCGTGCGCATCATCCATGGCAAGGGCCTGCAGTCGGACAACGGTGCGCCGGTGCTGAAGAACCTGGTGGACCGCTTGCTGCGCCAGCGCAACGACGTGCTGGCGTTTCATTCCGCACCACCCACGCAAGGCGGGACCGGGGCATTGTTGGTATTGCTGGCGCGGAAGTAGTCGCAGCATCCTGTAGGAGCGGCCCCGGCCGCGAGAGGCGCTACCGGCAATGCCTGTCGCGGCCGGGGCCGCTCCTACACAGAATTACGCTGATGCGTCGAAACATGGCTGCGTGCGCATCATCCATGGCAAGGGACTGCAATCGGACAACGGTGCGCCGGTACTGGAGAACCTGATGGACCGCCTGCTGCGCCAGCGCAACGACGTGCTGGCGTTTCATTCCGCACCGCCCACGCAAGGCGGGACCGGGGCTTTACTGGTGTTGTTGGCGCGGAAGTAGTCGCAGCATCCTGTAGGAGCGGCCCCGGCCGCGAGAGGCGCTACCGGCAATGCCTGTCGCGGCCGGGGCCGCTCCTGTACAGAATTACGCTCAGGCGTCGGAACCCAGCGGCGCGGCGCGGCCTTCGTCGCTGACATCGCCCAGCTCCCACAGCACTGCGGTGGCATAGCAGCCTGGCGGCAATGCGAATTCCACCTGCAGGGTCTGCGCATCCAGCCAGCGGTAGCCAAGGTCTTGCGGACGCAAGCGCAATGCGCGGCGCTCCTGCTTCAATCCTGCGGCCTCCAGGCCTTGCCGCAGCGCCTGCGATGGCAGGTCCGAAAGTGCACCCTGCTCCATCGTGGCCGCCTGATCGGTGGGGCGTAACTCCCCCGCGCCCCACAATGGGCCGCTGGGATGGATGTCGAAGCGCGCCAGCCGCTCGGCCAGCACCTCGCTCCACGGCTCGGGACCGAACACGCTGCGCGAGCCATCCAGCATCCAGGCCTCACCCTCCAGCGCGCTATCCCAGCTGCCCTGCTGCACGCGGGCGGCCAGCACGCGATTGAACAGCGCCGAGCGCGCTGCCGACAGCAGGATCGAGCGCTGGTCGTTGCGCAGCCGCCGTTTCGATGCCGGCGCCGGCGCCAGGCTGCCGTCAGCTTGCTGCACATGGCCAAACATCGCCAGCGCCGACGCCACGTTGCCGCCGTCGCGGCCAAAACGCTGTTCGCCGAACCAGTTGGGAATGCCGCGCGCAGCGATCGCCTGCAGGCGCTGCTCGATGGCCTCGCGCTCGCCCTGCACCTGGCGCAGGGTCAGCACGAAGCGGTTGCCCAGCAGCGCGCCGCGCTGCAGCTTACGGTTGTGCCAGGTGCTGTCGATCACCTGCAGCTGTGCGTCGTCGAGCGTGGCCAGATCCGGGGCGACGCGCTTGGGTAGGTGCACGCTGAAACGCTGCGTGGTGACTGCATGGCGATCCTTCAGGCCGGCGTAGCTCACCCCCATTTCGGCGATGCCCGCCCAACGCGCAAGCGCCTTGGCGACATAGGCGGTGTTCTGCCCACGCTTGCGGATGGTGAGCAACAGATGTTCGCCTTCGCCGGAAGGCTCGAATGCCGGCAACTCATCCACCTGGAAGTCGTCCGGCGTGCAGCGCATGGCCGCACGCAGCACGGCCGCGCCGTGCGCGCGTGGAAGAACGGAGGTGTGACTCATGCTGTGGTTTACCTTCGCGCCGACGCATCGTGCGCTGTGGGCCGATGGCTCGGCGCGGAATGTCACCTCGCCCGCCGGACAGGCCCGGCAGGCAGGAGTGAATCAGGTAGCGATCTTGCCCAGCAGCACCGCCGCCTGTGCAGCAATGCCTTCGCCGCGGCCGGTGAAGCCGAGCTGTTCGCTGGTGGTGGCCTTGACGCTGACCGCATCGCATTCGATCGCCAGCAAGCCGGCAATACGTTCGCGCATTGCCAGCGCGTGCGGGCCGACCTTGGGACGCTCGCAGATCACGGTGACATCGGCATTGCCGACCCGCCAACCGCGCTCACGCAGCAACTGATCGCAATGCTCCAGGAATTGCGCACTGTCGGCGTCCTTCCAGCGCGCATCGCTGGGCGGAAAGTGCTGACCGATGTCGCCCAGCGCCAGCGCGCCCAGCATGGCATCGCACAACGCGTGCAGCACCACGTCGCCATCGCTGTGTGCGAGCACGCCGTGGCGATGCGCCACGCGCACGCCGCCGAGCATCACGTGGTCGCCAGGGCCGAATGCATGGACGTCGTAGCCTTGGCCGATGCGGAAATTGAAGGACATGCAGACCCTATGGTGATTGAGTGACGTCGTTGCCGTGTCCGGCAGTGACCGACTGGGCAGCGGCGTTGCGCGCGGTGGTCGGCACCTCGGTGGCCTGCGCAACTGACGACTCGGCATCGACCGTCACGCCGCGGCGCGCCAGTTCGAATTCAAACCGTGCCAGATCCGTCGGCGTGGTGACCTTGAAGTTGTCTTCGGCCCCTTCCACCAGCAAGGGGCGCAATCCCAGCCGCTCCATCGCCATTGCCTCGTCGGTCACGTCTACCCCGGCGGCCGCGGCCTCGGTGAGGCCGCGAATCAGTTGATGCCGGCGAAACAGCTGCGGAGTGAGCGCGCGCCATAGACGTTCGCGCGGCTCGGTGCCATCGATGCCGCCATCGTCGCCGGCACGCTTGAGCGTGTCGCGCACCGGTGCCGCCAGGATGGCGCCCACCGGATCGCCGCGACCGATTTCCAGCAATCGGTCCAGATCGGCCAAGGCCAGATTCGGACGCGCCGCATCGTGCACCAGCACGAAATCGTCTGCACGCACGCTGTCGGGCAATGCCAGCAACCCGGCCAGGACGGAGGCAGCGCGCGTCGCACCGCCCACGCAATGCAGTACCGGCTTGGACTGCACCGCCGTCCAACCGGGCCAATCAACATCATCGGCAGCGATCGCCACCAGGATGCCGGCCACCGCCGGATGTGCGGCCAGTGCGGCCAGGGTGTAGGCCATCAGCGGCTGCCCGGCCGCGTGCAGGTATTGCTTGGGCGTGGGCCCACCGAACCGCGTGCCGCGCCCGGCGGCCGGCACGATGGCCCAGATGGAGCCGGTCATGGATGACCCACCGGGTCGGTGGAGGCCGGCGCCTGCTGCGCAGGAGCAGGCGCCTCGGTCGACGTAGGTGACGGCAGCGGTGCATCCTCGACCACGCGATAGAACGTTTCGCCCGGCTTGATCATGCCCAGCTCACTGCGTGCGCGCTCTTCGATTGCCGCCTCGCCATCCTTCAAGTCCTTGACCTCTGCGGCCAACGCCTGGTTGCGCTGGCGCAGACCGTCGTTGTCCTGTGTCTGATGCGCGACCTGGGCTTCCAGCATCATGACTTCGCCAGAATTCCCAGGCCCGAACCAAAAGCGGTACTGCAGCCAAGCCAGCAACACCGCCAGCACCAGCAGTAGCCAGCGCCAGTTGCGCACGGCTTAGCGCTTGAGGGAGACGAACGCGTCGCGGCCGGCGTAACGCGCGCCGGCCCCCAACGCCTGCTCGATGCGCAGCAGCTGGTTGTACTTGGCCACGCGGTCGCTGCGGCACAGCGAGCCGGTCTTGATCTGGGTGGCAGTGGTGGCCACGGCGATGTCGGCGATGGTGGTGTCTTCGGTTTCGCCGGAGCGGTGCGAGACGATGGAGGCATAGTTGGCCGCATGCGCCATCGCGATGGCTTCCAGCGTTTCGGTCAGCGTGCCGATCTGGTTGACCTTGATGAGGATGGCGTTGGCGGTGCCCGAGTCGATGCCCTGCTTGAAGATCTTCGGGTTGGTGACGAACAGATCGTCGCCCACCAGCTGCACCTTCTTGCCCACGCGGTCGGTCAGCAGCTTCCAGCCGGCCCAGTCGTCTTCGGCCAGGCCGTCTTCGATGCTGATGATCGGATACTGCGCGACCCAGTCGGCCAGGAAGTCGACGAACTGCTCGCTGGTCAGGCGCTTGTTTTCGCCAACCAGGTTGTACTTGCCGTTGTCGTAGAACTCCGAAGAGGCCACGTCCAGGCCCAGCAGGATGTCTTCACCGGCGGTGTAGCCGGCCTTGCCGATCGCTTCGAGAATGGTGTCCAGCGCTTCGACGTTGCTGCGGAAATCCGGCGCGAAGCCGCCCTCGTCGCCCACCGCCGTGCTCAGGCCATGACCCTTGAGCACCGACTTGAGCGAATGGAAGATTTCGGTGCCGGCGCGCAGCGCTTCGGAGAACGAGCCGCAGCCGACCGGCAGCACCATGAACTCCTGGAAGTCGACATTGTTGTCGGCGTGCGCACCACCGTTGATGATGTTCATCATCGGCACCGGCAGCGATACGTCCGATTCGGTGATGGTGGACAGGTACTGCCACAGCGGCTGCTTGCGCGAAGCGGCCACCGCATGCGCGGCAGCGAGCGAGACGCCCAGCAACGCATTGGCACCCAGGCGGCCCTTGTTCTCGGTGCCGTCCAGATCGATCAAGCGACGGTCCAGGCCCTGCTGGTCGGCCGCATCGAAGCCCTTGAGCGCTTCGGCAATGGTGCCGTTGACGTTGTCCACCGCATGGCGCACGCCCTTGCCCAGGTACCGGGTCTTGTCGCCATCGCGCAGTTCCACTGCTTCCTTGGTGCCGGTCGAGGCGCCCGAGGGCACCGCCGCGCGGCCGAACGCGCCATCTGCCAGCGTGACTTCCGCCTCCAGCGTGGGATTGCCGCGGGAGTCGAGGATTTCGCGGGCGAGGATCTTGGCGATAGTGGTCATAGGTCCGTTCGGTTACCAGTAAGGGGGGAAGTACACCGGAAACAAGCTGCCGGATTATCGCCGCAGGATGCCGGCTTGCCAAATGCCAGGGCGATCAGACACCGTGTTCGAGGAAGCCGTTGCGCTTGGTGATGGTATCCAGTGCAAGCAGCGTCTCAAGCAAGGCTTCCATCTTGTCCAGCGGCCACGCATTGGGTCCATCGGACAGCGCCTTGGACGGATCCGGATGGGTTTCGGCAAACAGGCCGGAGATACCGACTGCCACCGCCGCGCGCGCAAGCACCGGCACAAATTCGCGCTGGCCACCGGAGCTGCTGCCCTGCCCGCCCGGCAACTGCACCGAATGGGTGGCGTCGAACACCACCGGGCAGCCGGTGTCGCGCATCACGCTCAACGAGCGCATGTCGCTGACCAGGTTGTTGTAGCCGAACGAGGCGCCACGCTCGCAGACCATGATCTGTTCGTTGCCGGTGGACTTGGCCTTGTCCACCACCGGCTTCATGTCCCACGGCGCCAGGAACTGGCCCTTCTTGATGTTCACCGGCTTGCCGGCCGCGCAGACGTTCTTGATGAAGTCGGTCTGGCGTACCAGAAACGCCGGGGTCTGCAGCACATCGACCACGGCGGCCACTTCGTTCATCGGGGTGTATTCGTGCACGTCGGTGAGCACCGGCACGCCAATCTGCCGCTTCACCTCGGCCAGCACCTTCAGGCCTTCTTCCAGGCCGGGGCCACGGAAGCTGGTGCCGGAGGTCCGGTTGGCCTTGTCGAAGCTCGACTTGAAGATGAAGTTGATCCCCAGCTTGCCGGTGATCTCCTTGAGCTTGCCGGCGACATCGAGCTGCAGCTGCATCGACTCGATCACGCAGGGGCCGGCAATCAGGAACAACGGCTGGTCGAGGCCGACTTCGAAGTCACACAGTTTCATCAGATCACCTGTTGATTAAAGCCCCTCTCCCGCCGGGAGAGGGGTAGGGGTGAGGGTGCGAAGTACTGCTGAAGCAAAATGGTTTGCCCTGGCTGGCGCGTAGCGACGCGTTCGTCATGGCTGCCATCTTCCAGTGCGTTGCGGCGCACCCTCATCCGCCCCTTCAGGGCACCTTCTCCCCATAAAGGGGACCGAGGTCCCAAGGGGAGAAGGGACTGCTCACGCACGCGCTTCCTTGAGCAGCTTGCCGCCCGCCTTCTTCTCGCGCGCGGCTCGCACGAAGCCAATGAACAGTGGATGCCCGTCGCGCGGGGTGGACAGGAACTCCGGGTGCGCCTGGCAGGCCAGGAACCACGGATGCGTGTCGCGCGGCAGTTCCACCACTTCCACCAGCGTGTCGTCCATCGACTTGCCGGAAATCACCAGGCCGGCATCTTCCAGCTGGGTGCGGTAGCGGTTGTTGAACTCATAGCGATGACGGTGACGCTCGGCCACCACGTCCTTGCCGTAGACCTCGCGCGCCAGCGTACCCGGCTTCAGCCGTTGCTCCTGCAGGCCAAGGCGCATGGTGCCGCCCAGATCCGACTTTTCGTCGCGCTTCTCGACTTCGCCACTGGCGGTGCGCCACTCGGTAATCAGGCCGATCACCGGATGCGGCGACTGGCGATCATTCTCCGTGCTATTGGCGGCGTCCAGCGCGGCAACGTGGCGGGCATAGTCCACCACTGCGGCCTGCATGCCATAGCAGATGCCGAAGTACGGCACCTTGTGCTCACGCGCAAACCTGGAGGTCAGCACCTTGCCTTCGAAGCCGCGGTCGCCGAATCCACCCGGCACCAGGATGCCGTCGATGTCCTGCAGGGCGGCCATGTCGCTGCCTTCCAGGTCTTGGGCTTCCAGCCACTTCAGGTTGACCTTGGTGCGCTGGCGCAAGCCGCCGTGACGCAGCGCTTCGGCCACCGACTTGTAGGCGTCCTGGTGATCGACGTACTTGCCGACCACTGCAATGGTGACCTCATCCAGCGGGTGCTTGACCGCATCCACCACCGCCGTCCATTCGGATAGATCGGCCGCGGCCACCTTGTCGTGCAGCTTGAACTGGTCGATGACCAGCTCGTCCAGGCCCTGGCGCAGCAGTTCCAGCGGCATGCCATACAGCACGTCGATGTCCGGGCAGCTGATGACCGCGCGCTCGGACACGTTGGTGAACAGCGCGATCTTGCGACGCTCCGAATCCGGCACGGCCTGTTCGGAACGGCACAGCAGCACGTCAGGCTGGATACCGATCGAGCGCAGCTCCTTAACCGAATGCTGGGTCGGCTTGGTCTTCAGCTCACCGGCCGCCGCGATATACGGCACCAGGGTGAGATGCATGAACATGGCCTTCTCGGCGCCGCGCTCGGTACGCACCTGGCGGATGGCCTCCAGGAACGGCAGCGATTCGATGTCGCCGACGGTGCCGCCGATCTCGATCAACGCCACGTCGAAGCCAGCCGTGGCCTCGTCGATGCAACGGCGGATCTCGTCGGTGATATGCGGAATCACCTGCACGGTGGCACCCAGGTAGTCGCCGCGACGCTCCTTGCGGATCACGTTCTCGTAGATCCGGCCCGTGGTGACCGAGTTCTTGCGCGACAGCCGCGTGCGCACGTAGCGCTCGTAGTGGCCCAGGTCCAGGTCGGTTTCGGCACCGTCGTCGGTGACGTAGACCTCGCCATGCTGGAACGGGCTCATCGTGCCCGGGTCCACGTTGATGTAAGGGTCAAGCTTCATCATCGTGACCTTCAGGCCACGCGCTTCGAGAATGGACGCAAGCGAAGCAGCGGCGATGCCCTTGCCTAGCGAGGACACTACACCGCCTGTTACGAAAATCAGGGGAGTCATGGGGCTCAAGGCCTCCCGGAAAGCCATAGTTTAACGGGTGACGGGCGAATGCCCAAGGGTTGCGTGATGACCAGGTCATCCCGCGCGGCTGGAGCAGCGACAAACAACCGCAAATGCAGACGCCCCGGCCTGAGCCGGGGCGTCGATGGTGCAAGGTGCCGGTGCGCGTGGATCAGGGCGCCGGCTTTTCCTCTTCTTCTTCCTCGCGCGGGGCGCTGTCGGCCTTGGGCTTCTGCGCGGCGGCGGCGGCGCGGCGCTCGGCCTTGCGCTCGGCTTCGGTCTTGGCCTTGGCGTCGTCGGCCTTTTGCGCGGTAGCGCCCTGCCCGGTCTGCTGCGGGGCGGCCTGGGCCAGCGCGGGCAATGCCGCCACGGCGGCCGCACCCAGGGTGAGCATCAGCATCTGTTTGAACTTCATGGTGTCCTCCGGTTCGGTCACATCCCTAAGGTGGGGACGTTCGGCTCCGAAACCAACGCCAGGGTAGCCACGCGCACCCAGCCCTGCACTGAACGCCTGCCACGTGCAAAAAGTCGCCCCAGCCCGCACACTTGCGCGTCGTTTCACGTGCCAACGAGATGCATGAACACCCGTTATAACGCCGCCGATATTGAAGTGCTGTCGGGCCTGGACCCGGTCAAACGCCGCCCGGGCATGTACACCGACACCGCGCGCCCGAACCATCTGGCGCAGGAAGTCATCGACAACTCCGTCGACGAGGCGCTCGCTGGCCACGCCAGGCAGGTCGAAGTCACCCTGTACAAGGATGGCAGCTGCGAGGTGTCCGACGACGGCCGCGGCATGCCGGTGGACATCCATCCGGAAGAGAAGATTCCGGGCGTGGAACTGATCCTGACCCGCCTGCATGCCGGCGGCAAGTTCAACAACCGTAACTACACCTTCTCCGGCGGCCTGCACGGCGTGGGCGTGAGCGTGGTCAATGCGCTCTCGACCAAGGTCGAGCTGTTCATCAAGCGCGAAGGCAGCGAGCACCGCATGGAGTTCCGCGATGGCAACGCCGCCTCCAAGCTCGAAGTGGTCGGCACCGTCGGCAAGAAGAACACCGGCACGCGGCTGCGCTTCTGGGCCGACCCGAAGTATTTCGATACGCCCAAATTCAATGTGCGCGCACTGCGCCACCTGTTGCGCGCCAAGGCCGTGCTGTGCCCCGGCCTGACCGTCAAGCTGCATGACGAGGCCACCGGCGAGCAGGACAGCTGGTATTTCGAGAACGGTCTGCGTGACTACCTCAAGGGCGAGATGGCCCAGCACGAGTTGCTGCCGGCCGAGCTGTTCGTGGGCAGCCTGAAGAAGGACACCGAGATCGTCGACTGGGCCGCAGCCTGGGTGCCGGAAGGCGAGCTGGTGCAGGAAAGCTACGTCAACCTGATTCCCACCGCGCAGCACGGCACCCACGTCAACGGCCTGCGTTCGGGCCTGACCGATGCGCTGCGCGAGTTCTGCGACTTCCGCAACCTGCTGCCGCGCGGAGTCAAGCTGGCGCCGGAAGATGTGTGGGACCGGGTCACTTTCGTGCTCAGCCTGAAGATGACCGACCCGCAGTTCTCCGGGCAGACCAAGGAGCGGCTGTCCTCGCGCCAGGCCGCCGGCTTCATCGAAGGCGCCGCACACGATGCCTTCAGCCTGTATCTCAACCAGAACGTGGAGATCGGCGAGAAGATCGCGCAGATCGCCATCGACCGCGCCAGTGCGCGCCTGAAGACCGAAAAGCAGATCGTCCGCAAGAAGGTCACCCAGGGCCCGGCCCTGCCCGGCAAGCTGGCCGACTGCATCAGCCAGGACCTGTCGCGCACCGAGCTGTTCCTGGTGGAAGGCGATTCGGCCGGCGGCTCGGCCAAGCAGGCGCGCGACAAGGACTTCCAGGCGATCCTGCCGCTGCGCGGCAAGATCCTCAACACCTGGGAAGTGGCCTCAGGCAGCGTGCTGGCCTCGGAGGAAGTGCACAACCTGGCGATCGCGATCGGCTGCGATCCGGGCAAGGACGACATTACCGGGCTGCGCTACGGCAAGGTGGTGATCCTGGCCGACGCCGACTCCGATGGCCTGCATATCGCCACGCTGCTGACCGCGCTGTTCCTGCAGCATTTCCCCGCCCTGGTGGCGGCCGGCCACGTGTTCGTGGCGATGCCGCCGCTGTTCCGCGTGGACGTGGGCAAGCAGGTGTTCTACGCGCTGGACGAAGAAGAAAAGACCACGCTGCTGGACAAGATCGCGCGCGAAAAAATGAAGGGCCAGATCAGCGTCACCCGCTTCAAGGGCCTGGGCGAGATGAACCCGCAGCAGCTGCGCGAATCCACCATCCACCCGGATACGCGCCGGCTGGTGCAGCTGACCATCGACGATGGCGAGCAGACCCGTTCGCTGATGGACATGCTGCTGGCCAAGAAGCGCGCGGGCGACCGCAAGCAGTGGCTGGAGAGCAAGGGCGATCTAGCTTCGTTGGAAGTTTGAGGACACCGGAAGTTTTAAACGCCCGAGTAGCAAAAGCCCTTCCCCCAATGGGGCGAGAAGGCACGGGTTGCGCGCCACTGGCGCGCGTGCCTTGGAGCGCCCGCGCTGCGAGCGCTGGCCGGGGCGCGGAGCGGGGGTTGGGGTGAGGGGACGGGCGTAGCCACTCGTGAAGTGGGGAGCACGAGGCTTCGCCCATCCCCTCATCCGCCCCCGCGGGGCACCTTCTCCTCCATAAAGGAGGACAACGTCCCGAGAGGGAGAAGGACGTACTGTCGGTCGGCACTCACTTCAGCGGATCGCAGAAATCCGCCTCGCTTACCACCTCGTTGCACGCGACACCCCTGCCTTTCTGCACATTGACCAGGCTCTGCCGTGGACTAGCATCAGCACTCCCCTGTTCCGGCGTCGACACCCATGCCCTTCTTTCTCCGCGCCAGCCTGCTGGCCTGCGTCCTGCTTAGCGGGGCGGCGCTGGCGTCCGCGCCAGATAAAGACGATCGTAAAAGCGACTCCAACAGCGAGGCGAAACCCGATGCATCGGCGTCCAGGCCTGCGCCGTTGCCGGCCGATGCCAGCGTGCGCCAGAGCACGCGTGTGGCCGGCCGGACGCTGAATTACACCGCCACCGTCGGCACGCTGCCGGTACGCGATGCACAGGGCAAGACCACCGGCGAGGTGGTCTTTACCGCCTACACCGTGGATGGCAAGGATCGCCCGGTGACCTTTGCATTGAATGGCGGTCCGGGCGCGGCGTCGGTGTATTTGAATCTGGGTGCGATCGGACCGAAGGTGGTCGGGTTCGGTGCCGAAGGCAACAGCGCCTCCGCACCGGCCACCTTGCGTGACAACCCGGGCACCTGGCTGGATTTCACCGACCTGGTGTTCATCGACCCGGTCGGCACCGGCTTCAGCCGCGCGCTGATCGGTGACGACGCGGCCAAGAAGCAGTTTTACAACCCGCAGGCGGATGTGGAATACCTCTCGCGCGTGATCTACGACTGGCTGCTCAAGAATCGCCGCCTGCAGACGCGCAAGTATCTGGTCGGCGAAAGCTATGGCGGCTTCCGCGGCCCGCGCATCACCCACTTTCTGCAGACCCGCCTGGGCGTGGCGATGAATGGCGTGGTGCTGGTCTCGCCGTATCTGAATCCGACGCTGGACGACAACGGCGATGTCTCGCCGCTGGCGTGGATGCTGACGCTGCCCTCGATCGCTGCTGCACACCTGGAGCGTCAGGGTCAGCTCAGTGACAGCGCAATGCACCAGGTCATCGACTACACGCGCGGTGACTACGCGGTGACGCTGATGAAGGGCCGTACCGATCCACAGGCCACCGAGGCCATGCTGCAACAGGTCACGCGCATGACCGGACTGGATCCAGCCTATGTGCGCCGCTCCGGTGGCAGGCTGGAAACCCAGGCGTATCTGCGCGAGGTGTTTCGCGACAAGGGCGAGCTGGGCAGCCGCTACGATTCCAACGTGACCGCGTTCGATCCGTTCCCCAACGACCCGGCGCAGCGCGCCAACGACCCGTTGCTGGATAGTGTCATTGCCCCGACCACCACCGCGATGGTGGACTTCGTCACCCGCGTGGTCGGCTGGAAGATCGATGCGCGCTATCAAGCCCTCAATTACGACATCAATGCCTTGTGGAATTGGGAAGACGAACAACGCAAGGGCGCGGTCACCCAGTTGCGCCAGTCGGTGGCGATCGACCCCCAGCTGCGCGTGCTGATCGCGCATGGATGGAACGATCTCTCCTGCCCGTTCATGGGTTCGGTGCTCACCGTGGACCAGATGCCGGTCATGGGCAGCGATCCCACACGCGTGCAGGTGCGCGAGTATCCGGGTGGCCATATGTTCTACAGCCGCGCAGCCAGCCAGGCCGCGTTCCGCAACGACGTCAAGGCGATGTACGAAACGCGCTGAGCGTAGCCATCGCCGGCCGCACACGCGGCTGGCGACGCATCACGACGCACCAGCCGTTACGAATCCCCAATCCCGAATCACAACGCACCAGGCTCGCTCGCCTTCACGTTCCAGCCCAGCCATTGGTAAAGCTGATAGCGCGCGATGCCCAGGTACTCGTGCAGGGCCACATCGGCCAGGGTGAAGTTGTAGCTCTGCGGCAGGATCGACCACGAGGCGGTCAGCCAATCGGCGCGTACCGGAACCGCATCGATGCCGAAGTGGCGGAAGTACAGCGCGGCGCGACGCAAATGGGTGGCCGAGGACACCAGCACGATGCGATCGGGCCGATACGCGCGCAGCAGCGGTTGACTGAACTGGGCGTTCTGCCAGGTGTTCATACTGGACGGCTCCATGATGAGGTCCGCGCGGTCGATCCCCAGCCCGATCAGCACGCGCTGGTACACCACCGCCTCCGATAGGCCCAGGCCGCGCGCATCGCCGCCACTGATCTCGATCTTGCAGTCGCCACCGCCGTGGCGGCACTGCTGGTACAGCCGCGCCGCCTCGACGATGCGGCCATAGGCGAACAGATTGGCCTCGGCCACCGCATCCCTGCCCTCCGGCCGCACCGTACCGGCGCCGAGCAGCACAATGACGTTGCGCGCACCCCAGTCATTGAAATCGTTGACTCCGGTGCGCTGCAGGTGTTGCAGCATCCACGATGGCAGCGGACCGCAGCCCACCGCCAACACCAGCACCAGTGCAATCGCGCCCAGCGCGCGGGAAAACCGCCTGAGGCCGCGGCGATCGATCCACCAGCCGAGCCCGAACAACACGCATACCAATGCCAGCATCATCAAGAAGGGTCTCGCTCAAAGCGCGCCGGCTGTCCCGCCCACACGCAGGGTCTACACCAGATATCGCCACAGGGTGATCGCGGCGCATGACCGCACCGCGACACCACTCAGGTCCAGCCGAACAGCTCGAAGGCACGCAGGATCAGGTACGCCACGCCGCCGGCAGCGGGAATGGTGAGGATCCACGCCCAGACGATGCGCTCGATCACGCCCAGGCGCAGCGAGCGCGGATTCTTGGCAAAGCCCACACCCATGATGGCAGTGGAGATGCTGTGGGTGGTGGACACCGGCATGCCGAAATGCGCCGCCATGGTCAGCACGGTGGCCGAGCTGGTTTCGGCGGCGAAGCCATGGATGGGATGCAGTTTGACCATCTTGTGGCCGAGCGTCTTGATGATCTTCCAGCCGCCGGACGCGGTACCGGCGGCCATCACCACCGCGCAGGTCAACACGATCCACATCGGGATGCCGTCGCCGGCCGCCAGGCCGGTGCCCGGATGCAGGAAGGCCAGCCAGCTGGGCAGATTGTCCAGCGCACCGGCCGACTGCGCGCCGATCAGGGTCATGGCGATGATGCCCATGGTCTTCTGCGCATCGTTATGGCCGTGCGCGTAGCCCATGTATGCAGCCGAAGCGATCTGTGCCTTGCCGAAGAAGGCGTTGACCCAGCGCGGCCGTGCCAGCCGCCCGATCGGGCCGCCCAGCCTGGACATGCCGGCGATGATCGCCCACAGCAGCACCATCACCACGATGCCGAGCAGGAAACCGGCGATCGGCGAGGTAATCATCGGCACGAACACCTTCCACAACAGGCCCTTGTTCTTGGCCCAGTTGCCGATGTTCTCCGACCAGATCAACGCATCCCAGTTGTTGTGCGCAGCGGCCAGCCCGGCGCCGCACAGGCCACCGATCAGGGCATGCGAGGACGAGGACGGCAAGCCTTTCCACCAGGTGATGAGGTTCCAGATGATGCCGCCCAACAGCGCGCACAGGATCACCTGTGGAGTGACATCCACCACGTTGGTGTTGAGCAGCCCCGAGGCGATGGTCAGCGCCACCGCCGTGCCGGTGAGGGCGCCGATCAGGTTCATGCCAGCGGCCAGCATCACCGCCCAGCCCGGCGAGAGCACCTTGGTGGCGACCACGGTGGCGATGGAGTTGGCGGTGTCGTGGAAGCCGTTGATGAACTCGAACACCAACGCGGCCAGGATCACCACCAGGACAAGGGTAAGCACGCGGCGGCCTCAGCTGTTCTTCAACACGATCTGGTACACCACCACCCCTGCCTCGCGGCAACGGTCGATGGCTTTTTCCAGGATCTCGAAGAACTCCTTGAGCAGGAACATCTGCAGGGTGTCCAGCCGGCCGGAATAGATGTCGCGGTACAGCTCCAGCATCAGCCGGTCGGCTTCGTTCTCGAGCATGCGCAGCTTGTCGTTGAGCGCGGTCATGCGATCGATGTTCATGCGCGGCAGCTCGTCGACCATCTCCACCACCACCGCGGCCGCCTGCTCCAGCATCGCTGCGCGCGGGGCGAAATCGATGTGTTCCAGGTGCTTGGTCGCCAGCGAATAGCGATCGGCGAACTTTTCGACCTGCTTGGGAATCTTGTACAGCGCCGAACCCAGCGCTTCGATGTCTTCGCGCTCGATCGGGGTCATGAAGCTGTCTACCAGGGCCTGGCCGATCTTGTCGGAGGCCGCGCGTTCGCGCAGGCGGGCGAGCTTGAAGGCGTCCAGCGCGGGCTGCCGGTCGGACTCGCGCATCATGGCGTGCAAGGCCTTGGTGCTGTCGTAGGCGGCCTGCGCCGCTTCGTTCAGGAGCGAATAGAACTGCTTGCCGGAACCGAAGATGGTCTGCAACGAGAACATGGGTGGAGAACTTCCTGCCGTCGAGGGAGGACGGCACCAAGGGCGAATTATGACCGTTCCATGACCTGTCTGGGTATCTCGATGCCGCCGAGCGCCTTCACACCGGCATTTCCCGGCGCCAACCACCCTGTGGTTTGCTACCATGCCCCCGCGCCTCGACAGGCGCACCCTATGGACGACGACCCTAATCCCCCCGCTTGCCGCCCCGCCCCAGCGCGCGCCGGCCATCGCCGTGCACCCCCGCCCTCCTCTTCACTGACCGGGGACTGTGCCCGTGGTTGAGTTTTTGATCGTCATCGCCCTGATCGTGTTGAACGGCTTCTTCGCCATGTCGGAGATGTCGCTGATGACCTCGCGCAAGAGCCGCCTGAAGCAGATGGCCGGCTCCAGCAAGCGCGCGGCGCGGGCATTGGCGCTGGCAGAGAGCCCCGAGAATTTTCTGTCCACGGTGCAGATCGGCATCACCTTGATCGGCATCCTGACCGGCGTGTTCGGTGGCGAGGCGATCGGCGAGGCGATCAGCAACTGGCTGCAGGGGCTGTTCCCGGCGTTATCGGCCACCTTTGAGCTGGTCGGCAAGCCACGCCCATATTCGGTGGTGATCGGCAGCACCCTGGCGGTGGCGCTGATTACCTTCCTGACGCTGATTTTCGGCGAACTGGTGCCCAAGCGGCTGGCGCTGCGCAATTCCGAGGACATCGCAGGCTTCGTCGCGGTGCCGATGGCCTGGCTGGCCAAGATTGCTGCGCCCGGGGTGTGGGTGTTGGCGCGCTCCACCCGGCTGGTACTGCGCCTGCTGGGCATGGGCAAGGACGAATCGGCCTCGGTGACCGAAGAAGAGATCCGCATGCTGGTGGCCGAAAGCCACGAGGCCGGGGTGATCGACGCGCACGAGCGCGACATGATGAACCGCGTGATGCGGCTGGGCGACCGCACCGCCGACAGCCTGATGACGCCACGTAACCGCATCGCCTGGCTGGATGCCAACGCCGAGCCGGAACGCAACCTGGCGGTCATGCGCGAACACGAATTCTCGCGGTATCCGGTGTATCGCGGCAGCGACCAGGACATCGCCGGCGTGCTGGAGGTGAAGTCGCTGGTCACCCGCATGGATGGCCACGGCGCGCACCTGTTCCAGGCGCTGCGCGACACTTTGTTCGTGTCCGAATCCACGCATGCGATGAAGCTGCTGGAGATCTTCCGCGAAGAACAGCAGTCGATGGCGCTGGTGGTGGACGAATACGGCGAGATCCGTGGCCTGGTGACCATCAGCGACCTGATGGGCGCGGTGGTCGGCCGCCTGCAGGCGGTGGAAAACACCGACGAGGATGCGTTGGTGGTGACCCGCGCCGATGGCTCGCTGCTGATCGACGGCTCGCTGCCGGTGGAAGAGCTGCGCGAAGTGCTGGGCGCCGAGTTGCCGGACGCCGAAGATGGCGATTACCACACGCTGGCCGGGCTGTGCATCTACTACTTCGGGCGGATTCCGCAGGCCGGCGAGTTCTTCGACTGGGCCGGCTGGCGCATCGAGATCGTGGACCTGGACGGCGCGCGCGTGGACAAGCTGTTGCTGAGCCGGATCGGCGACGAGGACAGCGATGACATCGTCGGCTGAGGGCGGGCCGCCGCCCGGGGACGCGGACCAGCAGCAGATGCGGTATCGCAACGAGGGCATTCGCAGCCTGTTGGCGGCCTTCAGCGATGGCGACCCGGAACAGGTGCTGCGTGTGCGCGAAATCCTGGCCGACCTGCAGCAGAGCGCGTTTGGCGTGTTTCTGTTCCTGGCGATCCTGCCTGCGTTCATTCCCATTCCCGGCGTGGCCGGCGGCATCAGCGGCCCACTGACGGTACTGATCGGGCTACAGACGATGTGCTGCCTGCGCAAGCCGTGGGTGCCGGCCTTCATCGGCGAACGCGGGCCGCGGCGGCGCACCAGCCAGCGCTTCGTCGCCAAACTCGCGCCCACCCTGCGGCGGCTAGACCGCCTGCTCAAGCCACGCCTGCATGGGGTGCTGGACCGGATGCCGGCACAGATGTTCACCGGCCTGCTGCTGGTGCTGGTGGGCATCCTGCTGACCTTGCCGATCCCGTTCACCAACTATCTTTTCGGGCTGATCCTGCTGTTGTTCGCGCTGGCGTTGCTGGAACGCGACGGCGCCTTGCTGCTGGCTGCCTGGGCGGCGGCGCTGATCTCGGTGGCGGTGTTCGGCGTGACCTCGGATCAGCTGGTGGACCTGATTCGCGGTTGGTGGCCGGTGGCCTGGCGGTAAAGCCGGACAGGGCGCGTAGTCGTAGCGTCTTTGCTTACGCGTTCCTTGGCGCTGCGAGTGTCGGGGTTACCCGGTGCTGAGCTGTACGCCGGGCCGACGGCCGGGCGTGTAGGTCATTGCGTCAGGACTGGCCAGTCTTGAAGCGCAGGCGTTTGTAGCTTGCAGCAGTCCCGTACCCTCACCCCAACCCCTCTCCCGCAGGCAGAGGGGCTGACAACCAGTGGCCCATTGGGGCTTTACTTCAGATCGACCACGCGGTTGTCGGACAGGCTACCGGGGTCGTCGGTCACGGCGGTCATGACGAAATACAACGCCTTGCCGAGCAGTCCACTCGGGCCATCCCAATACTCCGCCGACTCGGCGCGCACATGGATCAGGCGCAGGTTCGGATCGTCCTTGCCGCCGGGGAAGAACACCTTCATCGTCGGCGACCACAGTTGCTCGATCTTGGCGCGGTCGTGTACCAGCTGCGCAGTGCCGGCCACCGACACATAGGTGTTCTTCGATGCCGAGGCGTAGGCCACGTTGACACGCGGGTCGGCGGCGATTTCCGCCACCTTCGGGCTGTCGGCAGCGGTGGCGAACCACAGGTCACCGTCGAACTCGACTTCCTGCGTGCCCAGCGGGCGGCTCACTAACTTGCCGTCGGCCGAGACGGTGGTGAACATGGCGATGTCCACCCCGCGGATCAATTCGGCCAACTGCTTGATGCTCTCGCTGCGTTCGTGAAGTTGCATGCGTGCCTTCCCAATGGATATGCACGCATCTGAGCGGATTGCCGTGCAAAGCGACGTGAATCACGCCGTGGTCACGTCCAGCTCGCGCATCGCGGCGGCGGCAATTTCGAACGAACGCAAACGTGCGCGGTGCTCGTAGATGTTGGCGGTGAACAGCAACTCATCGGGCGCATGCCGCTCGATGAAGGCCGCCACGCCCTGCGCCACCTGCTCGGCGTCGCCCAGCACCGTGCACGCAAGCGCGCGTTCCACACCGGCACGCTCGTGCGGCTGCCAGAAACTGTCGATATCGTCGATCGGCGCTGGAATCTTGCCCGGCGTGCCGCGCCGCAGATTGACGAAGCTCTGCTGCTGGGTGGTGAACAGCCGGCGTGCCTGCGCCTGTGTTTCGGCGGCCACCACGTTCAAGGCCAGCATGACATGCGGCTTGGACAACTGCGCGGACGGGCGGAATTCGCGGCGGTAGATCGCCACCGCTTCCTCCATCGCATCGGGAGCGAAATGCGAGGCGAAGGCGAACGACAAGCCCATGGCCGCCGCCAGCCGTGCACTGAACAGGCTCGAGCCCAGCAGCCACACCGGCACGTCGAGGCCGGCACCGGGGACGGCCTGCACCAGCTGCCCCGGCACGGCCGGCGCGAAGTAGCGCAGCAACTCGGCCACGTCCTGCGGGAACTGGTCGGCGCTGTCGAAATAACGACGCAGCGCGCGCGCAGTGGGCTGGTCGGTGCCGGGCGCGCGCCCTAGGCCCAGGTCGATACGCTGCGGATACAGCGAGGCCAGCGTGCCGAACTGTTCGGCCACCTGCAGCGGTGCGTGGTTGGGCAGCATGATGCCGCCTGCACCGACGCGAATGGTCTTGGTGCCGCCGGCCACATGGCCGATCAGCACCGCAGTGGCGGCGCTGGCGATGCCCGGCATGTTGTGATGTTCGGCCAACCAGTAGCGCTGGTAGCCCCAACGCTCGGCGTGCTGCGCCAGATCCAGCATGTTGGCAAAGGCGTGGGTGGTGTCGCTGCCTTCGCAGACCGGCGCCAGATCGAGCACGGAAATGGGGGTCATGGAATGACTCCGAATCAAAGTGGATGTGCCAGAGATGGGGCTGACCGGTGGCTTTGCCAGTCGCCTTGCCGCCGCCGCGCAGGATTACAGCATTCCAGCCATCGAACACCGGGTCGGTAAAGCAGCGGCCTCGGCCATGCACGGGCGGGCGTCCAATGCGTCTGCGGCCCCTTTCCAGCGCAGGCACCTGGTCCACACGCACGGCGTTACGAACCCATCGAGCAGCCGACGAAGCACCGGCCGGGCCGCATGCCGCCGCTGGCTATGCTGGCGTTCACTTGGCTGCCCGGTACGACCATGGTCTCTCCTACTGTCTCCGCGCAAGGTGCCGACGTTGCACGGATTGGCGCGCGCATCGATCGCCTGCCTGCCAGCGCCAGCGTGTGGCGGCTGGTCGGCCTGTTGGCATTGGGCGGCTTTTTCGAGCTGTACGACCTGTTCCAGACCGCCTATATCAGCCCGGGGCTGATCGCCGACGGTATCTTTGCCCAGGGCGCCGATGGTGCGTTCGGCATGCCCGACCAGGCCGCGTTTGCCGCCGCTACCTTTCTCGGGCTATTCGTCGGCGCCGCGCTGCTGAGTCCGTTCGCAGACCGCTTCGGTCGTCGTCCGGTGTTCACCTTCGCGCTGGTCTGGTACACCGCCGCCACGGTGATGATGGGACTGCAGGACACGGCCACCGGTGTGATCGTGCTGCGCTTCGTGGTTGGCATCGGGTTGGGCATCGAACTGGTGACCATCGACACCTATCTGTCCGAACTGGTGCCGCGGCACATGCGCAGCGCGGCGTTCGCGTTTGCGTTCTTCGTGCAGTTCCTGGCGGTGCCGGCGGTGGCCCTGACCGCCTGGCTGTTGGTGCCACATGCGCCGCTGGGCGTGAGCGGTTGGCGCTGGGTGGTCTTGCTGAGCGGTGTCTTCGCACTGGCAATCTGGTGGCTGCGCAATCGGCTGCCGGAATCGGCACGCTGGCTGGTCACCCGCGGCCGCCACGCGGAAGCAGACGCAGTGCTGGCGCAATTGGAGGCGCGTTGCGCGCGCGACCTTGGTCGGCCGCTGGCTGAGCCGGAGCCGGCCACCATCGTGTCCGCCAGCCCGGCGCAGGCATCGTTGCTGTGGCGCCCGCCGTACCGGGGTCGCATCGGCATGCTGGTGGTCTTTCATGTCTTCCAGGCGATCGGCTTCTTCGGCTTCGGCAACTGGTTGCCGGCCCTGATCGCCGCGCAGGGCACCGGGGTGACCAAGAGTCTGGCCTATTCGTTCGCGATCTCGCTGGCTTACCCACTGGCCCCCCTCTTGTTGCTGCGCTTTGCGCAGCGCTGGGAAAACAAATGGCAGATCACCGCCTCGGCGCTGGGCGCGGTGCTGTTCGGCGTGCTGTTTTCGCTGCAACACCAGGCCGTTGGCATGGTGATGTGCGGGGCGATGATCGCGTTCTGCAATGCCTGGATGAGTTTTGCCTATCACGGCTACCAGGCCGAGCTGTTTCCCACCGGGCTGCGCGCGCGCGCAGTGGGGTTCTGCTATTCGTTCAGCCGCTTGTCCACAGCCGTGAGCAGCGTGCTGATCGGCTGGCTGCTGGCGCAGGTCGGCAGCCATGGCGTGCTGACCTTCATTGCCATCAGCCTGTCGATCGTGGCGAGCGTGATCGCGGTGTTCGGGCCACAGACGCGCAATCGAGCGCTGGAGGAAATCGCCGGGTGACCACCGTGCGCTAAGCCGGCGCGATTCATGCGCCGCAGCGCGTTGCCGCCACTGCGGCCTTGCCCTGGGGCGGCACGCCGGGCGCATGACCCAGCGCAACCGTGCGATCAGCCACGGCGGCCAGGCTGGTACGGTGCGACACCACCACCAAGGCGGTCTGCGGCAACCGCTGCCGCAGCGTTACCAGGACCTGCTGTTCGGCCTCTGCATCCAGGGCGCTGGTTGCCTCGTCCAGCACCGCCAGGGTCGGGGCGCGTAGCAATACCTGCGCCAGCAGCAGGCGTTGCAATTCACCGCCGGACAGGCGGCCCTCCGGGCCATGGATGACAGTCTCCAGCCCCTGCCCTTCGCGTTGCAGCCGTGCGCTCAGCCCGACATCGCACAACACGTCCCACATGCGGGCATCGGACGTCCCCGGCAGCGCCCAGTCCAGGCAATCGCGCACGCTGCGTTGCCAGGGCCGCACCGCCTGGCTGACGTAGGCGCTATGGCGGATCAGCTTTCGATACGCCGCAAAGTCCAGCCGGCGCCCGCTCATGTGCGCTTCGAACAGCAGCGGCGGCGTTTGCCCGGACAGGACATCCATCAGACTGCTCTTGCCGATGCCCGATGGGCCTACCACCAAGGTCATTTGCCCTGCCACCAGCAGCAAGCCGTCGATCGCCAGCGCGGGCAGCGGCGGTGCCAGATCGATGCGCTCCAGGTGCAGAACGGCCGGCAGTCGTGTGGCTTCCTCGTCGGGCGCATGCGTGCCCGCCGTGCCCAGATCCACGTAACGCCGCCACAACTGCAGGGCCGGCCAGGCCGATCGCAACTGCTGCACGCTTTGCCGCGTGGTAATCAGATACGGCAGCAGGCGGCCGAGCAACAGACTGACCGTGATGAGCGCCGCGCGGTCGGCACCCTGCCACAGGTTGGCGAGCACCAGAATGCCGGCGATGGCCGCCACGGCAGTCAGCTCCAGCACCATCCGGCTGGCCGCCACCAGTTCCTGCTGCTGCGCGTAGCCTTGCCCCAGGCGGGTAGACATGCGCTCGTACTGCCGGGTTTCCACTGCTTCGCGCTGAAACGATCGCACATGGCGCAGACGGCGCGGAAAGTCCTCGCTCAACCAGAACAGCTGGGTCATGTCGGCCACGTAGCCACGGCTGATGCGCGCCTGCGCATCGCTGCTGGAGATGCGCAGGCCCAGCCAGGCCAGCAGTACAAGCAGCGGTGTCGCAAGCAGCAGCTCAGGCACGATCAAGACCGCCACGCACACGCTGACCAGTGCAGTGATGCCGGCCACCAGCAGTTGCAACACCGCACTGAAGCCCTGCGTTGCAATTTCGATGTTGTAGGTCAGCACATTGGCGATCTCCGCCGAACTGGCGCCCGACAAGGCCGGTAGCGGCGCATCCATCAGCGCGGCGTGGACGCGGTGGCGCAAGCCGATCGCGTAGCGGCTGGTCAACCGCGCAGCCAGCCGCGCGCCGTACCAACGCAGCAGCGCGAACAGCACGCTGACGACCACGAACAGCCCGGCCTGCATCGGCAGGCCACCTGGCAAGGCCAGCCGATAGCCGGCCAGCTGCACGCTGTGCCCGGGTTGCACCAGCGGCAACAGGCACACCGCCACGATGCTGCCGACGAAGGCGGCCGCCAGCGACAACACCACATACGCCGCGACGGCCGGCCGGTCCGCCGGCACCAGCGTCTGGACGAAGCTGTGCAGCACCACCCGCATCCGCTTGCGTGCGTCCGGATCCATCAACCGCTCACATCGCCTGTGCCGACACGCGCATGCTGCCGGTTGCCTGGCGGCCTCATCGCAGCACCTGCAGCAAGGCATCCAGCGAGGCTTGCGGATGCGGGCCGCGGTGCAGGGTGAACATGCCGATGCGCTGCACCTGGGCCACAAAGCGTTGCCACCCCGGCTGGCCGGCGGCATAAGGCTGATCGCGCTGCAGGCACTCGGCGATCTGCGCAGCCGGCACCGGCACCAGCGCGTTGGCCGAAGTGCTGGCCGGCAACTTGGACAGCATCACCACGGCACACAGCTGCAAGGGCGTGGGTGCCAGCGTGGCATGGCCATGACGGATGTCGACTTCGAACTTTTCCACGCCACTGCGGCGACGAATGGTCGGTGACGCGCGAACCCATGCATGCGTTTGCGCATCGACCAGACCCAACGCCTCGGGCCGCAGATGCAGGAAGTTGGCAACACCGGTGGTCAGCAGGCTGTCCGGTGCCACGAAGACACCATCTTCGGCGATGAACTCCAGCCCGTGCAGCAGGCTGTGCAACGCCAGCGTGGATTTGCCCGCGCCGCTGGCGCCGAGCAACAGCACGCTGCGGCCGCGTCGGCCCACGCAGGCGCCATGCAGCGGCACCAGCCCCGTGCCACGCGCGGCCAGCAGGAATACCGCAAACTCGATCAGCTCGTAGCGCACATGATACGCATGCGCCAGCATGTCCTCGGAGACCACCAGCATGGCGCGGCGCTCCGAGATCGACAGCATCAGATGGTTGCAGGCATCCATCACGCCACAGACCAGCCCACCCACCGCGTGCGTGCGCACCGGCGGCGGCTCGGCGGCCACATTGCCCGACGCCCGCAGCACCAGGTCCAGGGTGAGATGGAACTGCGGCGCACCGGGCAGATGGTGCGCCGGCAAGCCGGCATAGGCGGCATCGACCAGGGCCAGCAGTGCCGGGCTGTCGCTATGAAAGTGGAACAGCGCACCGAGGATCTGCCGCTGCACACTCAAAGCGCGCGAGCGTTGCTCGCCGAACGGGTCCGCCGCCACGGCGACTGGCGCGGTGTCGCCTGCACGCTCGCCCAGCGGCGGGTATTGCGCCATCGCAGCCGACTGCGGCATGCCTGTCATCCATTGCACCAATCAGCCGGTGTGTGCCGATTGCGCGCGCAAAGGTTGCATCACTGCACGCGATGGACAGGCACCACCGTGCGCATCGCGACAGCGCAACCAAAAACACCTACAGGCGCACCTACTGCCGAGCCGAATGCCGGTGTCTGCGCACGCCGCCGTTGCGCGCCACCCGGCGACAGAACGAGAGCCTTGTGCAGATGCTAAAGATCCAGGTCAGTCATTCGTATTTCCTGCGTTACGACCCCAAACAATGGGAACGCGGCAAGCCGTACCCCCCGCTGGCCACCTTGCAGATCGCGGCATTGCTGCGCGAACGCGGGCATGTCCTGAGCCTGTTCGACGCCATGCTGGCCGACGATGTGCAGGACTACACCGGTGCGCTGCACGCTGCGCAGCCGGAGCTGGTGGTGTTCTACGAGGACAATTTCAACTTCCTCACCAAGATGTGCCTGAGCCGGATGCGCGAGGCGGCCTGCCGCATGATCGCTCAGGCGCGCGCAGCTGGCTGCCGGGTGCTGGTGGCCGGTTCCGATGCATCCGACAATCCGGACGTCTTCCTGGCCGCAGGCGCGCATGCGGTGCTGATCGGCGAAGGCATCGCACCGTTGCTGACGTTGATCGAGCGCCTCGAGGCCGACCCGCAACTGGAAGTTCCCACCTGGCTGGCAGACGTACCGCGCATCGCCACCAGCCAGCCCGGCGAGGCGCGCACGCATCCCGGCGCGCAACCACCGGACGCGCGCCTGAGCGGGCTGCCGGCCTGGGATCTGGTGGATATGGCGCGCTACCGGCAGTTCTGGAAGGAACGGCACGGCTACTTCAGCCTCAACATGGCCGCCTCGCGCGGCTGCCCGTTCCGCTGCAACTGGTGCGCCAAGCCGATCTGGGGCAACCACTATGCCCGTCGCGGTGCCGAGGACGTGGCGGCCGAGGTGATCCACCTCAAGCGCAGTTTCCAGCCGGATCATCTGTGGATGGCCGACGACATCTTCGGCTTCCATATCGACTGGGTGGAGACCTTCGCGCAACGGCTGGACGACGCCGATGGCGTCATCCCGTTCACCATCCAGACCCGTGCCGACCTGGCCAGCGACCGCATGGCGGCGGCCCTGGCACGCGCCGGGTGCGCCGAAGCCTGGATCGGCGCGGAAAGCGGCAGCCAGCGCATCCTGGACAAGATGACCAAGGGGACCGAGGTGGCCGAGGTGATCGCGGCACGCCAACGACTGGGGGCGCACGGTATCCGCGTGGGCTTCTTCATCCAGCTGGGCTATCTGGGCGAGGAGCTGGACGACATCCTGGCCACGCGCGCGTTGGTGACGCAGGCCAACCCGGACATCATCGGCGTCAGCGTCTCCTATCCCCTGCCCGGCACCAAATTTTACCAAGAGGTGAAGAATCAACTGGGCGGCAAGACGCACTGGCAGGACAGCGACGACCTGGCGATGATGTTCCATGGTGCCTACGACTCGGAGTTCTACCGCAGCGTGCGCGACCTGTTGCACACCCAGGTCGATCTGCAGCAGGCACGCGCGCGCATGAGCGCCGATGCGCTTGCGCAGGCCTGCGAGCAGTTGGAAGCGCGCTGGTCTGCGTTGATCGCCTCCGAACACCTGCACCGCACCGAGCCGCTGGTCAGCCCAGCCACGCGACCGCCGCGACAGCTGACGACCGTGCTGGTCGGCTGAGCATGCCGGGCGCGCGTAACCGGCGCCCGGCAACCGGCGCACAGATCCAGCCCAGCCAGGCATCTCGCAGCAGCCTTGTCACCCCTCTTCGATTCGTCGGGACACCCCCATGCAGCCTTCCCTCCGCGCCATCAAACATGGTCTGCGCACCACCACCGAACGGCTCGCGCACGAGCTGGCGCAACCCGGCGGCGACGCGCCACGCTGGGATCGCTTGCAATGGCAGCTGGCCGCCGCCGCCGCCGCTGCGCATGGCGTCTCGCCGCTGTTGCAGCGACGCTCGCTATGGCAGGACGCCGACTGGACCGACTTCCTGAGCGAACAACGCCGCCATGTCGAAGACCGGCATCGGCGCATCGCGCTGCTGCTGACCCGCATCGACAGTGCCGCGCGTAGCGCAGGCATCGCGCTGGTAGGCTTGAAAGGCACCGCGCTGCATCGGCTGGGGGTGTACCTGCCCGGCGACCGCCCGATGGCCGATATCGATTTGCTGGTGGCCCCGGACGATGCGCCGGCGGCCGCCGAACTGCTGTGCGCGCTCGGCTACGTGAACGCATTCGAACAGTGGAAGCACCAGGTGTTCACGCCGGTGGGCGGCGGTGCGGTCGCCGGCCTGGGTGAGCACCGCGACGCACCGATCAACATCGAACTGCACACCCGCATCCAGGAACGCCTGCCGGTGCACAGCGTGGATATCACTGCACATATCCAGCCCGAGCACCCGCAGCCGGGCCTGAACTCCTATCCCAGCATCGGCGCGCTGATGTGCCATCTGCTATTGCATGCCGCCGGCGGCATCTGCCACCGCAGTATCCGGCTGATGCATCTGCACGACCTTGCACTGCTGGCCACACGCATGGGACCACGCGACTGGGAACAGCTGTGGGAAGATCCTGCCGTGACACCGTGGTGGGCGTTGCCACCGCTGTTGCTGCTGCAGCGTTACTACCGCGCCGTGGTGCCCGCGGAAGTGATGATGCGCCTGCACGCACACTGCCCACGCCTGCTGCGGCTGCGTGCAGACCGCCAGACGCTCACCGCCGCATCGTGCTCCAACCTGTGGCTGTCCGCGCTGCCGGGCATCGCCTGGTGCGGCTCGCTGGCCGAGGCGCGGCAGTATCTGCGTCAACGTGTCGCGCCATCGGCCGAAAGCCGCAAGGAGCGCGCGGACATGTTGCAGACCCAGTTGTGGCTGCAGGATCAACCGTGGGTGCGCCAGACCCAGGCGCGCCGCCTGATGACGCGCCTGACACGGCCGGTACCGCGCACCGACATGCTCTACGTGGTTCGCGCGGCGCTGACGGGGTATCTGCGGCCGGCGTAACGCCTGGCACGGGACAGCGCACGAAACCTGCCGGGCCATCGCTGCCTGGCCGCCGCACATCTTCCAGCGCGGGCGCCGTGCTTCCTGCCGTACCGCGCGGGGTGCGGCCTGCGGCATCGGCGCATCCCTTGCGCATGCTGCGCTGCAAAGGATGACCGGGAATGACGGGGACGAATCGTCGATCAGCGGCAGGGTGACAGCAGTTCGCGCACTCAGCGCAGCGGACGCCGCTCGCACAGCTGCCGATAGAGTCGTTCGAACGCATGCGTGGTGAAGCCGGCATCCTCGCGTACCGCCCGGCATTGCGCTGCCCAGGCCAGGCGCAGGCGCAACTCGTCGTCGGCGATGACCTGACGGATCGCCTCGGCCATGCCGGCCCAGTCGCCCGGCGGCACCGCCAGTGCCGCGACCGGAGCCCATTCCAGCAGATGCCCGACGCCGGTGCCGACCGTCGGCACGCCGGCGACCGCCGCCTCCAGCAGCACCATCGGCCCGGCTTCGTGCAGCGACGAATGCACCAGCAGATCGGCCGCCAGCATGAGCGGGCGCAGCTCCCGCTGCGTCTTGAACCCCAAGAAGCGTACCTGTTGCTGCAGGCCCAGCTGCTGCACCAGCCGCTGGATCGCGCCATCCAGGGTGTCGACACCCACCATGTCCAGCGTGAAGGCCACCCCGGCGCGATTGAGCGCGGCCATTGCCTGCAGCAACGTGGCCTGGTCCTTGACCGGGTTGAGGCTGGCGACGTGCAACAGCCGCGCGACACCGCCGGCGCGCGCGCGCGGTGGCGCCACCGGCCATGCGCGCAGATCCACACCCAGCGGCACCCGCTGTGCGCCAATGCCCAGCGCCTGCAGCGAGGCGATGATGGGCGCACTGGCCGCCGTCACACAGTCGGCCATGCGCAGGGTCAGCGCCTCGCGCGCGCGTCCGCGCCACTTGCGACGGCCGCCATAGCCGATGGCATGCAGCGCCACCAGTTCGCCACCGGCGATGTGCACCATGCTGGGCCGACGCAGCAACGTGGCGGCAGCCACCGCCACCAGGCTGCAGTAGCCGGAGAAGATCGCCTGGATCACATCGAATGGCGCGCGCCCATGTTCACGGCCGATGGCGGTGATCGCCCGCCACCGCGTGCGCTGCTCGCCAATGTTGTGGATGGTGGCGCCCCGCAACATCCAGCTGGCCGGCAAGGGCTCCTGGTGCAGGACGAACACGTGCACCTCATGGTGGCGCGCCAAGCCTTCGATGAGCGTCAATATCACCGGGATCACTCGCCGGTCGCCGCTGCGGTCCACGCCACCGGGCACCACCAGGGCCAGCTTCATGCGCGATCGCCGGGCACGCGCTGCAGCAACCGTGCATACGCCTGTGCCCAGCGTTGCCCCACAGCCACAAATGACAGACGCGCATCGAAATGCGCGCGGACCTGCACCCGCCTGGGCGGTTGCCGCGCGACCCGCAACAACAGGCTCGCCAACGCCTGCGCATCGCCCACCGGCCACAGCTCGCCCATCGCGCCGGTATCGCTGAGCGCGCGAAAGGCCGGGATATCGGTGAGCAAGGGCAGCGTGCCACAGGCATAGGCTTCCAGGGCGGCGTAGCCACAGCTTTCGGTGTGGCTGGCAGACACGAACAGATCGCTGGCACGCATCAGTTCCTGCACCTGCGCATGCGCGACCTTGCCGAGCAGGTGAACGCGACCGGCCAGCAGCGGATCCTCGCGCAGACGCTGGCGGACCTGCTCCAGCAAGGGTGCCTGGTCGAATACGCACCAGAGCCGCGCGTCGGGCAACTGGCGCACGACGGTGGCGAACGCCTCCAGCACGCACAGCGGATCCTTGGCCGGGCTCAGGTGCCCGACCCACAGCACGCAGGGCTCGCCATGCAGCTGCGTATGCGCGCGCGCCGCCAGCCGCTCGCCAGCCGTGAAGCGGCTACTGGATTCGGGAATCGCAAATAGCGGCGTGTCTGCACGAAACAGCCGCGCGCGCTGGAACGGATGCGCCAGCGCCAACGACGTAAACGCGATACCGGCCACGGCGCGGTACCGGCCACGCCACAGCCATCGGCTCCACCAGCGCGGTGGTCGATTGGCATGGTCCTGCAGCAGGATCGGCGGCGTCGGCAGCAGCCGTGCCAGCCGCTGTGCATCGGTGGCAAATTCCAGCCCATGCACATGGATGACGTCGCAGTCGATCTGCCGCAGCAGCGTTGCCAGGGTTTCGGCGCGCACCTTGCTGCCACGCGCACCCAGATCGAGAAAGTGGTAATGCACGCCGCCGCGCACGCATTGCTGCGCGCGCCGGGAGGCCTGGATCACGGTGACGCGCACGCCGGCACTGGCCACCGCCTCGGCGATGTCGGCCAGCGAGGGCCACTGCGCGAATACTTCTTCCACGCTTGCACCGTCCGGGGTGACGACCAGGTTGAGCTGGGCGACATGCAGGCTCATGCAACGCCGCTCGCAGCCAACTGGCGCACGCGGTGCAGGCAACACGGCGCACGCACGCCTCGCGAGGGTGCACTCGCCTGGCTGCCTGCGCACCGTGCACGGCCGCCAGGCACGGCATGGAACGCGGCCCTGGTCACGCGATGCGCCGCAGCCGCAACACCAACGCCACCGGCACCTGCAGCGCGGTGCGGTCGAAGCGCGCGCCGGCGGGAATGTCGGCCGGGTCCAGCATGGGTTCGACCACCGCCTCGATGGCGAATCCCAGCGCGGTGCACGCGCAGTGCCAGTCACTGTAGAGATGTTGGGTATGGCGCACGGCGTAACGCTCGCCGCCAGCCTTGAAGTCACGGCGCCAGCCCAGCGCATGACCGATCGGATGCACGTCGCTGCACAACACGATGCCATTGATGCGCGTGACGCGATGCAACTCTTCCAACGCCGGCCAGAGCTGCTCCAGATGCCCGACCACCAGCCCGCAGATGCTCAGGTCGGCGACGGCGTCGCCCAGCGGAAGCTGGTCCAGGCGCCCCTGGCGCAGGCTGATGCGCTCGGCTGGCCATTGCTGTGTCAGTTCCGTCTGCGCACGCTGCAGCATCTGCGGTGACAGGTCCACGCCGGTCACATGCCAGGCGCCACGTTGCAAGGCATGCAGCATGTAGCGGCCGCTGCCGCAGCCGGCATCCACCACATGCTGGCAATGCAGGCTGGCCGGCAGCAGCCCAAGCATGGCGCGTTGCTCGGCCAGCATCACCGGATTGTGTGCATGCGGCGGATAGCTCTGTGCCCAGAGCGCGTAAGCCGCCGCTGGCTCCAGTAGCGCGACCTCGCTCACGATGCGGCCCCCATCGCGGCCCTGGCCGCGTGCGGCGCGCGCGTTGCAGCCGGCACGCAGTGCAGCCCGGGCTCCAACGCCAGCACGGCCGGGTCTGCGAGCGCGGCGTCCAGCAACTTGGGCCGGCCATCCAGCACCACCGAGACGGTACGCAGCCCGGCTGCCTCGAACCACGGGGCGAAATCCGGGTCGGCAATGCGCGGTCTACCGTCGCGGATCACCGCGCGTAGTTCGTTGCGTTCGCAGCCAACGATGCTGGCGGCGGGCTCGCCACCGCGGTCGCGCACGATGACCAGATCGGCCACTGCCCCCGGCGCGATGCGTCCGCGTGCCGGCAGACGCAGGATGCGCGCGCTGTGGTCGGTGACCAGGCCCAGCAACAGATCTGCGGCCAGACCGCTGTCGGCAGCGATACGCAGTTCCTCCAGCAGATCGCGTGCACCACTGATGCGCGAGTCGCTGCCGAGTGCCAGCCGCCCGGCCATGCACAGCCGCCATGGATCGAGCGTACGGCCCAGCAGTGCCAGGTTGCTGGACGGGCACCACACCACCGCTGCACCCCGCGCGATGATCCGCTCGACATCCTGCTCGCCCATTCCCACCCCATGGATCGCCACGGTGTTGGACGCAAGACAGCCGAGCCGATCGAGTTCGTCCAGCTCGGCACCCGCCACCGCATCGGTCCCCTCGGCCAGATGGATCATCCATGGATGGGCGGACGGGGTGGCGGCGAAGCTGCCCTGCACCGGGGGACCGTAACCGGTCCAGCCCAGCGCATAACTCCATCCGAAGTCGCGCAGCAATCCAACCGGAAAGCCTGGCTCGTCCAGGGTGGCGTGCCAGGGGTCGTGCTGCGCCACGCAGGTCACCCCGGCCAGCAGATTCTTCAGGCCGCCATGGCGCAGGCGCACCGCCTTGGGGATGCGCAGCGCGGCCGCCACGTCGGGATGCCGGAAGTGCGCCTGGAACGCCTCGATCCACGCGTAGCTGTTCGGAAAAGGCGCACCCTGCGGCAACGGGGGCACGCAGTTCACCTGCAGGTGATCGTGGGCGTTTATCAATCCTGGCAGCAGCACGTGGCCACGCAGATCCAGCCGCAGGGTGCCGGTGCCGAGCGTGCCACCGAAGCGGCCCGCACGCAGATGCAGCGGCGCGTGCGACGGACCGGCCAGGGTCAGCGAGCGCGCGCCCTGCAGGCAGACATCGGCCATGGACATCGACATGTTCACTCAGCGCTTGCGCATCACGATCAAGAAGTGGTCGCCCATCTCGCGCAAAAGGGGCCATCCGCCCAGACGGTCATCCAGCCACCCCAGGCCTGCCGACAGGCGCGGGTTGCGTTCGCAAACATCCACCAGGTACGGGGGCGGCAGGAACAGGCTCAATGCGCGGTAGCTTTCCAGCGCGAAATGCGGCGCGAACGCCCGGTAAAACTCGCGCGGCAGGTGGTACCAGGTCCAGATGGTATGGCCGTTCATACCGACCGCCGTCGCTCCCCGGGCAGCCCGCACCGCCGCGCGCTTGAAGCGTCCGCGCAGTGCATAGTGGCCCACTTCCCACGGGCAGATGCGCCCGATCACCGAAAACACCAGGCAGCCATCGGCACGCAGCAGGCGCGCGCACTGCGCCGCCACCGCCGGCAGATCCGGCGCGCAATTGAGCGGGCCGAAGTTGGAATACATGCCATCGAACGGACCTGCCAGCTGATCCAGTTGCTGGATGCCCACGTGCGCGGCGGCCAGCCGCGTTTCCAGTCCCAGCGCAACGGCACGCTCACGGGTGCGTTCGACCATGGCCGGCGACCAGTCGGTGGCCAGCACACGGTAGCCGCGACGGGCGAATTCCCCGGCATCCAGGCCAGTACCGCACCCCAGATCCACCAGCGAAGAGCCGACCGGCAGCTGCGCGGCCAGCGTGTCCCACAAGGTGGTGCGCATCCGCTGGATCAGCGCATTGTTTCCGCGCGGGCCATCGTAGTCGGGCGCCACGCTGTCGAAGGCGCGCTGGGTTTCCAGCAACTGCTCCGGCGCAACCGAGCCGCCGCGTGCCGCATGTTCACTGGCCAACGCCATGCACTCCCTTCCTCATCCATCTTGCTGACTTCACTGCACTCTCCAGGCGCGGTGCCGCCACTGCGGCATCGCTCGATAGGCAGGTATGTGCCACCTGCGGCCGGTTTGGTTGCAGCGCTGCGGCACCCATCCGTTGGACGACGATCGTGCGACGACCGGGCAACCATCGGCGCCCCTCGCCCAGCGCGCGCCGGCCGCAGAACACGCGTACCCAGAGACGTTGCCTCGTATCCCACCGTCTTTACACACGGCATCGTCTGGCGCAGGAAATCAGGCGGTGACGCTTCCGACACCGACCCGCGCGCGCCGACGCCAGGCATTGCGCATCACCGCCGCCAGCACACCCAGCCCCACCCCGGCGAGCAGGCCGGCCGCGCCGACCACGATCGCGTTCGGAAATGCCCGCTGCTCGGGCACGTACAACGGCCATGCCAGCGAGGTCTGGTAGGTGTAGCGCGCGGTGAGGCGTGCGATCAGATCGTCGCGCTCGGCCTTGATCGCGCGGATGGTGGTATTGCTGTCGGTCAGCAACACCCCTGCCAGCACCTGTCCAGGCGTGGCGGTAGCGCCACCGGTCACGGCCTGCAACTGCCGCTGCAGCTGCGCGCGATTGAGCAGGGCCACGCGCAGGTCTTCGTTCAGGCCCTGCAGGCGGGTCTGCGCCAGCGCCAGCGCCGCCGTATTGGTCTGGCCATGCAGGGTCTGCAGCTGGGTCAGTGTCGCCGTTGCCAGCACGCGCGCCTGCTGCGGCGACGCGGCGCGAATGGTGATGCCGATCAGGTTGGCATACGGGTCCGGATCCGGCTTCAGGCTGCCACGGTACAACTGCGCGGCACGGCTCTTGAGCGGCACCCCGGCCTGGCGCAACACCGCATCCTGGAACAGCCGGGTCTTCATGCGATCGATCACCCGTTGGAACGGTTCGACCTTGGGATCGCGCCCGGCCGGCGTCGGGCCGATCTCGCCCACCTGGATCCAGGCCGTGGCTTCCCATTGCGGCTGGGCCACGCGCAGGAACGCAAAGGTCATGCCCAGCACCAGCACCAGGGCGGCCAACGCCCAACGCCACTCGCGACGCAGGATGCGCCACAGGTCGATCAGGTAGATTTCATCGTGTTGGGTCATGGTGCGCAGGCTCGAAGACGGAATGGACGGAGAGTGGGCGTGGTCATGCGGCAGACCGCTGTGCCGTGTGGCGGTTCGGCAGCAGCAACGTGCAGGCGTGCAGCACCAGGCACAGCGCAATGAAGCCGAAGTTGGTCCAGGTGAATGCCTGTGGCGCAAACGGCGACATCAGGCAGGCGTAGGCCAGGCGCAAGAAGATCAGCACGTGGAAGATCGACAACGACCCATTGAGCCGGCGCACGCTCCACACCAGCCCGGCATACAGGGCCAGCAGCGCGATCACCGCGCCCGGTGCGCCCCAGGCCATCAGGAACGGAAAGAATTCGGTGCCCACGTTGATATTGGGCGCATCCAGCGGGATGCTGGTCCCGGCAGTGGCGATCGACCCGGTGAACGGCACGATCTGGTTGACCAAAAAGCTCGCGTTGACGTAGCCCTTTGCCAGGATCGCGCTGAAGTTGTAGGGCCCGGCACTGATATACAACAATAGCCACTGCACGCCCTGTGGCATGGCCCGGTAGAACGCACCGAACGGCAGCGCAACGCTGGCCAGGGAGCCGGAGCGCAACGCACCCAGCACCGAGAACACCGCGCCACCGGCCACCACCAACAGACCGATGCGCTTCCACGGCAGCTTGCGTCCTGGATCGCGCCGCAGCAGCATCACCAGCACGAAGGAGAACAGCCCGGCAAAGATGCGGTTGCGGTCGATCACCATGATCGGGAACACGAATCCCAGCACCACCATCGCCGTACGCAGCCCCCGGTGCCGCACGCACAGCAATGCGATCGGCGGCAGGATCCAGCACATATTGGAGACGTGCCGCACATGCGAGCGCAATGGACTCAAGCTCGCGTATGAAGACGGATCACTGAACAACGGAATCGGGAACAGCAGCAGGTCCACCATGCAGAACGCCGTCACCCCCGCCGCCAGCGCCAGCGCCAGAAACGCATCGCGCGTGCCGGCATAGTGGTAGTTGCGGAAGCGCTCGGCGGGAGGCAACCTTATACGCAGTAGAGTATCGAGAATGGGCGTCAACAGCGAGATAACGACCAACAATGCAACACCTTCGAGATAACCGACTGGCAACTCATAAATCAACCAGGTCACCGCGCAGCTGACCACCGTTGCTGGAAGCAGATAGAACGCAGGCCATCGCAAACATTCAGTCATGCACCGAAACTCCACGCATCAGACCTGATCGCGCCGCTACCGCCCAGAATCGCTTTAATGTGTAAAGCGTCATCCAGTAAACCACCTGAAGAGGCCGCCGCTGCAAGAATGCAATCTTTGCAGCAATGTAATCGGCTTGCGCATGCAACAGGCTCCGTTCCGGACTCCCGAACAGACCGCGATGACGCAGCGCGACCATCCTGGACTCGGAAAGGTTAGCAACCCGTCTTTGCACATCGCGGGTTTTACTGGCATTACTCCCGTGCAAGCGATAGGCACATACTGTAATGTCCACGAATGCCAGCGCGTCGCGCGAGACCAGCCTGAGAAAGAAATCCCAGTCCTCAATGCGTAAGGTTTCGTCCCAGGAGATGCGCGCATCAAAATCGCTAGCCTTGAGCATAGTGACTGCGCCGCTGACTGCCCATTGACTGATGACGGCGCGACGGATCCCGACGTTGGACAGATAGGGCTGCTTCCGTACGCCATGCAGCCCCACCATCGCACTGGCGTGCAGCAACCGACCATCCTGATCCACGACACACGCATCGCCAATCACAGCGCTCTTGGAGGGATTCGCAATGAGCACCGCAACCTGCACGGCTAATCCTCCAGGGATCAGATAATCGTCACTAGCCAGAACACGCAAAAACTGGCCCTGCGCGCGCCGCGCAAGCTCGTTCAAAGTCGCTGCAACACCTCGATTTCCGCGCCGCAGGAAATTCACAGCAATATCGCCACCACGCGCTGCGATCCATTGCTCTATCACGGCACCAGTCTCATCATTCGAACCATCATCAATGATGACGATCTCCTTCTCCGGATAAGGCTCTTCCAGAACACTATCCAGACAATTTGCAACAAACGCTGCATGATTGAAAGCAGGAATCAGAACCGAGACCAGAGGCCAGTGCACCAGTGCTTGATGGCAAGACAAATCATTCATTCCAGCCGCACCAGGTGACGCCGCACCACTACAAGATTGAACAGAAAGTACAATACGTAATTGACAATGAAAGCGTACACTGCCCCGATCACGCCAAAGTTTGCACTCATAATAAATACGAGAAAAATGTAACTTACAGCAAACACGCACTCCGAAATGACGAAAACACGCGTCATCGCCTTGGCCAACATTACATACGAAAGTAAAAAAGCTGCAATCTTTACCACATCACCAAACAGTTGCGCCCCATACAAGGGTACAGCCGCAGAAAATTCGGCATCGAAAAGCAACCAAGTCACCCACTCACGGCATATATAAACCGCGAGTGCAGCAAGGATCACCGACGGCATCAGATAACAATAAGCCCCCCACAGTTCGCGCGTGATGGCATTACGTCCGTGCAAAGACGCCAGCCTGGGGAGGTAGTACACGTTGATGACGGTAGTGAAGAACAGCAGATAGGCATCGGACACGCGACTGACAGCCTGCCAGTATCCGACTTGATGCCAGCCGAAGCCTTCAGCCAGGTGATCCCTCACCAACATGGTAGCCAGTTGCGGCACCAGCGTGGATGTCAGGGTCATGATCGAAAATGTGGCCAGCTTACGCACCATTATTGGGTCGTACCGGACACGCAGCATTGCGTTGGAAAAGTACGCACTGCGCGAGAGCACCAGCGCGCCTGACAGCAACCAAAACAGCTGACCCGACACCCACGCTATCAGCACACCGTGCAGGTGCCAGCGACCGGATGCGTACGCAACCAGCAATACACTCAGTACAGAGCCGCCCACCTGCACGATCGCCAAGCCACGGAAATCGCTGAAGCCGTTTATCACTGCCAGGATATAGTTCACCAAGGCGATACCCATCTGCGCCAGGGCAAGTGCGCAGATCACTGGCTGATAACTGCGATCTGCAAATAGCCAGTGGGCCAGTGGACCACTGAACAGCAGAACCAACATCGAGATGACTACCGAAGCGCATCCCGTGTACCAGAGGGACGTCCCGAACAGACGCCCTAGCGCTGCTGCATCATTGCGATACTCTGCGACGTACTTTACGACTCCCGTTGCAATACCGCCCCCGGCCAACACCGCCAGCACCGACATCAGCGCTAGGAACTGACCAAGCCGCCCGACGCCTTCAGGCCCTGCATAAAGCGCGACAAGCTTGAGCACCACTAACGCCGCAAGCAACTTAGTGAGCGTCGCAATGCTGGTATAAACGCTGCTACGCAGCACATTCATCACGGCGCCACGAACGCCTGGCAGGCGGCAATGACGCGCTCTATCGCTTCATCCTCTAACGTAGGCCCCATGGGCAGACTCAACACTTCGCGATGTAAAGACTCGCTGGTTGGCAAACAGGTAGCGGCCAGCATGGCATAAGCGGGCTGCTGGTGAGGCGGTACCGGATAATGAATCAGGGTCTGGATGCCATGCGCGGCCAGGTGCGCTTGCAGGGCGTCGCGAAAGGGGCTGCGGATAACAAAAAGATGCCAGACATGCTGGACTTCCGACATAGCCGTGGGTAGCGTGATTAAGGGGTGATCGATCCCATCCAGATAACGCTTTGCCACCTTACGTCGGCAATCGATCTCCTCATCAAGATGTTCAAGCTTCACCAGTAGCATTGCCGCCTGCAGCTCGTCGAGTCGAGAATTGACCCCCTGATATAGGTGTTGATACTTCAACTGCGACCCATAGTTGCGCAACGCGCGTAGACGCTCGGCCAAGGCGGCGTCGGAGGTCGTGATCGCCCCGCCATCGCCCAACGCCCCAAGATTCTTACTGGGAAAGAAACTAAACGCCGCGGCATCACCAAACGCCCCGGCCCGGACACCATTGCTACTCGCACCATGTGCCTGTGCAGCATCTTCGATCAGCAACAGGCCATAGCACCGCGCAAGCCTCTGCAGCGCAGCCATGTCAGCCAGCTGACCGTATAGATGCACGGCCAGTATCACGCGTGTCCGCGGTCCGATGGCCTTTTCGACGGCCAGCGGATCAATATTGAACGTAACCGGATCCGGCTCCACGGGTACCAGCACAAGATTGTTGTGGGTAATCGCCAGGAATGTGGCGATGAATGTATTGGCCGGGACAATGACTTCGTCGCCTTCGCGAAGGATGCCAAGCTCTCGATATCCTTTCAGGATCAGCGACAAGGCATCCAATCCGTTACCTGTTCCCAGGGAATATGCAGTGCCGCAGTAGGCGGCAAACTTCTGCTCGAACTGTTGCAGTTCCTGACCAAGTACATACATGCCTGAATCGATTACACGGGCTGCGGCCGCCTTGAGTGCGTCTGCATAACGGGCATTGACCGCACGCAGGTCCAGAAACTGGACATCCCCCACGGGGCTACTCATGCCTGATCTACTTAATTCTGCGCCGGCTTTATTGGCAACTTTGTCACCACCAGCCGGCGAGCAGGTATCGGAACGCGCACGGTCTTTTTCATCGGTGTGCAGAGAATCGTTCAACCTGCCATAACTCGTTACTGCGTCAATCTTTGGCGACTTGCTCACGATCAGGCCTCCAATCGGCTGAGGCCGTGGACTTCACTTAAAAACTGATCGTAGTCCACGATGTAATCAGCCGGATCATACAGCTGGTCGGCCAGCACCATCAGCACGCAGTCGGGGCTGAAGCGATGCAGGTCGCGCCAGACCATGCGCCCCAGCAACAGACCTTGCGAGGGATCGTCCAGCACCACTTCGGTCGGGCCCTCGCCCTTTCCCTCGTCCACCAGGATGGCCACCGACCCATGCAGCGCCACGGCCAGTTGATTGAGTTGGCGGTGGGCATGCTGGCCGCGATGGACACCGGCACGGGTTCCGAACAGGTAGTACACGCGGCGGATCTCAAACGGGACATTGCGCGCCTGCTCCAAGGAAATGAGCAGGCCACGATCGTCGCCGTGGGTATGCAACTGGATACGTTCGATGGCCATGATCGGTGAGGCGTTAGCGCTGACTGCACATAGTGCGACATGGCTGAGTGCGCCACGATGCGGGAAAGGTTGCACGGCCCCGCAACCCACGAAGCGGTGCACGTAAAAGCGCAGCAGCAGACCAATATCCCCCTCCAATCTCTCGACGACACCTGCGGGCATCACGAGGATGCAACCTTTCGCAGGCATTGCCGCACATATCCATGCACGTTCACCTGGCCGCTGTCCGGCCGGCGTGGGGAGCCAGGCCTGGCCGCGCATCGCGCGGCCGGAACCAACGATCACCACCGGTGAGGACACCGACGCAATGCATTCTTCCCCCCAGCCCCCCGAGGTGGTGGCCACCGTTGGCGCCACAACCACGCCAGCACCGCAGCAGGCCGACGCGCGTCCGCACGTCGTCCCCTTACCCAAGCCGATGCGCGTCCTGCACTGGCTTACCGTGGTCTGTCTGGTTATGGCAGCCACCTTGATCCTGCTGCGTGCCGAACTGGATGGACGCGCGTTGCGTCAGTGGCTACTGGAAGGGCATCGACACTTCGGCCTGATGGTTCTGCTGTTGTTCGTCCTGCGGGTTGGCCTTCGCCTGCGCTTGCGCAAGCTGCCGCCGGGCCCGCCATCGCCACTGCTGCTGCGATTGGCCGCCGGCGGCACCCACCTCGCCATGTACGGCTTGATGCTGGCCCTGCCACTGATCGGCTGGTCGCTCAGCAACGCCTACGCCAAACCGGTCTATCTATTCGGCGTGACCCTGCCGTCCCTGGTCGCGCCGGATGCAGATCTGGGCGACACCTTGGGCACCTGGCACCTGAATGCCGCCTGGGCGCTGCTGGCGCTGGTGCTGATGCACATCCTCGCTGCGCTATGGCACCACCTGGTGCTGCGCGACGGCCTGCTGCACCGCGTACTACCGCGCCGGCAACCGTAAGCGCCAGCGCCTCCCGTTCTCCCCGTTCGTTTCCACACCGTCGAAACCCGCACCGTCGAACAAGGACTTTACATGTCTACCTACCCGCCTGCCTCGCGCCGCGCCGCCCAATCCCGCACCGCATCCCTGACCTCGCTGTTATGCGTGTCCGGCCCCTTGCTGTTGCTGGCCAGTACGCAAGCGCAGGCGATCCCCTCCTTCGCACGCCAGACCGGCTCGTCCTGCGCTGACTGCCACATCGGCTCCTACGGTCCCTCGCTGACGCCATACGGCATGCGTTTCAAACTCGGCGGTTTTACCGACACCGACGGCGAAGGCACCAAGATTCCCGCCTCCGGCCAGCTCACCTGGTCGCGCCGCAATCCGAACCGTGGCGACAGTACCGCGCGGATCACCCAGGCCGATCTGTATCTGGCCGGCCGGGTCAACGACAACATCGGCGGTTACTCCAAGATCCGCTCCAACAACAGCGGCAACGCGACCTTCAACACGCAGCTGGACGATGTCGATCTGCGTTTTGTCAGCAAGCCGTTCCAGCTCGCCGGCAAGGACACCATGGTCGGCGTTAGCGTCAACAACAACCCCGGCATCTCCGACCCGATCCACGTGCTGCCGAACGCGTCCACCTTCACTCCGGCCACGGCGAGCAATGCCTCGGCCACCATGCTCAGCTCCTCCTCGCTATCGAATCGGGTGATCGGCGCCAGCGTGTATGGCCTGTACGACCGTAACTGGTACGGCGAAGTGGGAAGCTACAGCGCACTGTCGGTCGATGCGCAGGATCACCTGGGCTGGCAGCCCAATGGCGACCCGGGCAAGCTCAGCGACACCGGCTACGCACGGCTGGCCTACATGAAGGACATGAAGCGGCAGTTCTTCTCGGTCGGCATGACCGCCCTGACCACGCGCCGCCAGCGTCCGCGCATCGGTCCCAGCGACGAGTTCACCGACCTGGGCTACGACGTGACCTACCAGTTCCTGGGCACCCGCGAACATGTGCTGTCGCTGGCCTACGTCAACATCTACGAACGCCGCAACTACGGCAGCCCGCTGATGTCGAGCGACCCGACCATGGCCCCGCTCAGCCGCGGCAGCGTGCGCGATCAGACCATCAGCATGAACTATGCCTTCAAGCAGACCTATGGCGTGCTGGCGGCGCACATGATGAACACCGGTTCGTTCGACGCCGCGCGCTACCAGCCCTACGGCCTGCCGGACACCACCAGCAATCTGATCCTGCTGTACTGGACCCCGTTCGGCAAGGAAGGCAGCTACACCTCCATCGCCAACATGCGCCTGTCGGCCAGCTGGTTCCGCTTCGACAAGTTCAACGGCAGCACCACCAATGTCTTCGGTGGCGGCAACCCGATCACCAATCCGCGCGATCTCGACAGCTTTGCGTTGTCGTTGAACGTGTCGTTCTGATCCCCCAGCACGTCCAAGGACCTCCATGAAGTCATTCCACATCCGCTCGTTGTGCGCGCCGCTGGCCGGCCTGTTGCTGGCTGGCGCAATGCTGGCCCCGCCGGCCTGGGCGGCCGACGGCAAGGGCACCTTCCTCACCGAATGTGCCGAATGTCACAGCGCCGCACAGGGCAAGAACAAGAAAGGCCCGTCCATGTTTGGTGTGGCCGGGCGCCCCGCCGCCAGCGCACCGGGCTACAGCAACTACTCCGATGCACTCAAGGCCAGCAAGTGGCAGTGGACACCGGCGCAGTTGAAGGCCTATCTGTCGCAACCCTCGTCAAAGGCGCTGCCAGGCACCAAGATGAAGTACGACGGCCTGGACGACCCACAGGAACTCGATGCGCTGATCGCCTACCTCAACACCCTGCGCTGAGCGGGGTCGTTGCGGTTGCGCGGCCGCCGGACCGGCATACCGGCGGCCGCCCCGGCATGCCGGCCCGTAGTGCCTGAATGGGCACCTTCGCCTATACGGACGGAACCATCGCAGCGGCAGCGGTTCCGTTCTACGCTGCGGGGCACTATCGTGTCCCGCTTCGCGCTCGTGTTCCACGCCATTGCCGACAGTTCCTCTTGCCAGGCCAGTCCCCCTCCACCCGCCGCGCCATTGCGCTGACGGCGGCAAGGCGTGGGACGTTAGCCGCATTGCCGGCGTACGCCCCTGCCGCGCGCCCCTGCGCTTCCCCCTGCACATCATGCAGGTCGTCTTGCCTGCGCCACGGCGGCCCGGCCGGTTGCCGTGCTGGCTGCTGCTGGCGTTGGTCATGGCCCCTGGCAGCGCAGCCTCGGCCGATAACGCCGGTGGCACGGTGGCGGTGGCCTCGGCCCTGATCGACCGCGGCATCTCCATCGCCCCAGATCGCGTCACCCTGCAGGCAGCAGGCTACTGGCTCCCATCGCCCGGCTGGTCGGTGTCGGCCGCAGTGGCGGTGCAAGCGCCCTCGCTGAGCCAACCGGTCGCACTCACCGCACAGGCCGCACGCGCCTGGATGCTGGACGATCGCTGGCAGATGCAAGCCAGCGTGCTGTACTACGTCTACCCCGAGGACGGCCGCTCGCGCACCTTCAACCGGCAGGAAGCCAGCCTGGCCTGGTCGTACCGGGATGTCCTCACCTTCTCGCTGTCCACCTTCCGCTTCCCGCGTGCGCAGCAAGCGCCCTGGAATACGGCCATCGACATCACCGGCAACCTGCCTCTCTCGGCAGCGTTCAGCCTCACCGGCGGGGCCGGCGTGTCGGAATTTCCGGCCATGGCCTACGGGGCGGCCCGGGGCGGCCGCTATCAGTACGGGCAATTGGGCCTGAAGTGGAGCCGCGCGCGATGGACCGTGGAACTGCAGCGCGTCTTCACCAGCAGCAGCACCCCCCGTGCGCAGGGTGGACCAGGCCAGCTGCCATGGCTGGGCATGCTGTCCCGGACGTTCTGATTTTCCCGCAACCTTTTGCCCGTCCGCGGGCACTGACTAGCGTCCAATGCCATGTCCGATGCGATGAATGATTCCACCACCCTGGGTGACGCCACCGACCGGATGCTGCTGCGTCGCATGGCGGCAGGCGATCGCGATGCCCTGGCGAGCATGTACCACAGCTATCACGGGCGGCTGTGCCGGTTTCTGTCGCGGCTGACCCGGCGCCCGGACATCATCGAAGAAGCCATCAACGATTGTTTCTGGATCGCCTGGCAGAAGGCCGGCGACTTCCGGGGCGATTCGCAGGTTTCCACCTGGATCATGGGCATCGCCTACCGCTGCGGGCTCAAATGCCTGCGCCAGCACGACGGCGACAGCATCGACGACACCGCGCAGGTGGAAGACCATGCCCCCAGCGCCGACGACAATGACGACCGCGAGCTACGCGACTGGCTGGACAAGGGCATGGAGCGGCTGTCGCCGGACCAGCGCCTGGTCATCGAACTGGTCTACGGCGTTGGACACAAGCTGGAAGAAGTTGCCGACATCATGCAGTGCCCGCTGGGCACCATCAAAGCCCGGCTGTTCCATGCGCGGGTCAAATTACGCAATGTGCTGCCCGGACTGGCCGGCAGCGCCCCCTACACGGAGACACAGCTATGAAGACCCTCTTCATCGCACCTGGCAAGGAGTGCTCGCACGCCTGGGAGTTGATGCCAGCAGTGTTGCTGGATAACGCAACCGAGGAAGCAAGCAGCTGGCTGATCGCGCATGTGGCCAAGTGCGCCTCGTGCAGCGCCGAGTTTGCCCAACAAAGCCGTCTGCGCCAGGCATTGGCGCTGCCCTCGGCGGTGGCGGTGGATGCCGATGCCGGTCTGCAGCGCCTGCTCGGTCGCCTCGACACGGTGGAACGGCCGATGGCCGCAGCGCCGCTCGCGCGCCGCTCCGGCAGCTGGACGGTACGTGCGCTGGCTGCCGCGGCGCTGGTGCAGGCCATCGGCCTGGGCGTCATGGGCGTCAAGCTGGCCGCACCTGCGCCCTCGCAGGACTACCGCACGCTCAGCAGTGCCGCCGCCGTACCGGTGGCACAAGGCACCATCCGCGTGGTGCCCGATGCCAGCATGACCTTGGCCGACTGGGATCGGCTGCTGCAGGCGCAGCACTTGCAGGTCGTCGGCGGCCCCAACGCGATGGGTGCCTATACCGTGGTGCCCGCCGCACCGCAGCCCATGCAACCGCAGCAGACCCTGCAACAGCTACGCGCCAATCCGGGTATCCGGCTGGCCGAGATCGTGTCGGCTCCATGAAGCGCCTTCTCATCCTGGGCGGCCTCGCCGCACTGATCGGCCTGGGCGCGCAGACCCGTGCACAGGCCACAACGACCCTCCAGGCACCCGCGCAGCCCGCCGAATCCACGCAACCGGCAGCCGAAGCGATCACGCCGGACAGCAGTCGCGACATCCTGCTGGCGGTTGCCAATCCGCTCAGCGCACCGCCGGCGCGGGCGGGTTCCAGCCTGATCGGCTACGCCTCCAGCTACTACGGTGCGGGCCAGAAGGCGGCCGTGCGCATGCAGGCCATCAAGCAGCGCTACAACCTGCGCGAGGTGTCCAGCTGGCCGATCACCTCGCTGGGTCTGTACTGCGCCGTGCTGCAGCCCGCCCCCGGCGTGTCGCGCGACGAACTGGTCAGCGCGCTGGCCGACGATGACGGCGTGGAACTGGTGCAGCCGGTGCAGGAATTTTCGGTGTTCTCCGCCAATGCCGCAGACAAGCACACCCCGCTGTCGAGCTACAACGATCCGTACGTGGACATGCAGCGCGGCTTCATCGCCACCGATGCGGCCAGCGCGCAGGCCGTCACCCAGGGCCGCGGCGTGGTGGTGGCCGTGGTCGACACCGGCGTGGACACCCGCCATCCCGACCTGAAGGCACGCATTCTCGACGTGCACGACCTGGTCGGCGAGACCCAGGCCATGCCCGGCAGCGATTCGCATGGCACCGAAGTGGCCGGGATCATCGCCGCCGGCAGCAACAACCACCAGGGCATCGTCGGCATGGCGCCCAAGGCCATGCTGAGCATCTACAAGGCGTGCTGGTACGCCCCTACCGTCGGCGCCACCGCACGCTGTAACACCTTCACCCTGGCCAAGGCATTGGCAGCGATCAACAACAGCTCCGCGCGGGTGGTCAATCTGAGCCTCGGTGGCCCGGCCGACCCGTTGCTGAGCAAGATGCTGCTGCACCTGGTCAAGCAAGGCCGCATCGTGATTGCGGCGATGCCGCCGAACGGGCAGCTGGACGGCTTCCCCAACGATGTACCGGGCGTGCTGGTGGTCCGCAGCAGCGGCGCCGGCACCGTCATGCCCGGCGTACTGAGCGCGCCCGGCGACGACATTCTGACCACCCAGCCAAACGGCCGCTACGACTTCACCTCCGGCTCGTCGATGGCCACCGCGCATGTCAGCGGCACCGCCGCGCTGCTGTTGTCGTTGTCACCGTCGATGGATGCCGGCGCGCTGCGCGATCTCCTGCAGCGCACCAGCAAGGTCAGCGACGGCCAGCTGCAGGTCAATGCCGGCGCTGCGGTCGATGCGTTGTCGCCCTCCAGACGTTCCAACTGAGGACGACATCGGTATGGCCAAGTGGATCCCGTTATGGCTGCACAAGCTCAGTTCACCGCCGGTGTTCTACCGCGTCGCCGGCAAGGTGCGCCCCTGGGCGCTGGCGCTGGCATTGCTGCTGGGCGCAGTGGCCGCCTACGGCGGCTTGGTGCTGGCGCCGCCGGACTACCAGCAGCACGATGCCTATCGCATCATCTTCATCCATGTGCCCAGCGCCTGGATGAGTCTTTTCATCTACGCGGCGATGGGCGTGTCAGCGCTCATCGCGCTGGTGTGGCGGATCAAGCTGGCCGAGGTGGTGACCATGGCCTCGGCACCGATCGGCGCGGCCTTCACGTTCATCACCCTGTGCACCGGGTCGCTGTGGGGCAAGCCGATGTGGGGCACCTGGTGGACCTGGGATGCGCGGCTGACCTCGGAGTTACTGCTGTTGTTCCTGTACCTGGGCGTGCTCGGCCTGTATCACGCGGTGGAAGATCGCCGCCAGGCGATGCGTGCCGCCGGCTTGTTGGCGCTGGTCGGCTTGGTGAACCTGCCCATCGTGCATTACTCGGTGGTGTGGTGGAACACCCTGCATCAAGGCTCCACCGTGCGCCTGCTCGGTCCCTCCAAGATGAGCGCAGACATGTTGTGGCCACTGCTGACCATGACGCTGGCGACCAAGCTGTACTACATCGCCAGCCTGTTCGGACGCGTACGGGTGGAGTTGCTGGCGCTGGAAAGCGGCAAGGACTGGGCACGCCGCATCGTGTTGACCGAGCGCACCGCATGAGCAACTTCCTGGCGATGGGGGGATACGGGCAATACGTGTGGACGGCCTATGCCGTGTTCGTGCTGGTCTTGGGGGCCGACCTGGCATCCCCATGGCTGCGCCGGCGGCGGCTGCCGCGCGAGCTGCGCGGGCAATTGCAGCGGCAACAGCCGCGTGGCCGTCGCACACCGACGGCATTGGACCGGGACACGCCATGAACGCCACCCGCAAACAACGCCTCTGGCTGGTGATCGGTGTGCTGGCTGCCGCCGTACTGGCGGTGACCCTGATCGTGCTGGCGCTGCAGCGGAACATGAGCTACCTGTTCACGCCCAGCCAGGTACATGCTGGTCAGGCCGCTGGTTACCAGCAGTTTCGCCTCGGCGGCATGGTCAAGGCCGGCTCGATCCAGCGCGCCAACGACTCGCTGAAAGTCAGCTTCACCGTCATCGACAAGCATGCCGCCACCCAGGTCGATTACTCGGGCATCCTGCCGGACCTGTTTCGCGACAACCAATCGGTGATCGCCAACGGGCGCATGCAGGGCGAACGCTTCGTCGCCACCGAAGTGCTGGCCAAGCACGATGAGACCTACATGCCGAAAGAGCTGAAGGACGCGATGGCCGAGGGGCATGTCGGCAAGCCGATTCCCGCCGCTGCTGCGCCGCTGTCGGTGCCGCGCTAACCTGCGCCGCCGCACTCCCTTCCCGATGACGCCCCTGCCCTACGTGCCATTCGCCCATGACGCCTGAACTTGGCCAGATCGCATTGATCCTGGCACTGCTGCTGTCGCTTTGCCAGGGCGTGTTGCCACTGGTCGGGGCCTGGCGCGGCAATACCGCCTGGATGGACATCGCGCGGCCTGCCGCCGCCGGCCAGGCGGTATTCGTGTGGCTGGCGTTCGGGCTGTTGGCCTGGTCGCTACTGTCGTTGGATTTTTCGGTGGCCTATGTCGCCGCCAACGCCAACCACGCCCTGCCCTGGTATTACCGCTTTGCTGCAGTGTGGGGCGCACATGAAGGCTCGTTGCTGCTGTGGATTGCCATCCTTGCCACCTGGACGGTGCTGCTGGCCGCGTTCAGCCGGCATCTGCCGCAGCACTTCGCCGCGCGCGTGCTGGCGGTGCTGGGGCTGATCTCGGTGGGCTTTCTGGCCTTCATCCTGCTCACCTCCAATCCATTCGGACGGCTGTCGCCGATTCCGCTGGACGGCAACGAGCTCAATCCGGTGCTGCAGGATCCGGGCATGACCTTCCACCCACCGGTGCTGTACACCGGTTATGTGGGGTTCTCGGTGGCCTTCGCGTTCGCGGTCGCCGCGCTGCTCGGTGGCGAACTGGAACAGGCCTGGGTGCGCTGGGCACGGCCGTGGACCAACGTGGCCTGGGCCTGTCTCACCGCCGGCATCGTGGCCGGCAGCTGGTGGGCCTACGCGGAACTGGGCTGGGGCGGCTGGTGGTTCTGGGACCCGGTGGAAAACGCCAGCTTCATGCCGTGGCTGGTGGGCACCGCGCTGATCCACACCCAGGCGGTCACCGAAAAACGCGGCAGCCTGCGCGCCTGGACCATCCTATTGTCGATCCTGGCGTTCTCGCTGTCGCTGCTGGGCACCTTCCTGGTGCGCTCGGGCGTGCTGACGTCGGTGCATGCGTTCGCCGCCGACCCGCGGCGCGGGTTGTACATTTTGATCTTCCTGATCGCGGTGGTCGGCGGTTCGCTGCTGCTGTACGCCTTGCGCGCACCCAAGATCGCCAGTGGCAAACCCTTCGCCGCCGCCTCGCGCGAGACCGGCATCCTGATCGGCAACCTGCTGCTGACCGTGGCCGCAGCGATGGTGTTGCTGGGCACGCTGTTTCCGCTGATCGCCGATGCGTTCGGCATGGGCAAGGTCTCGGTTGGCACGCCTTACTTCGGCCTGCTGTTCCCGCTGCTGATGCTGCCGGTGGTGCTGGTGCTGCCGTTCGGCCCCTACCTGCGCTGGGGCAAGGCCGAGGCCGCACCGTTGAAGGCGCTGGGAACGCGTGCCGGCATCGCCGCGATCGCCTGTGCGCTGGCTGGCAGCCTGGTTGCCAACGGCCAGGCCAAGGCGATCGCCGGCATCGGTGTGGCCGCCTGGGTCGCCGCCGGCACCGCGTTGTACGTGGTCAAGCGCTGGCGCGAGCTGCCGCGCGGCCGGCGTTTCCCGGCCGAAATGGCCGGCATGCTGATCGCACACGCAGGGGTGGCGGTGTTCGTCGCTGGCGTGCTGGTGTCCGAAAGCCTGTCGGTCGAACGCGACGTCCGGCTGGCGCCGGGCCAAAGCGCCGACGTCGCCGGCTACCGCTTCCGCTTCGATGGCGTGCAACTGGTGGACGGGCCGAACTGGAAAGCCGAACAAGGCAGCGTGCAGGTCAGCCGCGACGGTCGGGTGGTGGCGCAGTTGCATCCGCAAAAACGCCTGTACAGCAGGGACCGCATCCAGACCGAGTCGGCAATCGACCCCGGCCTCACCCGCGACCTGTACGTGGCGCTGGGCGAGCCGCTGGACGATCAGCACATCGAATACGACTGGACCTTGCGGCTGTACTACAAACCGCTGATCCGCTGGATCTGGGCGGGCGGCCTGTTAATGATGCTGGGCGGTTTCGTCAGTGCCTGCGCCCGCCGCTTCCGCGCGCCGGCGCCCGCCGGCACGCCCGTTACCGCGCCAATTCCAGGTGGCCAGGTCATCGCGCAGGAGTCTTCCCCATGAATCGCATGCTGCCATTGCTGGCGTTTCTGCTGGTGGCCGGCCTGTTCGGCTTCGGCATCTACTGGACCACCCAGCACAATCCGCGCGAGGTTCCCTCTCCGTTGATCGGCAAGCCGGCGCCGGCATTTTCGTTGCCGCTGCTGGACCATCCCGAGCGCCGTGTCACCCGCGAGCAGCTGTTGGGTAAACCCTACGTCCTCAACGTGTTCGGCAGCTGGTGCGCCGAATGCGTGCACGAGCACCCGGTGCTGATGGCGCAGGCTGGCCGTCTCGGAGTGCCGCTGATCGGCTACAACTACAAGGACGCGCCGGCCGATGCCACCGCCTGGCTGGCGCAATACGGCAACCCCTATGCGCTGGTGATCGCCGACGAGCAAGGGCAGACCGCGATCGACTTCGGCGTCTATGGCGCACCGGAAAGCTTCCTGATCGATGCGCAGGGCAGGATTCGCTACAAGCACATCGGCGTGCTCACCCCCGAGATCATCGATAGCGAACTGCTGCCGGCCATCGCCGCGCTGCGCAAGGCCGCCCCGTGAGCGCGCAACATCGCGCTGTGCGCTGCTACTGGCAGCGGCAAGGCCGGCAATTGCGCCTGCTGTTGATCCTGCTGCTGGGCATGCTGCTGGCCCCCTCGCTATCGGCGCAGGCCGTGGACCCGCTGCCGTTCAAGAACCCCGCCGAGGAAGCACGCTTCCAGCGCCTGACCGCGCAACTGCGTTGCCTGGTATGCCAGAACGAGAACCTCGCCGATTCCAACGCCAGTCTCGCCCGTGACCTGCGCCATCAGGTGTTCGCGCAACTGCAGGCCGGCAGGAGCGATGCGCAGATCAAGCAGTACATGGTCGAACGCTACTCGGATTTCGTGCTGTACGACCCGCCGGTCAAGCGTGGTACCTGGCTGCTGTGGTTCGGGCCGCTGCTGCTGCTGGGCGCCGGCGCGGGCATGGTGATCCACACCGTGCGCCGGCGCGCACGCCTGGGCACCCCGGCGGCACCACAGGCGGAGGACGAATGGTGATGACCGGATTCTTGCTCGCCAGTGCCGCGCTGGTGGTCGTGGCGGTGCTGCTATTGCTGCTGCCACTGCTGCGCCATCGCGCCGGCAGCAGCGGCACCTCGCGCACCGCGCTGCCGTTGGTGCTGGCGCTGGGCCTGCCGCTGGCCACCGCCGGGTTGTATTGGCTGGTCGGCGCGCCGCAGGCGATCACCCAACCCATCGCCGCAGCGCCGGCGGCCCGCAGCGCCGCACCCGCTGACGCCGACGGCGCACCGGCAGCCGCACCAGACACGAGCGCGGCAGAACAGGCGCAATGGCAGGCACTGGAAGAATGGATGCAGCAGGCCAAGACGCACGAGCGCGACGGCCAGCCCGCGCAGGCGCGCGATGCCTATGCGCAGGCGCTCAAGATTGCGCCCGACACCAGCGCTGCCATCGTAGGCTGGATCGCGGCCGACATGGCCACCCGCAGCGACTTCGCCATCGACACCGACGCGCGCGCGCGCCTGCAACACGTAGTCGCGCAGGAACCGGACAACCAGCGCGGCTTGTGGCTGCTGGGCATCAGCGATTTCCAGCAGCACGACTACGCGGCCGCCACGGCGCACTGGCGCCACCTGCATGGTTTGCTGGACGCCGGCTCGGCGATGCAGCAAGCCGTGGCAGAAAAGATCGCCGTGGCCGAATCGATGGCACGTGCACGGCAATCGCCGCCTGCCAGGCGCTGACCGCGGCGAACGGGCACGCTACTGCGCCCGGAGCCTTGGCTTGTCGGCATCACCCGCACGGTGCGGCGTCACGTGGAGCGACGCTCCAGCAGCCGCGCCACGCGCCGCTTCAGCTCGGCGGCCTGGAACGGCTTGGTCAATACCTCCATGCCGGCGTCCAGTTGCCCCGCGCCTACTGCCGCACTGGCCGCGTAACCGGTCACGAACAGCACCGGAAGCGTGGGCCGCGACTGTCGGCCCGCATCGGCGATCTGGCGTCCGTTCAAGCCTCCGGTCAGCCCGACATCGGTGACCAACAGGTCAATTGCTTCCTGCGAGCGCAACCGCTCCATCGCCGCGCTGCCTTCGGCCGTCTCGATCACCCGGTAGCCGGCATCGCCCAGTACCTCACGGATGAGCGTGCGGATGGCGATCTCGTTCTCCACCAGCAGCACCGTGCAAGCGTGCACCGGCGACCGCGACGGCGGCTGCACGAGCGCAGGTACCGCCACTTCCTGCGACCGCGCACCGATCACACGCGGCAGATACACCGACATGGTGGTGCCCACGCCCACGACCGAGTCGATCCGCACATGCCCGCCGGATTGCCGGGTAAAGCCATAGATCATCGACAAGCCCAGGCCGGTACCCTGACCGATGGGCTTGGTGGTGAAAAAGGGTTCGAACACCTTGGCCATGACCTCGGCCGTCATTCCGGTCCCGGTGTCCTGCACGCACAGGCACACATAATCGCCCGCCGGCAGATCCAGCGGCGCGGCCGCGTCTGGATCCAGCGACAGGTTGTGCAGGCTGACGGTCAAGGTGCCGCCGTCGGGCATCGCATCGCGTGCGTTGAGGCATAGGTTGAGCAGCACGTTCTCCAGCTGCGGCGCGTCCACCAGCACCTTCCACGACGGCGGCGACGGCGCCACCTGCAGGCTGATCGAAGGCCCCAGCGTGCGCGCAATGATCTCGCGCATCCCCTCCACCAGCGCATCCACCGCCACTGCACTGGGTGCCAGTGTCTGCCTGCGCGAGAACGCCAACAGCCGCTGGGTCAATGCCGCCGCACGCCCTGCGCTGGCCTGTGCCATCTCCACATAGCGCTCCAGGCGCTCGTAACGGCCCTGCGCAACGCGTGCTTGCAGCAATTCCAGGCCCATCGTGATGGAGGTCAGCAGATTGTTGAAGTCGTGCGCCAGCCCGCCGGTCAGTTGCCCTACTGCTTCCATCTTCTGGCTCTGGCGCAGCTTCTCCTCGGCCAACAGCAACGCGGCGCTGCGCTCGCGCACGCGCTCTTCCAGGGTGTTGGTAAACAGCTGCAATTGTTCTTCGGCCTTGCGTCTGTCGGTGACGTCCGATGCAGTACCGAACCATTGCTCGATGGCGCCGTGCGCATCCAGCAGCGGCACCGCGCGCAGCAGCATCCAGCGCAGGCGCTGGTCGCTATGCCTCACGCGCACCTCCAACTCCAGGCTGGTCTTGCCATCGATCGCTGCGGTAATGGCATTGGCCAGCTGCGCGCGGTCGCCCGCATGGATCCATTCCTGCTGCCAGCCCACCTTTCCCGGCAGATCGCCGCCTTCCAGCAGGCCTTCGCCCACGTGCAGACGCAATGCACCCCAGTCGGCAGTGGCTGAGAAGATCGATTGCGAGGACGCACGCACCAGGGCATCCAGCCGGCGCTCGCTCTTCACCAGCGCCTCGCTGGCCAACCGCTCGGCCGTGCGGTCACGCAACACCTTGACGAACCCGATCGCCATGCCGGTCTCCTCGCGCAGCACCATCAGCGACCCATTGGCCCAGAAGCGCTCGCCAGACTTGCGCACGTGCCAGCGCTCGTCCATGCCACTGCCACTCTCCAGCGCCGCAGCCGCCTCGATCAACAGCTGGCCACGCGCGACGTCTTCAGGCGTGAACGCACGTTCCAGCGTCTGTCCCAGCATTTCGGCCTCGCTCCAGCCCAGCGTCCGCTGCGCCCCCTCGTTCCACAGGGTGACGCGCCCGTCCAGATCGGTGGCGACGATGGCGTAGTCCATCACGCTATCCAGGATCTGCCGGTTGCGTATCTCCGCCACGCGCACGGCGCGTTCAAGATTGATGCGCTCGGTGATGTCCAACCCCTGCACGAAGATACCGGACACAGCGCCGTCGGCACCGGCGATCGGCTGATAGAACAGGTCCAGCAACCGCCGCTGCGTCGGCCCGCCGGGCGTGACCTGCACGTGGTACTCCACCGCATTGGCCGCGTACGCCTGCCCGGAGCGATACACCTCGTCCAGGTGCCGCAGATGCCCCTGCTCCACCGCATCCGGCAACGCCTCGGCCAATGGCCGCCCAATCACACTGCGGTGGCCGATCAGGCGCGAATAACAGGGGTTGGCGAATTCCACACGATGCTGCGGCCCGCTCAGGAATGCCATGAACATCGGCGCCTGCTCGAACAGCCGGATCAGGCGTTCGTGCTCGTCCGCCAGCCGTGCCTGCGCCACCATGCGCGCGGTGACCTCGTTGGTGACGCAGAAGGCGCCGCCCACCTTGCCATCGTCAAGATAGATCGGAGAAAACGAAAACGTCCACCAAGTCTGCTCGGGCGTGCCATAGCGGTTCATGCCGATCGGCATTTCCTCGAAACGCGAGGCCCGCCCGGCGAACGCCGCCTCGATCGGCTCGCGCACCGCGTCCCAGGCATCGGCCCACAACGCCTTCAGCGGGGCGCCCAGCGCCTGTGCCCGGCGTGGCCCCAGGATCGGGGCGTACGCATCGTTATAGAAGAAGATCAGTGCATCGCCCCACACCACATACATGCTTTCCGGCGAGGAAAGCATCAGGTCGAGCGCATTACGCATGGCGGGAGGCCATTGCGCACTCGGCCCCAGCGGTGTGGAGTTCCAATCGTACGTGCGTATCGCATGGGCCATGGCACTGTCGCCGTGCGGGAAGGAGGCGCTCACGAAAGCGGCCTCCCCCAGATTCGCAGGTACGTGCGCGCCTTGCCGCGCGAGATCGCCGCATAGGCAGTGAGAACCCTACCAGTCATACACAGATGCATCGTTTCAAACCATGGAAAGAACTGAAAGACAGGGGCCCCCGCATTACGGCGGCGGGTGCCCGCAGGCGCCCATCATCTGGCGTGCTGCGGGTCGCGTCCAGCAGCACATTGCGCAGTCGCTGAATCGCGCTCCTCAACACCGCGCGTCGCCTACGACACCGGTTGGCAGGCTACAACTGTGTTGTACGGCACGAATCAGCGAGGACAGCCCCTTCCCGCCCCAAATGGACCCCTCCCAGCGAGTCAAGAATCGGCTGCCGAGGCCGCTAACCAACAAGTTGCCATCAGTCCCTTGCACGCGCCCCGCGTGTCAATGGCAGCATCATCTCGTGTGCGTCACGCCCTTGCCGCCGCCGGGGCGCCCTGCTCTCCCGTCAGCCGGATCGTGGATCACTCCCTATGCACTTCCTTTCGAATCTACGCATCGGCCAACGCCTGGCCCTTGGCTTTCTCACCATCATCGTGCTGATGGTGATCCTCACCGTGGTCGGCATCCAGCGCGTGCGAAGCATCGACCGGCAGCTCACCGCCATCAACGAAGTCAATAGCGTCAAACAACGCTATGCAATCAACTTCCGCGGCAGCGTGCACGATCGCGCGATCGCCTTACGCGACGTGGTCCTGCTGGACGACCCGGCAGAGCGCCACGCCGCCGAGCAGTTGATCGACAAGCTTGCCGCCGACTACGCACGCTCGGCGCAGCCGCTGGACGACATGCTGGCCGCCTCCACCGACACCAACGAAAAAGCCATCCTCCAGCGGATCAAGACCGTCGAACAACGCACCATGCCGTTGATCGCCCAGGTGCGTGGGTTTCGCGAAGCCGCCGACAAACCGCACGCCGAGCAGCAACTGCTGCAACAGGCACGCCCGGCCTTCATCGACTGGCTGGCCAGCATCAATGCCTTCATCGACCTGCAGGAGGCCAAGAACCGTGCGGCGGCCAAGGATGCCGTTGCCACCGCACGCGGTTTTGCGATGCTGATGGTGCTCTCCACCGTCGTCGCCCTGCTGCTCGGCGCCACCATTGCCCTCCTGCTGACCCGCAGCGTGGTGCTGCCGCTGCGCCAGTCGCTGCAGCTGGCACAACGCATCAGCCAAGGCGATTTGCGCAGTAAAGACGCCCAGGCCGGCAATGACGAGTCCGGCCAACTGCTGCGCGCGATGCAGCAGATGCAACTGCGCCTGCACGAAGTGATCTCGGCGCAACGCGACATGGCTGCCCGCCATGACGCCGGCCAGACCAGCTACCGTACCGACGCGCAGCGCTTTCCCGGCGAATACGGCCACATGGTGCAGGACACCAACGCACTGGTGGACGCGCATGTGCAGACCCAGCTGCGCATGACCGAGGTGATGGGTCGCTACGCGGTGGGCGACCTGACACCGGAGATCGAGCAGTACCCCGGCGAAAAGGCCGTCATCACCACCACCATGCAGCAGGTAAAACAGAACCTGCGCGCCATCAATGCGCAGATCCATGCTCTCACCCAGGCAGCCTGCGCCGGCAACTTCGCATTGCGTGGCCACCCAGACCACTTCGAGCACGACTTCCGCCTGATGGTGGAGAACCTCAACACCATGATGGCCACCGCCGACACCAACCTGGCCCGGTTCTCCGAGCTGCTGCGCGCCATCGCCGACGGCGACCTCACCGTGCGCATGTCCGGCAATTTCCACGGCGTGTTCGCCGCCATGCGCGACGATGCCAACAGCACCGTGCACCGGCTCACCGACATCGTCACCCAGATCCAGACCACCTCCAACAGTATTGGTTTTGCCGCCGAAGACATCGCCAGTGGCAATCAGGAACTGGCGCGCCGTAGCGAACAACAGGCCGCCAGCCTCGAAGAAACGGCGGCCTCGATGGAAGAGCTGACCTCCACCGTCAAGCAGAATGCCGAGCACGCCAGCCGCGCCAATCAGCTCGCGCTTGGTGCTGCCGCCATTGCCTCGCAAGGGCGCGATGTGGTCGACCAGGTCATCGACACCATGTCCGGCATCGAAGACGCCTCAAAGCGCATCGCCGACATCATCTCCGTCATCGACGGCATTGCCTTCCAGACCAACATCCTCGCCCTGAATGCCGCCGTCGAAGCCGCACGCGCAGGCGAACAAGGCCGCGGATTCGCCGTGGTTGCATCGGAAGTACGCACCCTCTCGCACCGCTCCTCCGATGCCGCCAAGGAAATCAAGCGACTGATCGACGACTCGGTACAACGCGTCACCGACGGCTCGGCACTGGTGCACACCGCCGGCACCACCATGGGCGAAGTCGTCACCAGCGTCCAGCACGTCACCGACATCATGGCCAACATCTCCGCCGCCTCGCAGGAACAGGCCGGCGGCATCGAACAGGTCAATCACACCATCGCCCAGATGGATGAAACCACCCAGCAGAATGTACGCCTGGTAGAAGCCGCGAGTACCGCCGCACATGCGCTGGAAGAACACTCCGTGCAACTCAACCGCGCGGTGGAAGTGTTCAAGGTCAATGCAGTGGTGATGTGACCCATGGAAGCGCTGCCTGCAGGCGATCATGCAGGCGCGTAAGTGAGAGGCATCAGATGCAACAGATGGACGAGACCTGAGGACAAGGGTGGTCTCGATGCCTTGCACTCCAGTTGGCGGAGAGAGTGGGATTCGAACCCACGGAAGGTTTGACCCTTCGCCGGTTTTCAAGACCGGTGCCTTAAACCGCTCGGCCATCTCTCCGATGCTGCTGTGCGTAACCGCCGAAGGCATCGGCTGTCACGCTGGCGGCCCGCGTTGCGCGGGTGACGCCTGACGGTAGCCGCACGGGCATCTTGTGCGGATCCACCACTCCCAGGATTGCTCCCGGGCGCGCATTCTCGCATGCCCGGGCGCGTTCTGCTTGGTGACGCCACTCGCTTCTGGGGCTGGCGCAGTCGCCGTGCGACGCGGCGCTGTTAGTAGCCGGCCGCTATACGTTGTGGTTGGCGGGCTGCATCTACGCACCCGTGCAGCCTGCCGAAGCCTGAAGCGAACTGACTGACGAGCAGCTCGCGGACTGCCGACTAACCGGTCCGCCAGCCGCGGCGGCCAAACACCGTGCTCAGCCGACTGCGGCCACCACTGCTCAGCCAGCCTCGGCCACGGCCACTGCCAAGCGCGGCGCAGTGCCGGCGGCACGCTTGAGCTTTTCCGCCAGTTCGGCGCAGTTGCCGCCGCAATCCAGGCGCGAGCGTTCGATCTCCTGCGGCAGGTGTTCGGCCAGGAAGTCGATGAACACTCGCACGGCCGGCAGCAGGCCGCGACGCGAGGCGAACACGGCGTGGCAGATGCCCTGCGGCAGCGACCAGTGCGGCAGCACCACTTCCAGTTCGCCACTGCGCACTGCTTCGGCGCAGACGGTTTCCGGCAGCATGGTGATGCCGAAGCCATCGCGCGCCATCGATTGCAGCAGCGGGAAGTCGAATCCGGCCAGCCGCGGCTGCAGGTCCACGCGGCGCATTTCGCCGTTGGGGCCGTGTAGTTCCCAGCGTTGGTGCGCTTCGTCCTCACTGGTGCTCATGGTGGTGTGGTTGGCCAGTTCGCTGGGGTCCTTGGGGCGCCCGGCGCGATCCAGGTACTTGGGACTGGCCACCAACAATTCCTGTACCTGGCCGAAGCTGCGCATCACCAGGCTGCCGTCGTCATCCAGGCGCGAACGCACGCGCAGGGCGATGTCGTAGCCTTCGTTGATGACATCCACACGGCGGTTGCTGATATTGAGCTGCAGCCGCACCTTGGGGTACTTGGCCAGGAATTCCGGCAGCAGCTTGGGCAACTGGATCTGCGCGAGCGAGACAGGAACGCTCACCCGGACAAGACCGCGCGGCTCGGCGCTGAGACGATCCACCACCTCGCGCGCGGCCTGGGCCTCGGCCAGCATGGTCTGGGCATGGCGGTGCACGCTGGTGCCCACGTCGGTCACCGCGAAGCGGCGCGTGGAGCGCTGCAGCAGGCGTACGCCCAGGTCGGTTTCGAGCTGGCTGATGCGCCGACTCAGGCGCGATTTGGGGATGCCGAGCGCGCGCTCGGCGGCGGCGAAGCCGCCGTGGTCCACCACCATCGCGAAGTAATACAAGTCATTCAGGTCGTGCATGGCGCAGACATCCATGGATAGAACGATAAGTTATATTTAACCACCTTTATCCCAACAGAGCAACGACCTAGGCTGCCCCCCTCCGCGGCACTGCCGCATGTCATCAGGTCCTCGCCATGAAGCTGCTCCATCTCGATTCCAGCGCCCTGGGTGCCAACTCCATCAGTCGCGAACTCAGTGCTGCCGTGGTGGCGCAGCAGCGCCTGCTTCATCCGAACCTACAGGTGAGCTACCGCGATCTGGACCGGGACCCGATCCCCCATCTCACCGGCCAGTCGCTGGTGCAGGCCGATGCGGCCGAGGCTGCCGCCGCCGAGCAGGTGATGCAGCAATTTCTGGAGGCCGACGTCATCGTGATCGGGGCGCCGATGTACAACTTCAGCATTCCCTCCACGCTGAAGGCGTGGATCGACCGGATCGCGGTGGCCGGGCGCACGTTTCGCTACACCGCCACGGGAGCGGAAGGCTTGGCCGGCGGCAAGCGCGTCATCATCGCCAGCGCGCGTGGTGGCATCTATCCCGAGACGAGCAACGATTTCCAGGAACCGTACCTGCGACAGGTATTCGGCTTTCTGGGCATCGCCGAGGTGAGCTTCGTGCGTGCGGAAGGCGTTGCCTACTCGCCGCAGCATCGCAGCGACGCGCTTGCGCAGGCACTGGCAGCGCTGCGGCAGCCGGAAGAAGTGCTGGCTTGAGCGCGCAGTTTCAAAGCCATCGTCACAGCACTTCGCGCACTGCGCGAATCGCGTGATTCATGTGCGGATGCGCGCCCCTGGGCTGCCCAAGTGGCATCAACCGATCTTTTCCAGCCCACCCATGTACGGACGCAGCACCTGCGGCACGTCGATCGAGCCATCGGCGTTCTGGTAGTTCTCCATCACCGCGATCATGGCGCGGCCCACCGCCGTGCCCGAGCCGTTGAGGGTATGCAGCAGTTCCGGCTTGCCGCTGGCCGGGTTGCGCCAGCGCGCCTGCATGCGCCGCGCCTGGAAATCGCCGCAGTTGGAGCACGAGGAAATTTCGCGATAGGTGTTCTGCGACGGCAGCCAGACTTCCAGGTCGTAGGTCTTGACCGCGGAAAAGCCCATGTCGCCGGTGCACAGCAGCACCTTGCGATACGGCAGGCCGAGCTGTTCCAGCACCACCTCGGCGCAGCGGGTCATGCGCTGGTGTTCGGCATCGCTGTGTTCCGGCGCGCAGGCGGTGACCAGCTCGACCTTCTCGAACTGGTGCTGGCGAATCATGCCGCGGGTATCGCGGCCACCGCTGCCGGCTTCGGCGCGAAAGCATAGCGAATGCGCCGTCATGCGCAGCGGCAGGCGCTCGGCATCGATGATCTCCTCGCGCACGATATTGGTCAGCGGCACTTCGGAGGTGGGGATCAGATAACGCCGCGAGTCGCCCACTTCGGTCTGGAACAGATCCTCTTCGAACTTGGGCAACTGCCCGGTGCCGCGCATCGAATCGGCGTTGACCAGCAGCGGCACATTGGTTTCTTCATAGCCGTGCGCGCCGACGTGCAGGTCGAGCATGAATTGCGCCAGCGCGCGGTGCAGGCGCGCGATCGGCCCGCGCAACACGGTGAAACGTGCGCCCGAGAGCTTGGCGGCGGTTTCGCCATCCAGCCAGCCGTGCGGCGCGCCGAGTTCCACGTGGTCCTTGACCGCAAAGTCGAAGGTGCGCGGGGTGCCCCAGCGCGACTGCTCCACGTTGTCGGCCTCGTCCTTGCCGTGCGGGACATCGTCGGCCGGCAGGTTGGGCAGGCCCAGCGCGATGGTTTCCAGCTTGGCGCGAATCATCTCCAACGCGTCTTCGGAGGCCTTGAGCTCATCGCCGAAACCGGCCACCTCGGCCATCAGCGCAGTGACATCCTCGCCCTTGGCCTTGGCCTGCCCGATCGCTTTGGACTTGGAATTGCGCTGACTCTGCAATTCCTGCGTGCGCACCTGGATGCGCTTGCGCTCGCTCTCCAGCGACTCCAGTTCCGCGGTATCCAGGGAGAAGCCGCGCGTGCTGCGCAGGCGCTCGGCAAGGTCGGCGGGATGTTGGCGAAGCAGGGCCGGATCTAGCATCGGAAGTCTGTGTGTCGGTGGGAGCCTGGGATTATCGCCTGTTCCGCCACCTGCTGCGATCGATTCACCGGGGCTATGCCAGAATTGCGGCGATCCTTCAGGTGAGTCCTATGCCCGCGCCCCGCCCTGCGTCCGATCGCCAGATCGTCCTGCGTCTGCCCCGCCATACCCTGAAAATTGCCGGCATTGCCTTCGGCGCCGGCCTGCTGCTGTTCCTGTTGGTCTGGGCCACCGGCCGCAAGGACGACTTCTACAAGGCGGCGCCGGCGCCGCCGAGCGCCAGCGCGCCGACGGACGCGCAAGCCATCCAACCGCTGCCGGCGCCGTTGCCCGCGCAGGATGGCGCCAGCGATATGCCGCAGGCCAAACCGCCGGAAGACACCCCCGCCCTGGTGGAAACCGCGCCCCCCCCTCCGCCAGCACCGGCCCCGCTGCCCGAAGACGCGGTTGCTGGTGCGCCAGGCACGCCGACCGCCGCGCCGGTGGCCGGCGGCCACCGTCCGGTTCCGATGCAGGGCCAGATGCCGCCACCGCGCTATCCGTCGGCAGCATTGCGGCGCGGCGATGCCGGCGAGGTGGTCGTGCGCGTGGATGTGGACGCAGCCGGTAATCCGGGCGGGGTCACCCTGGTGCAGCGCAGCGGCTCGCGCGACCTGGACCGCGCGGCGATGGAGGCGGTGCGGCACTGGCGTTTCCATCCGGCGCAGAACAGCGGCCAGCCGGTGGCCGGTAGCCTGGATGTCCCGTTCCAGTTCAAGCCGGCGCAGTAAGCTGGGCTAACAGCGCGCGTAGTGCGAGTTCGAAGCCGGCAAGCGTCGGCAACCGATGCTCGGTAAAAGACTGTTAAAACGTGAACTGAAACGGTTACCGCACGCTGCGCCGGGTGTCCCGTTAGCGTCACTAAGCTGAATCCCGACCCCGCTTGCGTGCATCGACACGGCCCTCGCCTTAGCTGCCCCTCAGGCAACGCCGAACAGACTGGCCCGGTCATCCCACCGATGTGCCAGGAGGCCGGCCATGTCCTTCACCTCGAATCCCTCATCGCATCGCCCCGCTTTGCCAAGGGCCGCCACCGCGCGCAGGCAGGAGACGCCCAGTGACGGGGCCTCACCGTGGCTGTGGGCGACCCTGGTCGCGTTGCTGGTGGTGATTCCCAGCTGGTGGTGGGCACGACATGCCGACGAATCGTTCGCCACCGATACCGCCCCTGCGCCGGCGGCCAGCCGTCAGATCCTGCCTAGCGCCGATGGACCCCACGCGATGACCATGGTGCCGCACCAGCCGGCGCGCGCGCCGGTCAGCAGCGGGGAGGCAATTCCGCTACCCGGCAATGCATTGCCAACCTACCCGGCCGAGCTGGCGCGTGCGGGTCTGCAAGGCAGCCGGACTGCGCGGCTGCAGCTGGATGTGCAAGGACGCGTGAATGAGGTGACCATCGTCGAGCGCGCGGGCAGCAACGACCCTCGTCTGGATGCGGCGGTGGTGCGCAGCCTGCAGCAATGGCGTTTCGAGCCCGCCACGCGCGACGGGCATGCGGTGGTCAGCACCGTGCAGGTGCCGGTGGAATTCAGCGCGCAGCGCTGAGTCCGAAACCGGTGCCCTGCGCCAGGGTGTCGAAATCCGGGAACGAGGTGGCCACGTTCGCCACATCGTTGATCTGCACCTTGCCGGTAGACAGCTGCCCGGCAATCGCAAAGGCCATTGCAATGCGATGGTCGCCATGACTGTCGATCACGCCGCTGCCGATGGCCCCGCCATGAATGGTGGCGCCATCGGGCGTTTCGTCCACTTGAATGCCCAGCTTGCGCAGTCCGGTCGCCATCGCGGCCAGACGGTCCGATTCCTTGACCCGCAGTTCGGCCGCGCCGCTGACCACGGTCTGACCGGAGGCTGCGGCCGCTGCCACGAAGAGCGCGGGAAACTCGTCGATCATGTCCGGCACCAGCGCTTCGGGAATCTGCGCGCCATGCAGCGGGGCATAACGTACGCGCAGGTCGGCGACCGGCTCGCCGCCATGTTCGGCATGGTGTTGCTCGCTGATATCCGCGCCCATCAGGCGCAGCGCTGCCAGCAGCCCGGTGCGGCGTGGATTCAGGCCCACCGCACGCAACACCACCTCCGAGCCTGGAACGATGCTGGCGGCGACAATGAAGAACGCCGCCGACGAAAAATCGGCCGGCACCGCGATGTCGGTGGCACGCAGGCGCTGGCCACCGCGCAGGCGCGCCTTGCCGGGCGAAAAGTCGATCTCCACGCCGAACGCCGACAGCATGCGTTCGGTGTAATCGCGCGTGGGATGCGGCTCGCTCACCGAGGTCTCGCCCTGCGCGTACAACCCGGCCAGCAGCACCGCCGATTTGACCTGGGCACTGGCCACCGGCGAGACGAAGTCGATGCCGTGCAATGCCTGCCCGCCCTGCACCTGCAACGGTGGCGTGCCATCGTCCCGGGTCTGGATCTTCGCGCCCATTTGCGCCAGCGGGCCGGTCACTCGCCGCATCGGCCGCTTGGACAGGGACTCGTCGCCCACCAGCACGCTGTCGAAGCGTTGCGCCGCCAGCAGGCCGGCCAGCAGCCGCATGCCGGTGCCGGCATTGCCGCAGTCCAGCGCCTCGAACGGCGGCTGCAAGCCATCCACACCCACGCCATGCACGATGCGCCGCGAGGCCGATGGCGTTTGGATACGCACACCCAGCTTGGCGAAAATGGCTGCCGTTGAACGCGTATCTTCGCCTTCCAGAAAGCCGTCGATCTGCGACACGCCATCGGCGAGTGCGGCGAACATCACCGCCCGATGCGAGACCGACTTGTCGCCGGGAATGGCCAGGGTGCCGCGCAAGGCACTGCCTTGCTGCGCGATCCAGTGTTGGGTGCTGCTGCTCATGCAAATGATCCGAATGCTGCGGCATCGCCGTATAGGGCGATGCGCTTGATAAGAAATGGCGGCGCCGTCATCGCCGAAGCGCCAGCGCGCCGGTGACTGCCCGGAACCGGGCATGCAGGCTCAGGGGATGGCCACCGGATACGAACCCAGCACCTTGATCTGTGCCGAATGCGCTTCCAGCTCGGCCAGCGCCTGCATCATCGCCTCGTCGTCCACATGGCCGACCAGATCGATGAAGAAGCCGTATTCCCACTTGGCCTGATGCGAAGGCCGCGATTCGATGCGGTTCATGCTGATGCCATGCCGCGCGAACGGGCTGAGCACGTCGAACAAGGCGCCTGGCTTGTCGTGGATGAACACCAGCACCGAGGTGCGGTCGTGCCCGGACGAAGGAAAGATCTGCCGGCCGATCACCAGGAAGCGCGTGGTGTTGTCGTCGTCGTCTTCGATCGACTTCATGATGACCTTCTTCAGGCCATACACATGCGCGGCGCTCTCGCCGCCGATCGCCGCCGCGTCTTCGGCGTTACGCGCGCGGCGCGCACCTTCGGCATTGCTGGAGACCGCGATCTTTTCCACCTTGGGCAGGTGCGAACGCAGCCAGCCGGCGGTCTGTGCGAAGGATTGCGAATGCGCGTAGATGCGTTCGATATCGTCCAGCCGGCCGTTGCGCGAGAGCAGGTACTGATGCACGCGCAACTCGACTTCGCCGCAGATCTTGAGGTTGGAGGTCAGGAACATGTCCAGGGTGACCTGGATGGTGCCCTGGCCGGAATTTTCCACCGGCACCACGCCGAAATCGGCGTTGCCGGCTTCCACTTCCTGGAACACTTCTTCGATGGTCGCCATCGGCAAGCCCACCGCCGAGCGCCCGAAGTGCTTGAGCACCGCCTGCTGGCTGAAGGTGCCTTCCGGCCCCAGGTAGCCGATCTTCAACGGCTCCTGCTGGGCCAGGCACGCGGACATGATTTCGCGGTACACGTGCACCAGCACTTCATCGCTGAGCGGGCCTTCGTTGCGGTCCACCACCATGCGCAGCACCTGCGCTTCGCGCTCGGGGCGGTAGTAGTCCACGGCAGCGGCCAGCTTGCCCTTGGCCTTGCCGACCTGATGGGCAAAGTTGGCGCGCTCGGCGATCAGCGCCTGGATGGTGCGGTCGATCTCGTCGATCTTGGCGCGCACATCGGCGAGCACCGGTGCCGCGGTGACGGGCTTGCCGGCCGGCTTGGCCGGCTTGGCCACCGGCGCGCGCGCTGTGGCCTGCCCGGCGGCATCTGCCGACTGACGCTTGCCGCCGGTGGCGGGCCTGGATTTGCTGGATTTGGGTGCCATTGCTGGGCGTTCCTCGAAAAGACGGCGCGTGCGCCTGCGCGGCCTGCGCCGCAGTTGGAAATGGGCTCAGCCGTGACGCTGCCGGAAGTCGTGCATGAAGGTCACCAGCGCCTGCGCGCCGGCCACTGGCATGGCGTTGTAGAGCGAGGCGCGAATACCGCCCACCGCCTTGTGGCCCTTCAATGCGAGCAGGCCGGCGGCCTTGGATTCGCTGACGAACAACGCATCGAGTTGCTCATCGGGCAGAAAGAACGGGATGTTCATGCGCGAGCGCACCGCCGGCTTGACCAGGTTGCGATAGAAGCCGCCGGAACGATCGATGGCGCCATAGACCAACGCGGCTTTTTCCGCATTGCGCCGCGCGAATTCGTCCACCCCGCCCTGCTCCAGCATCCACTTCACGGTCAGCCCGAGCACATACCAGTTCCAGGTTGGCGGCGTGTTGAGCATCGAATCGCGTGCCAGGTGCGAGGCATAGTTGAAGATATCCGCGCGCGGCTGGCCGGCGCGTTCCAGCAGGTCGCGCCGCACGATCACCACCGAGATCCCCACCGGCCCCAGATTCTTCTGCGCGCCGGCATAGATCAGCCCGTAGCGCGAGATCTCCAGTGGCTCGGAGGCGATGGAGGAACTGAAATCGGCGAACAGCGGCAGCGTTCCCACGGCCGGAACGTCGCGGAATTCGACGCCGTGGATGGTCTCGTTGGCGGTGATGTGCACATAGGCCGACTGCGGCGACAGGGTCCAGCTGGCCACCGGCGGAATGTCGATAAAGCCTTCGGCCTGCGCATCGGCGGCGATGCGCGCATCCACGTACGGCGCGGCCTGCTTGATTGCGGTCTTGCCCCAGTGCCCGCTGATGACGTAGTCGGCGGCCTGGCCGGGCGCGGCGAAGTTCAGCGGCAACAGTGCCTGGATGGTGGTGGCGCCCCCGGCGGTGAACAGCACCGCATAGTCATCGGGAATCGACAACAAGCTGCGCAAGTCAGCCTCGGCTGCAGCTGCAACGGCAATGAAATCGGCGCTGCGGTGGCTGATTTCCACGATCGAGGCGCCCACGCCATTCCACTCCATCATCTCCGCCTGCGCCTGGCGCAGGACCGATTCCGGCAATGTCGCAGGGCCGGCACTGAAATTGAACGCGCGAGTCATGGCACACCTTGTCGAGCTAGCCTTCTAGTATGCCGCAGTGCTTCAGGCTTGGCAGCGGCTAAACAAGTTGCAGCTGCATCCTTTTGACCAGGCATGACGTAACGTGATGGTGCGCCGGAGCGAACTTTTGTCCCGGTTGGTTACTCTCACGTTGCAGCCACTGCCGGAGCCTGCCATGTCGTTTCGCGATGCCTTCCAACTGCCCGCCAGCCAGATCACCGATGAGTCCGTCTACCGCGAGCGGCGTCGGCTGCTGCAACTGATGGCGTTGACCCCGGCATTGGGCGTGGCCGGCTGCGCCGACGCCGATCCGCCACCGCCGCCCAAGACCGTGGTGAGCCCGGCGCAGGCGCGCAGCGGCTTCCGCACCGCTGAAGAACTGACCAAGCTGGAGGACGTCACCAGCTACAACAATTTCTACGAGTTCGGCACCGACAAGACCGACCCATCGAAGGCGGCCAAGACGCTCAAGCTGTCACCGTGGTCGGTGAAGGTCAGCGGCGAATGCGAAAAGCCCGGCAGCCTGTCGCTGGATGAGCTGCTCAAGGGCACTGCGTCGGAGGAGCGCATCTACCGGCTGCGCTGCGTGGAAGGCTGGTCGATGGTGATTCCGTGGACCGGCATGCCGCTGGGCGAGGTGCTCAAGCGGTTTGCGCCGACCTCCAAGGCCAAGTACGTGGCCTTCACGACGTTGGCCGATCCGCAGCAGATGCCCGGCGTACGCTACCGCTCGATCAACTGGCCGTATCGCGAAGGCCTGCGCATCGACGAGGCGATGCACCCGCTGACCCTGCTGGCCACCGGCCTGTACGGCAAGCCGCTGCCGCAGCAGAACGGTGCGCCGCTGCGCCTGGTGGTGCCGTGGAAGTACGGCTTCAAGAGCATCAAGTCGATCGTGGAAATCCGCTTCGTCGAGAAGATGCCCGAAACCGCCTGGCACGATCTGCAGCCGTCCGAATATGGGTTCTTTTCCAACGTCAATCCGGCCGTGGATCACCCGCGCTGGAGCCAGAAGACCGAGCGCCGCATTGCCGGCACCGCCAGCAAGCTGTTTGCCGAGCGGATTGCGACCAAGCCCTTCAACGGCTACGCCGATCAGGTGGCGTCGCTGTATGCGGGCATGGATCTGAAGAAGTGGTTCTAGGCAGTCGACCTGTCGTAGGAGCGCACCCGGGCGCGACAGGCATTTCCGGGAAAGCCCTGTCGCGCCCAGGTGCGCTCCTACGCCTCATCTTCTTTTTCGAGATCGCATGGCCAAGACCTCCACACCGCTGATCGCCGCCAAGACCCTGGTGCACGGTGCCGCGCTGCTGCCGATCGCCTTGCTCGCCTGGCAGTTCTGGCAGGTGTGGCAGACCGGCAGCGATGCGCTGGGCGCCGACCCGGTGGCCGAGATCGAGCACCGCACCGGGCTGTGGGCGCTGCGCTTCGTGTTGATGACCCTGGCGATCACCCCACTGCGCCAGCTCACCGGCCATGCGGTATTGGTCCGCTTCCGGCGCATGCTGGGGCTATATGCGTTCTTCTATGCCAGCGTGCATCTGGCGGTGTACCTCAGCCTGGACCTGCGCGGCTTCTGGACGCAGATCCTCGAAGAGATCCTCAAACGCCCCTATATCACGGTGGGCTTTGCCGCGTGGCTGCTGTTGCTGCCGCTGGCGATCACCTCCACCCAGGGATGGATGCGCCGGCTCAAGCGCAACTGGGGCCGGCTGCACCAGCTGATCTACCCGATCGGGGTGCTGGCGGTGCTGCACTTCTGGTGGCTGGTGAAATCCGACATCCGCGAGCCGGCGCTGTATGCCGGCATTCTTGCGGCCCTGCTGGGCTGGCGGGTGTGGAAAAAACTCAGCGCGCGCCGAACCACAGCAAGGCGCTCAGCGCCGCCGCCAGCAGCACCGCGCTGAGCAGCAGCCACGGCCAGCGGGCGACCTTCATCGGCGCACGCGCCGGTTCGGCAGCCACGCGCGGCGACGGTGGTGGCGGTTCGGGATCGGGGAGATCCCAGGTGGTGCCGTGATGGATGCGCGGCACTTCCACCACGAACCGGTGGCGGGCATCGAACACCACCTGGTCGCCGGCCTGCAGCCAGCCATCGCGCACCTGCACGCCATTGATCCAGCTGCCCTCTTCCGAGCCGAGATCGCGAATCAGCACGCGATCGCCATGACGTTCCAGGCGCGCGTGCTGGGCAGCGAAGGCCGGGTCGTCGATGACGATGTCCGCAGCCGGGTCGCTGCCGACCAGGCGCGGGCGATCCAAGGTGAAACTGCGCCCGTGATGGCGCCCACCCAGCCCGCGCAGCAGCAGGCAGACTTCGCTCAAGCCGGCATCGTCGGCCGGCAGATCGTTGGCTGGCGCACTGGACGGCGCACTGCGCAGCAGCATCTCCACGCCATCGGCATAGATCGCATCACCGGGCCGCAACAAGGCCATGCGGCGCACCGGGCGTCCGTTGACGTGGATGCCGCGGATGCCATTGGCCACCTGCAGCCACAGGCCGCGCTGGTCCAGGCAGAACTGCGCCAACAGCAGCGCCCCCTGCGCATCGGCCACCACCCGCACGCTGCCGGAGGCATGCCGTACGATCCGGTGGACGCCGGGCTTGAGGGAATGATCCGGCTGCTGCCGGTGGGTGAAATGAACTTGCAGGTCGCGCACCGGCCGCAGCCTAGCAGGTTTGCCGTTCAGAGCGGCCATCGACCTCACCACACCGGCGCGGCGGTGGCCAGTGCGTGTCGATGATGCGCCGTGCAGGCAGCCATCCCTGAGCCTTGCGACTATTCGAAGCATCCGCTGGCGAGGCGCCATGTACCGCCGCACTTGGAGCCGGGCGCGTGCATGCGCACAATGCGCGCCTACGTTCCGTCTCACCCAGGCCGCTCATGTCCAGCATCGATCTCCGCCACGACCATTCCCTGACGCCGGCACAGGCCCGCGCGGCGATCGACGAGGCGGCGCGCAAGCTCACCGATCGCTACGGCGTGGCCTCGCACTGGGAAGGCGACACCTTGCGTATTTCACGGTCCGGCGTGGAGGGCGCGATCGCCTTGCTGCCGCAGCAGGTGCACGTAACGGCCGAGCTCGGCTTCCCGCTGTCGGCGATGCAGCCGATGGTGGAATCGGAAATCCGTCGGCTATTGTCGGAAAAGCTGGCCTGAGCACGTCGTCGCTGCCGCTGCTTCAGCGCCAAGTCACCCGCCCCTCGCCGGATGGGCGGATGCTTGGATAGGCTTGCCCGCGCCACGTTTCACTTGCCCGATGCAGGGCCGGCACTAGGGTGAACCCAACGTCACTTCGGCAATCGACAGGAGCATCGCATGACGACCGGATACGATCAGAACGGTAACCGCGACACCGCCGCTTCGGGCTTCCAGGCCCAGGCGGAGCAGATTTCGCGCCGGCTCGGCGAATCGGCGCAAACCGTGTGGCTGGCCGGGCTAGGTGCACTCGGGCGCGTGCAAAGCGAGGGCGGCAAGTTGTTCGACTCGCTGGTGCGCGAAGGCGCCGCCTACGAGCGTACCGGCCAGCGCAAGGCAGCCGAGAGCGTGGACGAGCTGCGCGAAGAGGTGGAAACCCAGTTCGAACAGGCCCGCGACACCGCGGTGCGTGGCTGGGACAAGCTGGGCAAGGCCTTCGACGAGCGCGTCAAGGGCGTGCTGCGCACGCTCAATATCCCCGAGCAGGAGGAGCTGGAAAACCTGCGCCGCGAGGTCGAATCGCTGAAGGCCCAGGTGCGCGCCAATACCGCGGCGACCAAGCGGGCCAACCGCACCGCCAACCAGGCCGCGCAGGCCGCCGGTGGTGATTCCGCAGGCAGTGGCCCGGCCGGTCCCAGCGGTGCCTCCACGTCCGGCAATGCGGCGGCTTTCGACGGGGAATAAGGCCTGCTTGGTACCGGAGGCGGTGCGAGCGTTCGCTCCGCCGCCGCGCCTGGAACCGGGCGCGGCGGCGGGTGCTGCCGTCTTCATGGAACAGCGGAGGCAGCGCCACCGCCTTTGATGTTGCAAAGCAACATGGTTTTTTGGACAATCGGGCACGGCCCGCCAGTCCTGCTTCACGAAGTCCGTTTGCTCCCCTCCCCTCACGGCTTCGGACTGGCGGGTCTTTCGCTGCCTGGGTCACGGCGCGTGATATCGCCGCTCGCGATCCATTGACGAATCCCGCCTGAAGGATTCTTCTAAGAGCATCGACTCGTAATACGCGTCATACCTTGATGCTTATGCCTTCCTGGATTCTGGCGCTGATCGCTGCATTGCTGCTCTGGCTGGCGGTGTGCGCCTATGTGTGGTTGGTGCGGCGCCGCGCCGACGAAACCACCGAAGGCATCCGCGCCCTGGCGGCCATGCATTGGCGCGACTTTTCCGCCGTGGTGCTGCGTGTCCTGCAGGACCAGCGCGGCTGGCAGCCGACCCATGTACCGCAGGACGGCCTGCCGACCGCCGACTTCATGATGCAAACCGACCATGGCACCCGCCTGGTGGCCTGCAAGCACGGCCGCGGTTACCGCATTGGCGTGGCCGCGGTGAATGAGCTGGGCGCGATGGCCCGCCTGGCCGGCGCCAGTGGTGGCGTGATGGTGACCGAAGGGCGCATGGAGCGCGAAGGCCTGGCGGCGGCCGAAAAGCAGTCCATCGAAGTGCTGGACGGCACGCGTCTATGGCCCTTGCTCAAGCCTTATCTGCCGGGCGATGTGGAAACCGGCGTGGTGGGCAAGGCCAGGCGCCGCGCCATCCGCCACAGCAGCATCGCCGGTGCCGCACTGGCGATGCTGGCGCTGGCGGCAGTGCTGGGACTACGCGCGCCGCAGCCCACCTCGACAGCGATGCCCAGGGCGGCGGCGGGCAAGACACCACCTGCGCAGGCAGCTGCGCCCACCGCGCAAGCTGTTCCGGCCACACCGGCTCTAACCACCCTGCCGGCAGCGGCCGCCGGCGAACCGGATGCGGCAACGTTGCAAGGCTACCGGCGCGACGTCTCCAGGACGCTGGCGCAGACACCTGGCCTGGTGCGCGGCATCTGGATCACGCAGGCCACGCTGGCGGTGGATCGCACTGTCGAGGACAGCGCGGCCTGGCCACTGATCTGCGAGGAACTCAAGCGTTACCCGTATCTGCGCACCGTGCGCGTGCAGCTCAATCCCCGCGCAGGGGTGGCCGAACCGGTGCGCTGGCGGCAGTGCACGACGATTTGAATCGGGAATCGGGAATCGGGAATCGGTGCAGTCGGACACAGCTGGCGCCAGTGCCTGGTACTGGCCTCAGCGCATTCCCGGCGCGAACCGCGCCACCAGGTCGTAGGAGCCGCCCAGGAACCACTGCCGCACGTAGGTTACCGGCTGTTCGCCGCGCCAGGTGTGGCGGTCGATGACCAGGCAGGCGGCGCCTTCGTCCACCTGCAATTGCCTGGCCTGTTCGGCATCGGCGCCGACGGCGCTGATGCGGTGTTCGGCGCGCGTCCACGGCACGTTGCGCAGCAGCCAGCTGCCTGGCGCCACCTCGGTGAACGGCTGCGCCAGGGCATCGGGCACGGTGGTGATATCGATCACGCGCTGCTCCAGTGCGAACGGGCTGCCATCGGCCAGATGCACGCTTTCCAGCGCCAGCAGCTTGCCGGTGCTGCCCAATGCACGCTCTTGCGGCACGCGCTGGCGCACGCTGCGCAGCCGCCGCGAGAGCAGCGAAAACCGGTAGGCGTGACCGCGCGTGGTCATTTCCACCTCGATGTCCGGGATCGACAGCGCCACCTGTTCCAGATGCGGATGCGGCCGCGCCACGAACGAGCCGGTGCGGCGGCGGCGTTCGATCATGCCGGCGTCGGCCAGCAGGCCGAGCACCTTGTTGACCGTCATGCGCGAGCAGCCGTAGTGCGCCATCAACTCATGCTCCGGCGGAATACGGTGCCCGGGCGGCCAGTCGCCACTGTGAATCCGCTGCTCAAGATCCTGCCGGATGCGTTGGTGCAAGGTGCCGGGCGCGGCGATGGGGATGGCGGTCAAAGCGGAGGTCTCCAGTCAGGCCTGCATTGTGCGCGCATCCGCTTAGAGCAGCTAACAGAACGACGGCGCTCACCGCCAGGCGGGTGCGGCCGGTGCCCGGAATCGGCATTGACCACTCGTAACACTCCGGTTCCTGCGCGCCGTCCGCATCCAGCTGACGACTGCTCGCTACGGTGTGTTAGCCGCGCTCATTGACCCAGCACGGTGCGCAGGATTTGCGCAAAACGCGCGGCGATCCGCGCACGGTCCACATGCCGTCCGTCGCGTACCACAGGCTGGCCGTTGCGCCAGACGTTGCGCACCGCCGTGCCGCGCGCGGCAAACAGCCAACTGTCCAATAGGGCATCGTCACTGCGCGCCAGCAAGGCCGGGTGCGTCAGATCCAGTTCCACCAGATCGGCCGCCGCACCGACCCGTATCCCTTGCTGCGCGACACCCAACGCCTGCGCTGCGCCGTTACCTGCGCGCTCGTACAACCAGCGGCCGCTGGAAACCTCCGCCGGCGCCAGCACATTGCGCGCCTGCAGCGTCAAGCGCTGGCCGTATTCGAGCAGGCGCAGCTCTTCGGCGGCATCGATCAACACGTTCGAATCCGAGCCGACGCCGAAGCGACCACCGGCCGCGGCAAAGGCCTGCATCGGAAAGATCCCGTCGCCCAGGTTGGCCTCGGTGATCGGGCACAGCCCGACCACCGCGCCGCGTTGCGCCATCGCCTGCACCTCGCTGGCGGTGACATGCGTGGCATGCACCAGACACCAGCGCGTATCCACCGGTGCATTGGCCAGCAGCCACTCCACCGGCCGCTGGCCCGACCACGCCAGGCAGGCGTCCACCTCGCGCTGCTGCTCGGCGATATGGATGTGGATCGGCCCATCGGTGAGCGGCATCAACTCCGCCAGTTGCTGCGGCGTGACCGCGCGCAGGCTGTGCGGCGCCAGTCCGAGCACGGCATCCGGTAGCGTCTTGAGGCTGTGGCGGCAGTCGTCGAGCAGGCGCGCGAAACCGTCGATGTCGTGGATCAACCGCCGCTGCGCGACGTTCGGTGCGGCACCGCCGAAGTCCGAATGCGCGTAGAACACCGGCAACAGGGTCAGTCCGATCCCGGTATTGGCGGCGGCCGCTGCGATGCGCCCGGACATTTCCCCGGCCTGCGCGTAGGGCGTGCCGCCGGGGCTGTGGTGCAGGTAATGGAATTCGCCCACCCGGGTGAAGCCGCTCTCCAGCATTTCCACGTAGGCCTGCTCGGCGATCGCCTGCAGGCTGTCCGGGTCCAGCTGGTCGACGAAGCGGTACATCAGCTCGCGCCAGCTCCAGAAACTGTCGCCGCTGCGCCCGCCGACTTCGGTCAGCCCCGCCATGCCACGCTGGAAGGCATGACTGTGCAGGTTGCCCAGGCCGGGCAGCAGCACCTCGCAGCGGAGGTCGGCACCGCCGGGCGCGGCCTCCGGCTGCACCGCGACGATGCGCCCTTGCGCCAGCGTGATCCGCACCTGGCTGGCCCAGCCTTCCGGCAGCAAGGCCCGGGCGGCCCAAAACACCTGCGCATGTGCCTGCTCGTCTGCCACTGGACACCTCCGATCGACGACTCTATTGTATATACATATCAGACACCCTGAGCCTGCGCCATGCATTGCGACGTTCTCTGGCACAACGCGCAACTGATGACCCTGGACGCCGCCGATGGTGGCCTGGGCATCGTGGACGACGGCGTGGTCGCCTGCCAGGACGGTGGCATCGTCTACGCCGGCCCGGCCGCGCAGGCGCCGGCATTGACCGCCGGCATCGCGCACGACTGCCAGCGGCGCTGGATCAGCCCGGGCCTGATCGATTGCCATACCCACCTGGTCCATGCCGGCAACCGCGCCAACGAGTTCGAGCAACGCCTGCGCGGCGCCAGCTATGCGCAGATCGCCGCGGCCGGTGGCGGCATCGTGGCAACCGTGCGCGCCACCCGCGCTGCCGACGATGCGGCGCTGCTCGCATCCAGCCTGCCGCGCCTGGATGCGCTGCTCGCCGAAGGCGTGACCACGCTGGAGATCAAGTCCGGCTACGGGCTCACCCTGGAAGACGAAATCAAACAGCTGCGCGTGGCACGCCAGCTCGCCAGCTTGCGCCGGGTCGAGGTGGTGCCCACCTTTCTGGGTGCGCATGCGGTGCCGCCGGGCAGCGATGCACAGGCATATATCGATGTGGTCTGCACGCAGATGATTCCCGCCGTGGCCGCGCAAGGGCTGGCCGAGGCGGTGGATGTGTTCTGCGAGCATCTGGCGTTCTCGACCACGCAAGCCGAACAGGTGTTCGTCGCCGCGCAGGCGCACGGCCTGCAGGTCAAGATCCACGCCGAACAATTGAGCAACCAGCACGGCGCAGCGCTGGCCGCACGCCATGGCGCCTTGTCGGCTGACCATATCGAATACCTGGACCAGGCCGGCATCGAAGCGATGGCCGCCGCCGGCACGGTCGCGGTGCTGCTGCCGGGCGCGTTCTACTTCACCCGCGATACGCAACTGCCGCCGATCGCCGCGCTGCGTGCGGCCGGCGTGCCGCTGGCCTTGGCCACCGACTGCAACCCGGGAACCTCCCCGCTCACCAGCCCGTTGCTGGCGATGAACATGGCCGCCACCTTGTTCCGCATGACGGTGGACGAATGCATCGCCGGCTTCACCCGCGAAGCGGCGCGCGCGCTCGGCCGCAGTGCGCGGCTGGGACGGCTGCGCGCCGGCATGGACTGCGACCTGGCGATCTGGGACATCGAGGCGCCGGCTGACCTGGTGTATCGCATGGGCTTCAACCCGCTGCATGCCCGCGTCTGGCGCGGGCATTGAACCTGTTTACCTCTGGAGTTGTCATGAGTGCTTCTGTTGTTCTGCACCCCGGCGCTGTCACGCTGGCACAGTGGCGTGCGCTGTATCGCGGCGCCGAGGCGGCGCTGGATCCGGCCTGCGCGGCGGCGGTCTTGCGCAGCGCGCAGACGGTGGAAGCGATCGTCGCGCGCGGCGAACCGGTCTACGGCGTCAACACCGGCTTCGGCAAGCTGGCCAGCGTGCGCATCGAGCGCGACGACCTGGCGACCCTGCAGCGCAATATCGTGCTCTCGCATGCCGCCGGCGTCGGCGAGCCCACGCCGGTGCCGGTGGTGCGGCTGATGATGGCGCTCAAGCTCACCAGCCTGGCCCAGGGCGCCTCGGGTGTGCAGCCGGACACGCTGGCCCTGCTCGAGGCGATGCTGCGCGCCGGGATCACCCCGGTGGTGCCATGCCAGGGCTCGGTGGGCGCATCAGGCGATCTGGCGCCGTTGTCGCATCTGGCTGCGGTGATGATCGGCGTGGGCGAAGCCTTCGTCGGTGGTCAACGGCTGCCGGCGGCCGACGCCCTGGCGCAGGCGCAGCTGCAACCGCGCGTACTCGGCGCCAAGGAAGGCTTGGCATTGCTCAACGGCACCCAGTTCTCCACCGCCTGCGCGCTGGCCGGCCTGTTCGAGATCGAGACCGTGTTGCAGGCGGCACTGGTCACCGGGGCATTGTCGGTGGAAGCGGCCAAGGGTTCGGATACGCCGTTCGATGCGCGCATCCATGCCCTGCGCGGGCAGCCGGGGCAGATCGCCACCGCTGCCGCGCTGCGCGCCCTGATGGCCGATTCGGCCATCCGCGAATCGCACCGGCTTGGCGATGTGCGCGTGCAGGACCCGTACTGCCTGCGCTGCCAACCGCAGGTGATGGGCGCGGCGCTGGATGTGATGCGCCAGGCTGCGCGCACGCTGGAAATCGAAGCCAATGGTGTCTCCGATAATCCGCTGGTCTTCAGCGACACCGGCGAAGCCTTGTCTGGCGGCAACTTCCACGCCGAGCCGGTGGCGTTTGCCGCCGACATGCTGGCAATGGCGGTGTGCGAGATCGGCTCGATCAGCGAACGCCGCACCGCGATGCTGGTGGACCCGGCCTTGTCCGGATTGCCGGCGTTTCTCACCCCGCGCCCGGGCCTGAACTCGGGCTTCATGATTCCGCAGGTCACTGCGGCGGCATTGGTATCGGAAAACAAGCAGCGCGCCTATCCGGCCAGCGTCGATTCGATTCCCACCTCTGCCAACCAGGAAGATCATGTGTCGATGGCCGCGCACGGCGCGCGCCGCCTGCTGGCGATGGCAGAGAACGCCGCGCATGTGATCGGCATCGAGTTGCTGGCTGCCGTGCAGGGCTGCGATTTCCATGCGCCGCTGCGCTCCAGCACCGCGCTGGAAGCCGCACGCGCCCTGCTGCGCGCACAGGTGCCGACGCTGCAGGACGACCGCTACTTCCATCCGGACATGCTGGCCGCCAGCGCCTTGGTGCGTTCCAATGCGCTGGCCTCGGCGGTGGCGGTGGCGGTGGCCTTGCCCGGCGTGGAGCAGGACGCATGAGCCCGCGACGTGCCCCGTGGTTGCCGATCGTCACGCCACGGCATGGCGCGACGTCGGTGGGTGCCGCACGCGCGTGCGTGCCCACAGCAGCTCTTGCTGCCGAATGCCTAGAGCGCGCTGACGGCGCACACGCGCATCGCCGGCGCAGGTCAACCCGCCGTCCCGCACGCAGAGCCCAGCCATGAGCGCCCTGCCCGACTGGCTGGAGATTCACCGTGGGCAGGCGCCGTTGCTCATCAGCTTCCCGCACACCGGCACCGAGCTGCCCGATGACGTGGCCGATCGTTTCGTGTCGCCGTGGCTGGCGCGGCGCGATGCCGATTGGTGGGTGCATCACATGTACGACTTCGCCCAATTGCTGGGCGCCACCACGGTGCGCACCGCGATCTCGCGCTCGGTCATCGACGTCAATCGCGACCCCAGCGGCGCATCGCTGTACCCCGGCCAGAACACCACCGGCCTGTGCCCGCTGACCACCTTCGACAACCAGCCGCTGTATGCCGACGGCCTGGCGCCGGACCAGGCGCAGATCGATCAGCGCCGCGCGCGTTGGTTCGACCCGTATCACGCCGCGCTTGCCGAAGAGATTGCGCGCCTGCGCCAGCTGCACTCCAGCATCGTGGTGTACGACGCGCACTCGATCCGCTCGGTGATTCCGCATCTGTTCGACGGCGAGCTGCCGCAGTTCAACATCGGCAGCAACGACGACCGCAGTTGCGACCCGGTGCTGGTCGAGGCCGTAGAACAGCTCTGCCGCAGCAGCGGCTCCAGCACGGTGCGCAACGGGCGCTTCAAGGGCGGCTGGATCACCCGCCACTACGCGCACCCCGAGCACGGTGTGCACACGCTGCAGATGGAGCTGGCCTGTCGCGGCTACATGCGCGAACCGGACACCCTCACTCCGGACAACTGGCCCACGCCGTGGCAGCCGGTGCACGCGGCCGCATTGCGCGCAGTGCTGCGGCATGTGCTGCTGGCCTGCCTGCAGTTTGCCAACGCGCCCTCACCCGATACCGCGCCACCCGCGGCCCACCGTTGATTGCAAGGAACCCGGCATGACCCGTCACGATGCAACCCGCGTCATCCGCGCCGCCACCGGCAGCACGCTCACCGCCAGGAGCTGGCTGACCGAAGCGCCGTTGCGCATGCTGATGAACAACCTGGACCCGGACGTGGCCGAACGCCCGCAGGAACTGGTGGTCTACGGTGGCATCGGCCGCGCCGCGCGCGACTGGGAATCCTTCGATGCGATCGTCGCCGCACTTACCCGCCTGGAGGACGACCAGACCCTGCTCGTGCAGTCCGGCAAGCCGGTCGGCGTGTTCCGCACCCACGCCGATGCGCCGCGCGTGCTGATCGCCAATTCCAACCTGGTGCCACGCTGGGCCAATTGGGACCACTTCAACGCACTGGATAAGAAGGGCCTGGCGATGTACGGCCAGATGACCGCCGGCAGCTGGATCTACATCGGTGCGCAAGGCATCGTGCAGGGCACCTACGAAACCTTCGTGGAGATGGGCCGCCAGCATTACGGCGGCAACCTGGCCGGCAAGTGGTTGTTCACCGGCGGCCTCGGCGGCATGGGCGGCGCGCAGCCGCTGGCCGCGGTGATGGCCGGTGCGTCCTGCCTGGCGGTGGAATGCCGCCGTTCCAGCATCGACATGCGCCTGCGCACCGGCTACCTGGATACCTGGACCGACTCGCTGGACGAGGCGTTGCGCCTGATCGAGGAGTCATGCACGGCGAAGAAGCCGCTGTCGGTCGGCCTGCTCGGCAATGTGGCCGACGTGCTGGACGAACTGCTGGTGCGCGGGATCAAACCGGACCTGCTGACCGACCAGACCTCCGCGCACGACCCGGTCAACGGCTACCTGCCGCAAGGTTGGAGCGTGGAGCAATGGGACGACAAGCGCGTGAGCGCGCCGCAGGAGGTGGAAGCCGCCGCACGCGAGTCCATGGCCAACCACATCCGCGCCATGCTCACCTTCCACGCGCTCGGCGTGCCCACCGTGGATTACGGCAACAACCTGCGCCAGATGGCACTGGAACACGGCGTCGCCGATGCGTTCGACTTCCCCGGCTTCGTGCCCGCCTACATCCGCCCGCTGTTCTGTCGCGGTATCGGCCCGTTCCGCTGGGTGGCGCTGAGCGGCGATCCGGAAGACATTGCCAAGACCGACGCCAAGGTCAAGGAACTCATTCCCGACGATGCACACCTGCATCGCTGGCTGGACATGGCTGCGGAAAAAATCGCCTTCCAGGGCCTGCCGGCGCGGATCTGCTGGGTCGGGCTGGGCGACCGCCATCGGCTGGGCCTGGCTTTCAACGCGATGGTGCGCAGCGGCGAATTGAAGGCGCCGGTCGTCATCGGCCGCGATCACCTGGACAGCGGCAGCGTGGCCTCGCCCAACCGCGAAACCGAAGCCATGGCCGACGGCTCCGATGCGGTGTCCGACTGGCCGTTGCTCAATGCCCTGCTCAACACCGCATCGGGCGCCACCTGGGTCTCGCTGCATCATGGCGGCGGCGTCGGCATGGGCTTCTCGCAGCACGCCGGCATGGTCATCGTCTGCGACGGCAGCGAAGCGGCCGACAGGCGTCTGGAGCGCGTGCTCTGGAACGATCCGGCCACCGGGGTGATGCGGCACGCCGATGCCGGGTATGCCATTGCCATCGATTGCGCCAGAGCGCAGGCGTTGGATCTGCCGAGCCTCTGAACAACCGCACCCAGTGGCCTGGCGCCTTCCACCGGCCCGACACTACATGACCTCGTCACCCGGGCCGCACTCGGCCCGGTCCATTGCCAGGTGAACACCCACGCCGAGATCGCGCGGCCGCAGCCCTGCCACACCATCCAGTGCGCCGACCAACGACGGCCGGGCCCAGCGTTTCCATCGGTTGCCCTCAAGACTGGCCGCTGCAGGCCGACAAGGTATGCAACGTTTCGGGGAAACCTCCATGGGCATCTTGATCTACCTGGTGCCTGCCTGCGCACTCTGGGCGCTGATCGCCACCACACTGGCGTTCGTGCGCGGCCGGCAACTGCGTGCCGAATCCGGGCAGCTGGCCAGCACCCAGGACAGCCTGAGTCGCTACCAGGCAGCGGTGTCGCAGTTGAAGGCACGCGCAGCGGCCAGCGCGCTGGAGCTGGAATCCTTGCAGCGCAGCTATACCGTGCTCAAGCAATCACTGGAGCAGCACGAACACAACGCCGCCGAGCAGCAGGATGCGGGCAACGGCCAGGTGATTCCCACGGCGATGGTGCAGCAGCTGGATATCGCCAACGAGATCGGCACGCTGTTCACGCATGTGGCACGGGTGGCGCGCAGCCTGCGCCGCTACAGCGCCTACAGCCGCGGACACAACGCGCCCGAGCCCGCCACCGCCCGCTACGACCTGCATTGGCTGGCCGACTGCCTGCACAGCTTCGATCAGGTGGGCCACGCGCTGTTGCGCGGAAACATCGCCGCGCTAATCACCGCCTGCCAGGATCTGCTGTCGATGTACGACCACTATCTGAAGGACGGCTCCGGCTACAACAGCCGCGACACCTTCCAGCGCCTGAGCAGCGATGTCCCGTTGGCCGAAGCCACCGATGCCATCCGCTCGATCATCGTCAAGGCCACCCTGGCGCAGGATGTGCGGGATGCAGTGCAGGACGAGGCGGCGGCGGTGGCGCCGTGATTCGGGATGGGTCACCGTCATTGCGCTGCGGCGGGTACACGGTGCCGTGCTGAGCCGTAACGAACCTGGCAGGCGACCATGAAGAACGCCGGCTTGCGCCGGCGTTCTTGTTCAACGGCAGCGATGACACCGCTTGCTCATTCCTGACTCGGCGGCGGTAGTGCGGAAGCGACGGTAGCGGCCGCGTCCACCATCTCGTCGGCCTCCTCCAGCGAGGCATCCAGGCGTTCGACCGCCTGCAGCTTCTCGCCCTTGGACAGGCGGATCAGCGTCACGCCCTGCGTATTGCGACCCACGCGCGAGATTTCCGAACCGCGTGTACGCACCAGGGTGCCGCCGTCGGAAATCAGCAGCACTTCGTCGGTGGCGCCCAGCAACACCGCACGCACCAGCTTGCCGTTGCGCTCGGTGGTCTGGATGCCGATCACACCCTGCGTGCCGCGCCCCTTGCGCGGGTATTCGGCCAGCGGGGTGCGCTTGCCGTAGCCGTTCTCGGTGGCGGTGAGGATGTAGGCCACCTCGCCATCGTCGGCGACTTCGACCATCTCGGCGCCATCGATGGCCTCCACCACGTCCTCGCCAGTGTCTTCCTCGGCCTCGTCGTCAACGCCGCCGGCACGCTCGGCCACGATCAGGCTGACCACTTCCTCGCCCTTGGTTAGACGGATACCGCGCACGCCGGTGGCGGTACGGCCCATCGAACGCACGGTGGCTTCGCCAAAGCGCACGGTCTTGCCGTTGGAGGCGAACAACAACACGTCGCGGTCGCCATCGGTCAGCGCCACGCCAACCAGTGCATCGCCTTCATCCAGGTTGATCGCGATCTTGCCGCGCGCCAGGCGGAACGCGAACTCGCTCAGCGGTGTCTTCTTGACCGTACCGTTGCGGGTAGCGAAGAACACATAGCGGTTGTCGGCGTATTCGCGCACCGGCAGCACCGCCTGCACGCGCTCGCCGGCTTCCAGCGGAATCCAGTTGATGATCGGGCGGCCACGCGCATTGGAGCCGGCCTCCGGCAGCTGATGCACCGGCAGCCAGAACACCTTGCCGCTGCTGGTGAAGGTCAGCAGCGTGTCGTGGGTGTTGACCAGCCACAGCTGGTCGATGAAATCTTCTTCCTTGGTCGCCGCCGCCGAGCGGCCACGGCCACCACGGCGCTGCGCACGGTAGGCGCTCACCGGCTGACGCTTGGCATAGCCGGCGTGCGACAGCGTCACCACCACGTCTTCGGGTGCGATCAGATCCAGGATATCCAGGTCTTCTTCGCTGTGACGGATCTCGGTGCGACGCGCGTCGCCGTATTCTTCGCGTACGTTCTCCAGCTCGTCGCGGATCACCTTCAACAGCACATCCGGGTTTTCCAGGATGCGGATCAGGCCTTCGATGACGCCGAGCAGCTGCTTGTACTCGTCGGTCAGCTTTTCCTGTTCCAAACCGGTGAGGCGATGCAGACGCATTTCCAGGATCTGCGAGGCCTGTACTTCACTGAGCTGGTAGAACCCGCTGATGAGGCCCACGCCCGGCGGCAAGTCTTCCGGCTTGGACGCTTCGGCACCCGCAGCGCCCAGCAGCGCACCCACCAACCCCGGCTCCCAGGTCTTGGCCAGCATGCGCTCGCGCGCTTCCTGCGGATTGGCCGAGGTCTTGATGAGCTCGATCATCTCGTCGATGTTGGCCAACGCGACGGTCAGGCCTTCCAGCACGTGCGCACGCGCACGCGCCTTGCGCAGTTCATAAATCGTGCGGCGAGTGACCACCTCGCGGCGGTGGCGGATGAACGCCTCCAGCATCTGCTTGAGGTTCATCAACTGCGGGCGGCCGTCGATCAGCGCCACCATGTTGATGCCGAACACCGACTCCATCTGGGTTTGCTGGTACAGGTTGTTGAGCACAACCTCGGCCGACTCGCCGCGCTTGATTTCGATGTAGATGCGCATGCCGTCCTTGTCGGACTCATCGCGCAGCTCGCTGATGCCTTCGAGCTTCTTTTCCTTGACCAGCTCGGCGATCTTTTCGATCAGCCGTGCCTTGTTGACCTGGTACGGGATCTCGGTGACGACGATCGCCTCGCGGCCGTTGTCGGCCACTTCCACATCGGCCTTCGCACGGATGCGCACGCGGCCACGGCCGGTGCGATAACCGGCGGCGATGCCGGCGGTGCCGTTGATGATGCCGGCGGTGGGGAAATCCGGGCCAGGGATGTATTCCATCAGGCCTTCGACATCCAGCTCCGGGGTGTCGATCAGCGCGATGCAGGCATTGATCGCCTCGGTCAGGTTGTGCGGCGGGATGTTGGTGGCCATGCCCACCGCGATACCGGCCGAGCCGTTGACCAACAGGCTCGGGAACCGCGTCGGCATGACCGTCGGTTCCAGTTCCTTTTCGTCGTAATTGGGCTGGAAATCGACGGTTTCCTTGTCAATGTCGGCCATCAATTCATGCGCCAGCCGCGACATGCGCGACTCGGTGTAACGCATCGCCGCGGCAGAGTCGCCGTCGACCGAACCGAAGTTACCCTGGCCGTCCACCATCATGTAGCGCAGCGAGAACGGCTGCGCCATGCGCACCAGCGTGTCGTACACCGACTGGTCGCCGTGCGGGTGGTATTTACCGATGACGTCGCCGACGATACGCGCCGACTTGAAATAGGCCTTGTTGCTGTGTGCGCCCAGCTCGTGCATCGCGAACAACACGCGTCGGTGCACCGGCTTGAGGCCGTCACGGGCATCGGGGAGTGCGCGGCCCACGATCACGCTCATCGCGTAATCGAGATAGCTCTTGCGCATCTCGTCTTCCAGGTTGACCTGGATGATTTCCTTGGCGGTTTCTGCCATTCGGGTTCCGTAAGTGAGGTGGCGGGCGAGCCGGAAAGCCGCGTCGGGGGCGCCCTGGTGACAGGCTGCCGACCCCACGCTCCCGCCGATCGATTCAAGCGCCGGATTGTACCATGAAGGGCCACCCGGATGCCGCCGGTTTAGCGGCCAGAAACAAGCACTTGCGGGACTTTACGCGACGTTTGCGGCGCCCCGCCCCGACGCCGGGCTCAGCGGCCGAACGCGGCCTGCATGCGCCCCTGGTCGGGCTGCTCGATCACCCCGCGCTCGGTGACGATGGCATCGATCAGGCTGCCCGGGGTGACGTCGAACACCGGGTTCCAGGCATGAATGCCCTCGGCCACGGTGAGCACCCCGCCCACGCCGAACAATTCGCCCGGATCGCGCTGCTCGATCTCGATCTGGTCGCCGCTGGCGGTGGCCATGTCCACCGTGGACGAGGGCGCCACCACCATGAACCTGACCCCGTGGTGGCGGGCGGCAATGGCCAGCTGGTAGGTGCCGATCTTGTTGGCGGTATCGCCATTGGCGCAGATCCGGTCGGCACCCACGATCACCCACTGCACCAGGCCGGACTTCATCAGGTGGGCGGCGGCCGAGTCGGCGATCAGGGTGGCATCGATGCCGTCCTGCTGCAGCTCCCACACGGTCAACCGTGCGCCCTGCAGCCACGGCCGGGTTTCGCCGGCAAACACCTTGGCGATGCGCTGCTGCGCCACGCCGGCGCGGATCACGCCCAATGCAGTACCGAAGCCGGCGGTGGCCAGCGAGCCGGTGTTGCAGTGGGTCAGCACGCCGCTGCCCCGCGCGATCAGGCCGGCGCCCAGCGCGCCCATCTGGCGATTGGCGGCCAGGTCTTCATCGGCGATGGCCTGCGCCTCGCGCGCGATCACCTCGCGCCAGTCGGCGCCGGCCGCACCCAGCACCCGGCGCATGCGCATCAATGCCCAGGCCAGGTTCACCGCGGTCGGGCGCGCGGCGTTGAGCCGCAGCAGCGCCGGTTCGAGCTTCTGCAAGGCCGCACTGCCGTCGTCGGCCTGCACATCGCGTGCGGCCAGCAGCACGCCCCACCCGGCCGCAATGCCGATCGCCGGCGCACCGCGCACCGCCAGCGCATGGATGGCCTCGGCCACCGCATCGCTGGTCTGACAACGCAGGTGCTCCACCACGAAGGGCAGCTTGCGTTGATCGAGCAATTCCAGGGCATCGCCGGTCCACAGCAGCGGACGGATATGGTCGTAGCGGGCGTAATCGATGTGGGCGCTGTCGTTCATGCCGCCATTGTAAGGCGCGCGTACCGCGCCTGCGCCGGCACGCAGGCGGCGCGGCGTCAGTCGACGATGAATTCGGCCCGGCAGCCGTCGTTGACCCACACCCCATCGCGGCTCCAGCCCCAGGTCTGGCCTTCCACGCAGGGATTCCTGGAGATCTGCCGGCTCATCCGCACGCTGCGCTCCACCGAGACGCCGCAGGTGCGGCGTGCGCTCTTCTTGGATTCGCAGGTGACCAGCCGCGGCACCGCCACGAAGCCGGAACCATCCTCGGCGCCCACTTCGAATTCACCATCGCAACCGCGCGACACCCAGATCTCGTTGCGGCGCGTGCCCCAGGTAAATCCCTCCTTGCACGGCCACATAGAGCGCTGGCGCAACAGCCGTACCGGCGCACCACGCAGCACCACCGGGCACACCACCTTGCCGCCATTGGAATCGCAGCGCACCACCCGGCGCATCACGGTGGCCGCCGGTGCGGCGGTGGCGAACTCGGCACGGCAGCCCTGCTGGACCCACACGCCATCGTGGTCCACATCCCACTCGCTGCCACGGATGCAGTTGGTCTCGGACAGTTGGCGCACCAGCTGGACGCCATCGGCAGTCTCCATTGCACAATGCATGCGCGCCATGTCCCTGGACTCGCAGCGCACCACGGCAGTGCCGCGCTCGGCGCGCGCGTCGGCGACCATCAGCAGCGGCAAGCACCACAGACCGCAAAAGCCGATCAGCCATTTCATGCCGACAATCCTCACCCCGAAACGATCTAACGTCGCGCCCCCGTGGACGTGAAGATGAGAACATCTTCGATGTGAAGATCGCAATACGGCGGTTATGACAAGGCCATGGCAACCCAGCGTGGCCGGCCTGCTGCATCGCCAGGTATCAACTGCGGTAGGCGTGCGAGGCAACCGTCGCGGCGTGCGCACACTGCGCAGCAGCGCGAGCGTTCGCGCTGACTGCTGCCGGCACGGCTCAGGCGCGGGCGAACTCGAAGGCCAGCACGTCGGCAATCTGCGCGGTGCCGCGCAAGGCCATCAACAACCGATCCACCCCCACCGCCACGCCGGCGCAATCGGGCAGTTGCGACAACACCGCCAGCAACGGTTCGTCCAGCGGCAGCTGCGGCAGGCCGCGTGCGGCACGGACGGTATTGTCGCGCTGGAAACGCGCGCGTTGCTCCTGCGCATCGTTCAACTCGTGGTAGCCGTTGGCCACCTCGTAGGCCCCCAGATACAGCTCGAAGCGCTCGGCCACCGGTGGGCTGTCGTGACGGACCCGCGCCAGCGCGCATTGGCTGGCCGGCCAGTCGTGCACCACCGTCACCGTATCGGCGGCGAAGCCGGGCTGCAGGCAGTGGGTCATCAGCAGGTCCAGCCAATCGTCGCGCGTAAGCCCCTGCGGATCGATGGCGATCGCCTGCAACGGCGCGCGTAGCGTGGCAATCGGGTCCAGCAACGGGTCGATGCCCAGCCGCTGAACGAACAGCTCGCGGTAGCTCAACACCTGCACGCTGGCTTCGCGGTCGACCAGGGCCAGCGCACACTGCACCAGCGCGATGGTTTCCTGCGCCAGCGCACGGTCGTCCCAGCCCACCCGATACCACTCGAGCATGCTGAACTCGGGATTGTGGCGACCACCGGCTTCGCCATTGCGGAACACCCGCCCCAGCTCATAACAATCGCCCAGGCCGGCGGCGAGCAGGCGCTTGAGCGGGTATTCCGGCGAGGTGCGCAACCAGCGCACCGGTGCACCGGCATCCACGTGCCCGCTGAAGCGGGTGCTGAAGCTCTCGATATTTGGCTCGGTGTTGCCGGCCTGCGACAGCACCGGTGTTTCCACTTCCAATACGCCGCGTTCGGCGAAGAACTCGCGGATCGTGGCATTGAGCCGCGCGCGCAGCCGCAATGCCGCCAGATCGATCCGCGCTGCTGTCATGGCTGTTGCCCGTGTTCGCCCAGGAAGGCCAGCAGACGCGCTTCCTCCCAGATTTCCACGCCCAACGACTGCGCCTTGTCCAGCTTGGAACCGGCGTCCTCGCCCGCTACCAGAAACGCGGTCTTCTTCGATACGCTGCCGGCGACCTTGGCACCGAGTGCTTCGAGTCGCTGCTTGGCGCCATCGCGGGTCAATGCCGCCAACGTTCCCGTGATGACCACGGTCTGGCCGTCGAGCGGCCCGGCCTGTACAGCATCGGCCTGTGGCAGACGCGCCAGCAGCGTGTCCATCGCGCATTGCGCAGCAGCCGCCAGGGCGGCATTTTCCGGGCGATCCAGCCATTGCAGCAGCGCAGCCACCACCGGCGCCGGCACGCCGGCCTGCTGCAAGGCATCGGCGCCTGCAGTGCGCAAGGCATCGAACGAGGACACCGCAGCCGCCAATTGCTGCGCGCGCACCGGCGTCACTTTGGGGATGTCCATGTCGTCCAGCACGTTGGCAAAGCTCAGCTCGCCACGTAGCTTCGGCGAGGGCGGATGGGTGTCGCCGATGCGCACCTTGCGCGCCAGCAGATCATCGATGGCCTGCTGATTCCCAGGTTGATCGAAGAAATGGCCGAGCGAGCGCGCCACTTCGCCGCCGATATCGGGCACCCGTTTGAACAGCGGCCACGGCAAGTGGCGAATCAGTTCCAGATCGCCGAACCACGCCGACAAGGCCTTGGCGGTGCTTTCGCCCACATGCTCGATACCCAGTGCGAACAGGAAGCGCTCCAGCGTGGTGTCGCGCGATTTCTCGATCGCCTCGATCAGGTTCTCGGCCCACTTGGTGGCGATCTTGCGGCGGTTCCAGTCGAAGCCAGGCAGCCCTGCGCGTAGCAGATCGGCCTGCCAGGTGGGCGGGGCTTCGCGTTCGCCGGCCAGATCCACACCGATGCTGGCCACGGTGGCTTCCAGCTGCGCATACGCGCCACTGGCCAGATGCTCGCGCGCCTCGCGCAGGAACGCGTACGGACTGTCGGCGGTGCTGATCAGGCGCAACTGCAACAGTTGATCGACAGTGAGCAGATACAGATCGGCCACACCCTGCACCAGTCCGCTATCGACCAGCACCTCGATGAATTTCTCGCCCAGGCCGTCGACATCCATCGCACGCCGCGAGACGAAATGCCGGAACGCCTCCTTGCGCTGCGCCGGGCAGGTCAACTCGCCCGAGCACCGCCACACCGCCTGGCCCTCCTCGCGCACGATCTCCGAACCGCACACCGGGCATTGGGTGGGCATGCGCCATTGCTGCGTGCCCGCCGGGCGCTGCTCGGCCACCACGCCGGCCACCTCCGGAATCACATCGCCGGCCCGCCGTACGATCACCGTGTCGCCCACGCGCACGTCAAGCCGCGCGATCTGGTCGGCGTTGTGCAGGGTCGCGTTGGTGACGATCACCCCGGCCACATGCACTGGCGTGAGACGCGCCACCGGCGTGGCCGCACCGGTCCGGCCGATCTGGATCTCGATCGCCTCTACCGTGGTGGACTGCTCCTGCGCGGGGAACTTGTGCGCAATCGCCCAGCGTGGCGCTCGCGAGACAAAGCCCATTTCGCGCTGACCGGCCAGATCGTCGAGCTTGTAGACCACCCCGTCGATATCGAAGGCCAGCCCGTCGCGCGCGGCGCCGATGCGCTGGTAATACGCCAACAACTCTTCGCTGCCCTGCACCACCTCGACCAGCTGGCTGACCGGAAAGCCCCATTCGCGCAACTGCGCCAGGATGGCCGAATGCGTCTGCGGCAGCGTCCCGTCGCGTACCTCGCCCACGCCGTAGGCGAAGAAGCTCAACGGGCGCTGCGCGGTGATGCGCGCATCCAGCTGACGCAGCGAGCCGGCCGCACCATTGCGCGGATTGGCCAGCACCTTGCCGCCCTGTGCGCGCATCTGCGCGTTGTAGGTTTCAAAGGCCGCGCGCGGCATGTAGACCTCGCCGCGCACCTCCAGCACCTTCGGCCAGCCCTGCCCGCGCAGGCGCAGCGGAATTGCCTTGACCGTGCGCAGATTCGCGCTGACATCCTCACCGGTGGCACCGTCGCCGCGGGTGGCACCCTGCACGAACTCGCCGTCTTCGTAGCGCAGGCTGATGGCCAGGCCGTCGAGCTTGGGCTCGGCGCAGAACACCGGCTGCCTGACCTCCAACCGTTCGCTGATGCGGCGCACGAATTCGCTCACTTCTTCGTCGCTGAAGGCATTGCCCAGCGACAACATCGGCAGCGCATGCCGCACCTCGGCAAAGCGCGATGCGGCCAGGTAGCCCACGCGCTGGGTCGGCGAATCGGCGCTGGCCAGCGCCGGATGCTCGGCCTCCAGCACCTCCAGCTCGCGCATCAGGCGGTCGTAATCCACGTCGGCCATCTGCGGCTCGTCAAGCACGTGATAGCGGTAGTTCGCGTCGTCGATGCGACGGCGCAGGGCATCGATGCGCTGGGCGGGATCCGGGCTGGCAGTCATACGAGGGCGGCAACGGCGTAGGCGGTCGCATAGTCTACCGGCGACGGCCAATCGTGGCCGTGGACGCCGCCCGCGTGCCTCAACCTGCGCGCGCTGGCCGCACGAGACAGTCGTCAGCGCATGTTCCGATAGGCAGACCGGCGCAAACCCGCTAGCGTGGCGCCCTGTTCACCGCGCCCTGCTCTGGAGTTCATCGTGTCGCTGCCCGTTTCGCGCCGTTCGTTTCTTGGTCTTGCCAGCTCCGGGCTGGCGGTGTCCGCACTCGGGTTGAGTTCGCCTGCCGAGGCCGCCCGCAAGCGCGCCGCCGCGCCCGCTGCCCCCGGCGTGGCGCCTGCCGCCGGTACCGTGTACCTCAACTACAACGAACATCCGCTGGGGCCCTCCCCGGCCGCGCTGGACGCGGCCACGCGGTCGCTGGCGCGTGCTGGCCGCTATCAGTTCGAGATGGAGCAGGATCTGCGCAACCTGATGGCCGGCGAATTGCAGCTGCCGAACGATCACATGGCGTTTTTCCCAGGCTCCAGCGACCCGTTGAATCGCACCGGCACCCTGTTCACCTCGCCGCGCGCAGGTCTGGTCATCGCCGACCCGACCTTCGAAGCGCTGGCCGATGTCGCTATCGCACATGGCGCACCGGTACGTCGCGTGCCCTTGCGGGCCGATGGCGCGCACGACGTCAAGGCAATGGCCAAGGCCGATCCGACCGCTGGCCTGATTTACGTGTGCAACCCCAACAATCCCACCGGTTCGATCACGCCGCGCGCAGACATCGAATGGCTGTTGGCAAACAAACCGGCCAGTGCGGTGCTGGTGGTCGACGAGGCCTATATTCAGTACAGCAACGAGACCTCGGTGGTGGACCTGGTGCGCCAACGCCAGGACCTGATCGTGCTGCGCACGTTTTCCAAGTTGTACGGCATGGCCGGGCTGCGACTGGGCGCGGCCATCGCCCCGCCGGGCCTGTTGACCAAGCTCGCCACGCTGGGCGGTAACCCGCTGCCGGTACCCGCCATGGCGGCCGGCATCGCCAGCCTGCGCGATCCCTTGCTGGTACCGACACGTCGCGCCGAGAACGCGCGCGTGCGCGAGGACACCATCGCCTGGCTCAAGGGCAAGGGCTACACCTGCCTGCCATCGCAGGCCAATTGCTTCATGGTGGACATCAAGCGCGATGCCAAGGTGTTTGCCGACTCGATGCAGAAGCAGGGTGTCATGGTTGGCCGCAGCTGGCCGATCTGACCCAAGCGCGTCCGCGTGACCGTGGGCACCGAGGCGGAAATGCTGCGCTTCCGCGAGGCGTTCACCAAAGCCAAACGCTAACTCGCGAAGCGTTCGATAAAGCCGACGCGGACCCTTCTCCCATCGGGACATTGTCCCCCTTTATGGGGGAGAAGGTGCCCCGAAGGGGCGGATGAGGGGGCGCCTCGGGAATCTGCCAGCATCTGTAATGACAAACGCATCGCCACGCGCCGTCAGAATTGAATCACCGACTGCTCCGCTTCCACGCCCCGTACCCTCACCCCAACCCCTGCTCCGTGCCCCGCGCTTGCGGCGCGGGCGCTCCAAGGCCCGCGCGCCTACGGCACGAGAGCCGTGCCTTCTCGCCCCGCAGGGAGAGGGGCTTTCGTGCGCAACGTGCGCCGGATCCACAGATAGCTGATGACGAAGGTCAGCACCATCGAGCCGGCATTCCACAGCAGCAGCTCGCGCAGCATCGGCGCGCCCTGCAAGATGTGGGCGTAATAGCGGGAATCGATCAGCGCGATCGCATGCGGCATGAACACGCTGATGAACGGTGTTGGCACCGGCGCAACCAGCAAGGTGATCGCGACCGCAAAGCCAGCCACCACCCTGGGTGAGTTGCGCGGGCGTGCGCGCAGACGCGCGGCGACCCGTGTAACGATCCACAACAACGGCATCGCCAGGATTGCCCACAGCATCAACAGCAATGCCACCGCCAACATGCCCTGCAGGCTCAGCATGGGCTCAACTCACCAGCGCGGCGGTTTGGTCAGTGGCGGGGCCTGGTGCTGGCGGTCGTAGGCGCGCAGTTCGTCGCGGATATGCGCCACCCGCTGCCGACCCAATGCATTGCGGCTGTCGTCCAGCACCACACCATCCAGCAACTCGGCGATGCGCTGCACGGTGGGCAGCATCTTTTCCCAGGCATCGAGCGCGGTCATCGGCGCCGGCAAGGTCAGGAAGAAAGCGATCGCCGGCGTCTGCATCTCGCGGATGTTGGCCATGTCGAAGCTGCCCGGCTTGAGGATGCTGGCCATGCTGAAGATCGGCCCGCGCTCGGGGTGGCCCTCGACCAGGCGATGGAACACATTCATATGGCCGAATACCAGGCCGGTCTTTTCGGCCGCCACCACCACGTCTTCGCCGCGCAGGATCTGGCCCGCCTTGGCCGCGACGAACAGCGACACGATCTTGTCGAAATCCTGGTTCGGGCGCTTGCCAACATCGCTGCCGCCGGTGCTGTCCTGCGCATCCAGCTCAAGTTCGCTCTGTTCGGCACTGCGCTCGAACACCTCGCCCTGCACATCGGCATCGCCGGAAATCGACGGCTCGCGGCGCTCGCGCGGTTGCCCCTCGTCCTTGTCCACCCGGCGCCCCTGCGGCGACTTTTTCGGGCGGCCGAACAGGAAAATGGCCGCGACCAGCAGCAGCCCGGCGATCAGGATTCCGATCCGGATCATGGCCATGTCGGACATTCAGCGTGCCTCCGCAATAAAGTGACAGGTGTCGTCATTCTGACAAGCATGGCACGTCATGCCGCACCCGCCAAACGGGCGGCCTCTTCCAGGTCCACGCTGACCAGGCGGCTGACGCCCGGCTCGCGCATGGTCACGCCAGACAGCTGCCGCGCGGCTTCCATGGTGGCCTTGTTATGGCTGACGAACAGGAACTGCACCTTCTCGCTCATCTCGCGGACCATGTTGGCCAGCCGGCCGACGTTGGCCTCGTCCAGCGGCGCATCCACCTCGTCCAGCAGGCAGAACGGCGCCGGATTGAGCTGGAAGATCGCAAACACCAGCGCCACCGCAGTCATCGCCTTCTCGCCGCCGGACAGCAGCGAAATGCTGGATACACGCTTGCCGGGCGGACGCGCCATGATGGTCACGCCGGTATCGAGCAGGTCCTCGCCGGTGAGTTCCAGATATGCGTGACCGCCGCCGAACAGGCGCGGATACAGCGCCTGCACACCGGAATTGACGCGATCGAAGGTGTCCTTGAAGCGGCCGCGGGTTTCGCGGTCGATCTTGCGGATGGCTTCTTCCAGCGTTTCCAGCGCGGTATTGAGGTCCAGGTTCTGCGCATCCAGATATTCCGAGCGCTGCGCGGCCTCGCCGTATTCCTGGATCGCGGCCAGGTTCACCGGCTCCAGGCGCCGCATGCGGCCATCGATCTGGTTCACCGCCGCCTCCCACTCGGCGCTATTGGCCGCCTCGGGCAGCCCGTTGACCACGTCCTCGAGCACGAAGCCGGCCTTGACCACGGCAGCAGAAAGTTGCTCGGCGTTGAGCACCAGCGCCTGCTGATCGAGCTTGCGCTGGTTGATGCGCTCGCGCTGCGCCAGCGCCTGCTCGTCGCGCTGCTGGCGGGTCTGCTCGAAGCTGCGCAGCTCGCCGTCGATGCTGTCCAGCAGCGTGCGCGTCTCGCCAAGCACGCGCTCGGTCCGTACGCGCTCGCTCAGCGCGGCCTGGTGTTCGTGCTCCAGCGTTTCCACCGGGGAATCGCCTTCACTGAGCTGGGCCACCAGGTCTTCCAGGCGCGTATCCAGCTGGCCGCGCTGGCTGTCCATGCGCTCCAGGGTCTGGCTGAGCGAAGTGATCTGGGTGCGCTGCGATTCCAGCGTGAGCGCCAGCGCATGCATCGCATCTCGCACGCCGCGTGCAGCATCGCGCGCCTGATCGCGGGCATCGGTGAGCTGGCGGCGCTCGTTTTCCAGCGCCTGCCGCGTGCCCTGCAGGTCGCCCATCAGGGTGATGGCGTCTTCGAGTTTTGCACGTGCCTCGCGGGCTTGTTCGCGGCTGGTGTCCAGGGTTTCCAGCAGCTGCGACAACTCGGTTTCGATGCGCTCGATGCGCGTGCGCGCCGCATCGACCTTGCCCTGCTGGCTCTGCAACTGGCCGGCCAGTTCGGAGACGCTGCGGTGGGCCATGTACAACTGGCGCTGCGCATCTTCGCGCTGCTGCTCGGCCGCCAGCGACTGCTCGCGGAAGCCGGCAAGCCGATGTTCGAGATCGGCCTCGCGCTCCTGCAGGGTTTCGATCTGGGTGCGTAGCTCCTGGATCTCGCGCTCGCGCAGCAGCGCGCCTTGCTTGGCCGCGCCCGAGCGCGACACGCGCACCCAGCCTTCGCCCAGGCGTTCGCCGTTGCGGGTGATGACTGAATCGCCTTCGGGCAGGCTAGGTTGCAACGCGCGCGCGGCGTCCAGATCCTCGGCGGTGTGCAGGCGCGCCAGCAGGCGACGGATCGCCATCGGTCCCTGCACCTTGGCGGCCAGCGAGGTCGGCGCGAAGTGCGCGCCGTCGATAGCATTGGACACCAGCGCGATGCGGCCCTCGCCCAGCTCGCCCAGCGCATCGACCAGTTGCTCGGGCGCGTCCACCAACACGCCTTCGATCAACTGCCCCAGCGCGCTTTCGACCGTGTTTTCCCAGCCGCCTTCCACCGTGATGCGTTCGCCCACGCGCGCCGCCGAATCCAGCCGGCGCGCCTTCAACCATGCCACCGCTGCGCCCTGCTCCTGGCCCAGCGCCGCCTGCTGCAGGGTTTCCAGCGAAGACAGCCGGCCACGCGCGGCCTGGGCCTGCTTGCGCACCTCGGCCAGCTCGCCCTGGCTGGCGCGTTGCTGGTCCTGCAGCGCGGCCAGCGCGTGCTTGCGCGCCTCCACCTGCTCGTTCAATCCGTCCAGCGAGGTCTTCTGCGTTTCATGCCGCAGCTCGATCTGTTCGAACGCCTCGGCCAGCGCGTCCAGATCCAGCCCGGCACGTTCGTTGACCAGCGCTTCGCGGCGGCGCTCGGCCTCCAGCGACTGGCGGTCCAGATAATCGACGCGGGTACGCTCCACTTCGCCGGCACGCGAGGCTTCGCCGGTGTCGCGGTTGTGGGTTTCCCAGCGCTGCTGCCAGTCGGCCAGCCGCGCTTCGGCCTCGCGCAGCGCTTCCTGGCGGAATTCGTGGTCTTCGCGCAATTGCTCCAGTTGCGGTTCGGCATCGGCCACGGCCTCGCGCAGGACGCTCAACTTCGCCGAGTCACCACTGATGTGCTGGGTCAGCTCCTGCAGCTGGCTGTGCGCCTCGTCGCGCGCCTTGTGCAGGCGATGCGAGAGTTCGCGTTGATGCTGGATCTGCTGTTCGATGCGCGCCAGCGCGCTACCCACCTGGTAGACATCGGCCTGCGCCTTGGCCACCGCCTCGGCCGCCTCTTCGCGGCGCACGCGTCCGGTTTCGATGCGCGCTTCGGCATCGCGCTGGTCGGCGATCAGTTGCTGCAGGCGTGTCTCTTCCTGATTCAATTTTTCGCGCAGGCCTTGCAGCTGCCCGTCCAGGCCACGGTATTCCAGCGCCTTCCACTCGGCATCCTTGATCCTGCGCTCTTCCTGCAACGCCTGGTACTGCTCGGCCTGGCGCGCCTGGCGCTGCAGATGCGCCAGCTGCTTGGTGATTTCCTCGCGCAGGTCGCCCAGTCGGTCGAGGTTTTCGCGGGTGTGGCGGATGCGGGTTTCGGTTTCCTTGCGGCGTTCCTTGTACTTGGAGATGCCGGCGGCCTCTTCCAGATACACACGCAGATCTTCCGGGCGCGCCTCGATGATCTGACTAATCATGCCCTGCTCGATGATCGAGTAGCTGCGCGGCCCCAGGCCGGTGCCCAGGAACAGGTCGGTGATGTCGCGGCGGCGGCACTTGGTGCCGTTGAGGTAATAGGCGCTGTTGCCGTCGCGGCTGACCAGGCGCTTGACCGAGATTTCGTTGAACGAGGCGAACTCGCCGCTGATGGTGTGATCGGAGTTGTCGAAGATCAGCTCCACCGTTGCCTGCGACACCGGCTTGCGCGCCGAGGAGCCGGAGAAGATCACGTCGGTCAGCGAGTCACCGCGCAGGCGGCTGGCCGAGCTCTCGCCCATGACCCAGCGCACCGCATCAATGATGTTGGACTTGCCGCAACCATTGGGACCGACGATGCCGGTCATGTTGGTGGGCAGGTGCAAGGTCGTCGGGTCGACGAACGACTTGAAACCGGACAGCTTGATCGTGGACAGGCGCATGGGACGGGCGGGTTCCGGGCACTGCGCGGACACGTCCGGCAGGCGCTTTTCCTGTGAAGCCAGCGCCCAAGCCCTTGATCGACAAGATCTGCGGGCCCTGGAACCGACAATGGGGCATGAGTATAACGGGCGCCGTCGCCGCCCTGCGGCTGGGCTTAAAAGACGAAGGGCGCCTAACCAGGCGCCCTTCGGGTACTGCGTGTTGCGGCAATCAGGCGTCGGATTCGACGATGACCTTGACCGAGGTTTCCACATCGGCGTGCAGGTGCAACACGACGTCGTACTCGCCGACGTTGCGGAATGCGCCTTCGCCCAGGATGACTTCGCTCTTTTCCAGCGGCAGGCCGGCGGCGGTGAAGGCCTCGGCGATGTCGCGCGGGCCAACCGAGCCGTACAGCTTGCCTTCCGTGGATGCATGCGCACCGATGGTGACGCTGGCGCCTTCGAACTTGGTCGCGCGGCCCTGCGCGTCGGCCAGGATGGTGTTGGCCTTGGCTTCGTACTCGGCGCGCTTGGTCTCGAACGCTTCGACGTTGGCAGCGGTGGCCGGCACAGCCTTGCCCTGCGGCACGAGGAAGTTGCGGCCGTAACCCGGCTTGACGCTGACCTTGTCACCCAGGTTGCCCAAGTTGGTCACTTTCTGCAGAAGAATCAGATCCATGGTGGTACTCCGTTATTCGTTAGCGCCGGCACGATGGCGGGCGCAACGGGTGCTGTCCGAAAAGACGGGAATCGGGAATCGGGATTTGGGAATCGTAACAGCACGATCAACACCGCATCTCGAATGACCGACCTCTATCTGTTAACAACCCGCACATGAATGTGCGGGCTCTTCCGAGGGACTCGGATTAAACGTCGTGGTTGTCCGTGTACGGGATCAGCGCCAGGAAACGTGCGCGCTTGACGGCCGTGGCCAGCTGGCGCTGGTACTTGGACTTGGTACCGGTCACGCGGCTCGGCACGATCTTGCCGTTCTCGGTGAGGTACTGACGCAGGGTGTTGAGATCCTTGTAGTCGATCTCCTTGACGCCCTCGGCGGTGAACTTGCAGAACTTGCGACGACGGAAGAACTTGGACATGACAGCGCTCCTTAAGCGGCTTCGGCGTTGTCGCCGTCGGTATCGTTGGCGGCCGGGGTTTCACCCTCTTCGTCATCACGACGACGACGATCGCTACGCTCGGGGCGGTCGCCCTTCTCGTCCTTGCTCTTCATGATGAGCGACTGCTCGGTGTCGGCGCCATCGCGCTTGACGACCAGGTGACGCAGCACCGCATCGTTGAAGCGGAAGCTTTCCACCAGCTCGCTCAGCACGGCCTGGTCCACTTCGATGTTGAGCAGCACGTAGTGCGCCTTCACCAGGTTCTGGATCGGGTAGGCCAGCTGGCGACGGCCCCAGTCTTCCAGACGGTGGATGGTGCCGTTACCGCCTTCGATCAGCGACTTGTAGCGCTCGATCATGGCCGGAACCTGCTCGCTCTGGTCCGGGTGGACCAGGAACACGACTTCGTAATGACGACTCATGTTGTTTTACCTTTCGGATGTGGCCACGTGGGCCGGACAGCTCCCCGGTGGTCCGCGCAAGCGGCCGGTGGAGCAAGGGATCCCACCCGGAATCGGGCAGGAAGCAGGAAAGTATGGCAGTTCAGGGGCTTAGCTGCAACTGGGCCGAGCCTATGAACAGGACATCTGCGCGGCACCGCTTGAGCCCCTCTCCCGCCGGGAGAGGGGTTGGGGTGAGGGTACGGGGCGAAGCCTCTCGCGTCGTTCAACTCCACGAGGCTTCGCCCCGTACCCTCATCCGCCCTTCGGGCACCTTCTCCCGATGGGAGAAGGAATAACGCGCGCCGACCGGCTCAGCGATGCTCTGCTGCAGTCGTGAAGCTCTCCCCGCAACCACACTCGGCGGTCGCGTTGGGGTTATTGAAGGTGAACGTCTCGCTCAGGCCGTGCTTGCCGAAGTCGATGCAGGTGCCATCGACCAGGGGCAAGCTGACCGGGTCGACGAAGATATGCACCCCGCCCTGCTCGAACACCGCATCGTCGTCGCGCTGTTCGCGCGCCAGGTCGGTGATATGGCCCCAGCCGGAGCACCCGGTCTTGGTCACGCCAAAGCGCAGGCCCAGCGCACCCGGGGTCTGCTGCACGAAACGCTGCACGCGCTCCAGCGCGGCGGGGGTGAGACTGATGGCCATGCAGGCACTCCACGATCAATAGCGGCAAGTATACCGACGCAACCATGCGCAATCGGCGTCAATGGCAGATGGGGGTTACCACGCCGTCACACAAGCCAGACCACCTGGCGACCGGCCAGAACGCTCGCACCGGCGCGGCCGCAGCCAGTAAACTCGCAGGTCATCAAGGTCGCAATGGCGGGGAACAGGTATGACGGTGGTCAGCGTTGAACATGCGCTTGCGGGCAAGCTCCCCGAAGGCGGCGAAGTCACGGTACGGGGGTGGGTGCGCACGCTGCGTGGATCTGCCGGACTGGCCTTCATCAACGTGACCGATGGCTCCTGCTTCGCGCCGATCCAGGTGGTGGCCAACGACACCCTGCCCAACTTCGACGAGATCAAGCGGCTGACCAGTGGCTGCTCGCTGATCGCCAAGGGCGTGCTGGTGAAGTCGCAGGGCAAGGGCCAGTCGTTCGAGATCCAGGCCAGCGGCGTGGAGATTGTCGGCTGGGTAGAGGACCCGCTGACCTACCCGATCCAGCCCAAGCCGATGACGCCGGAGTTCCTGCGCGAAGTGGCGCACCTGCGCCCGCGTACCAATCTGTTCGGCGCGGTCACCCGCATCCGCAACTGCCTGGCGCAGGCGGTGCACCGCTTCTTCCACCAGAACGGCTTCAACTGGATCAGCACGCCGATCATCACCACTTCCGATGCCGAAGGCGCCGGGCAGATGTTCCGCGTCTCCACGCTGGACATGGTCAACCTGCCGCGCGATGCCAGCGGCAATGTGGATTTCAGCCGCGACTTCTTCGGCAAGGAAACCTTCCTCACCGTGTCCGGCCAGCTCAACGTGGAGGCGTACTGCCTGGCGCTGAGCAAGGTCTACACCTTCGGGCCGACCTTCCGCGCCGAGAACAGCCACACCACGCGCCACCTGGCCGAGTTCTGGATGATCGAACCGGAGATTGCCTTCGCCGATCTGGCCGAGGACGCGCGCCTGGCCGAACAGTTCCTCAAGTACCTGTTCCGCGCGGTGCTGGACGAACGTGGCGACGACCTGGCGTTCCTGGCCGAGCGCGTGGACAAGAACGCGATCAGCAAGCTGGAAGCCTTCATCAATGCGCCGTTCGAGCAGATCGACTACACCGATGCGGTGAAGCTGCTACAGGCCTCCGGCAAGAAGTTCGACTTCCCGGTCGAATGGGGTCTGGACCTGCAGACCGAGCACGAACGCTGGCTCACCGAGGAACATATCGGCCGCCCGGTGGTGGTCACCAACTACCCAGAGCACATCAAGGCGTTCTACATGCGCCTGAACGACGACGGCAAGACCGTGGCGGCGATGGACGTGCTGGCGCCGGGCATCGGCGAGATCATCGGCGGCAGCCAGCGCGAAGAGCGCCTGGACGTGCTGGACGCGCGCATGGCGCAGTTCGGCCTGGATCAGGAGCATTACAGCTGGTATCGCGATTTCCGCCGCTACGGCTCGGTGCCGCATGCCGGCTTTGGCTTAGGGTTCGAACGCCTGGTGGTGTACGTGTGCGGGCTGAGCAATATCCGCGACGCCATCCCCTACCCGCGCGCGCCCGGCAGCGCGGAATTCTGAGATGCCCGTGCCGGCCGCCGTCCCCATGCTGCAAGCGCTGGCCTTCGGGCTGGCGGCGATCATGGGCGGGCTGACAGCGACACGTAGCGTGTTGCTGGCGCGGCCGGCGTCGCGCCAGCAACACCCGCAACGCTGGTGGCAGACCTACACCGCGCGTGCCGCAATCCGGCATGCCACGGCTCCAATGCGCTGGACCATCGCGGCGTTGCTCCTTGGCATGGCACTCCCCAAACTCGCACTGATGCTGGCGGCCACATGACCTTGTTCTTTGCACTGTGTTTTGTCGGTGTTGCCGTCGCCGGCCTGACCGCGCTCCTGATCTTCTGGCCGCTGACCCTGGTGCACCTGCACGACCGCCATCCGGAGGCGCTGGCCAGCTTTGGCGACCCGGCCTTTATCAGCCCCGTTGCGTTGCGCTGGTTGCTGGCGCGCCGCTACCGCAGCTTCCGCGACAGTGCGCTGTCGGGTCTGGCCACGCCTGCCTGGCTCTCGCTGCTGACCATCTTCTTCGGCCTGGGCATGGCGGCCCTGCTCGGCCTGCTTTCCAAGGTTCTGACATGACGCACGCTGCTCCCGAGACCGACCTCGATCGCGACCAATGGTGGCTGGCCACCATCGGCCTCACCCTGATCTGGGCACGCCTGCGCATCAAGGCCGCCGGCACCGCCGAAGTGCTGGACAGCGACGGCAAGACGCTGCCCTACGACAGCGAAGACAGTGCCCGCGCCGCATTGTTCGATGCGGAATTCGTCGCACTGGACGGGCTGGACGAAGAAGACGCACTGATCCGTGGGTTTTCGCTGCACGAGATTTCACCGCCGCAGGGCGATGACGATGCCGACCTGCGCGAACGCATGGTCATCCGCATGGGCGGCCGCGCCTGAGATGTACGCACCGCGCGCCTTCGCCCAGACCGATCTGGCGCTGTTGGACCGGCTGTTCGCACACGATCCATTCGTCACGCTCATCACCCAGGGCCAGGACGGCCCACCGCTGGTGTCGCATCTGCCAGTACTGTACCGGCGCGACGCGCAGGTGGTGACGATCGAAGGCCATTGGGCACGCCCCAATCCGCAGGCGCGCGGCGCCGGCGATGCGTTGCTGATTGCGCATGGGCCGCATGCCTATGTCTCGCCCAGCTGGTATCCGGACAAGGAGGCTGCTGCGCGCGTACCGACCTGGAACTACGCCGTCGCCCACCTGCACGGCCACTGCGAGAGGATCGACGACGAGCAGGCGCTGGGCGATCTGATCGCCCGAATGAGCCAGCAGTTCGAGCAGGGCGTTGGCAGCGACTGGCAGTTCGAGATGCAACGCGACAGCCATCGCCGCCAGTTGCGCGGGCTGGTGGGGTTTCGCTTCGTGCCCAGCCGCATCGAACTCACCTTCAAGTTGAGCCAGAACCACCCACCTGCCAATCGCCGCAGCGTCAGTCAGGCGCTGGCGCAACAACCGGGCGAGAACGCGCGCGCGGTTGCGGCATGGATGCGCGACACGCAGGACGACCACGGCACGCCTTGACACGGCACCGCAGGCCGGTGGCGATGCATGCGCCATACCGCGCCCGATTGCAGCGCTGCGATGGCGCGCCCCTGCCCGAGCGGCATGGCAGTCAGTCGATGCCGTCGAGCCAATGCGGCTTGCGCCGGAATCCTACGTGGTAGCACACCCACTGCTGCACCACCTGCTCGGTTCCCGCCGCCTGCACAGCGACGTGTTTTTCCACGGCGATGATGCGCCCTTTGGGGCTGTCTGCCAGGCAGCGATTGAGCAGGGCCAGCGCCTGCGCATCCCGCTCGTCGGCAGCCAGCCGGTCGCCGCCGGCATGGCCGACCGCGATTCGCTTGACAAAGGCAATATCGCTCAAGTCGCTCATGGCGTTACCCGTCGCTTGCTGCGTCGATGAGGGCTCCAGGGTCATGACAGTTCCGGGAAACTGGCGATGCGGGTGAGCCATCCTTTCAGAAAACGTTGCAGGAAGGGGCGCGCTGCAACCAACCGGGTGTAGTAATCCACGCAACCCTGCTTGTAGCGCAGGTAGAGCTGGGTCTGGTCCACCTGTTGCAGCGCCGCCAGCGTCTGCGCGGAGAATGTGCCGTCGATGGGAACCTGCTGCCCCATCTCACCCAACAGCGTCTGCAACAGCTTCGCCGCCGCGGAGCCCGCTTCGGTATAGAAATAGAACAGGATGTCGGCCAAGGGTTGCAACTGGATCGCATCGCCCTGCAGCTTGTCCCAGTACAAGGTCTTGTAGAACGTGGCGGCCTGGGCGACCGTCAACTGCTGCAAGGTTTCCAGCGACGGCTGCACACCAAGCGTGGCCTGGGCAGACTGGCTGAACGCCGCCAGGCTGATCCCCATGTTGGTTGCCCCACCGGGGTCGTCGGGCGCATCGACGAATCCGCCCTGGAAGCGCAGGAACGTGGGGAGGAACTGCATGAAGTCGGCCATGGAATGGGATCTGTCCGGGGTTGGCACACTGTACTGCCGCAGCCGTATCCCAACCTCGGCGCCGGTTCCAGTTTCAACCTGGCAAGGCCCTGGCCGCGGCCATGACACCCGCTGCACAGGCTTCTGGGATAATCCAGGCCATGAACGAACTCAACCATTTGCTGGACAACAACCGCGCCTGGTCCGAGCGCATCCGCCGCGAAGATCCGGAATTCTTCTCCAAACTATCGACCCAGCAGACGCCCGAATACTTGTGGATCGGCTGCTCGGATTCGCGCGTGCCGGCCAACCAGATCATCGATATGGCGCCGGGCGAGGTGTTCGTCCACCGCAACATCGCCAACGTGGTGGTGCACACCGATCTGAACTGCCTGTCGGTGATCCAGTTCGCGGTCGACGTGCTCAAGGTCAAGCACGTCCTGGTGGTGGGCCATTACGGGTGCGGTGGCGTGTTCGCCAGCCTTACCCAGAAGCGCATGGGCCTGGTGGACAACTGGATCCGCCACGTCACCGACGTGGCCGACAAGCACGAAACCTGCCTGCACGAGGCCGGCGACCTGCCGGTGCAGCACGCGCGCCTGTGCGAGCTCAACGTGCTGGAACAGGTGGTCAACGTCTGCCGCACCACCATCGTGCGCGATGCCTGGGACCGCGGCCAGCCGCTGTGCGTGCATGGTTGGGTGTACAGCCTGCGCGATGGCCATGCGCACGACCTGGGCATGTCGATCGATCGTCCCGAGGTGTTGCAGGAACGCTACGACGCCGCGCTGGCAAAAATCCAGGCCGACCACGCCGAACGCTGAGTCGCCGCCGCGCGCGCAAGCCACGGCGACGCCCACCGGCGCCGCTGGTTGGCTATGCTGGGCGCCTTATCTGCCAAGGAACGTCGATGCTGGTCCCGCCGATCAATCTGCACGCCTGGATCGCGCAGCACCGCCACCTGCTCAAGCCGCCGGTGGGCAATAAATGCATCCAGCAGGACGGCTTCATCATCATGATCGTCGGCGGCCCGAATGCGCGCACCGACTATCACTACGACGAAGGCCCGGAGTGGTTCTTCCAGCTGGAAGGCGAGATGGTACTGAAGGTGCAGGACGACGGCGTGGCACGTGACATCCCGATCCGCGCCGGCGAGATCTTCCTGCTGCCGCCGAAAGTGCCGCATTCGCCACAGCGCGCCGCCGGCTCGGTCGGCCTGGTGATCGAGCGCGAGCGCCTGCCACACGAACGCGACGGGCTGCAGTGGTATTGCCCGCACTGCAACCACAAGCTGTACGAGGCGCTGTTTCCGCTGCGTAATATCGAAACCGATTTTCCGCCGGTGTTCGATCACTTCTATCGCTCGCTCGCACTGCGCACCTGCACGCAGTGCGGGCAGGTCCATCCGGCGCCCGAACGCTATGCCGCGGCCGGCGACTGAGTGGACGAGGGCATGCGCCGGCTGCAGGCAGGTCTGGCGCGATGCGGTGGGTCGCCCGTGCGCGAGGGCAAGACGCGCAAACGCCATCCCCATGCCGCACGCTGATCCCTGCATGAAGCCACCCAAGCCCGCTCGCCCACCGGCATCATCGCCGACATGCTGCGCACACTGATCGACCTCAAGCCGCGCGACGTGCCGCTGCGCGTTGCCTTGCGCAACACCGCTGCGGTGGTGCTGCCACTGGCGGTGGGCGTGGCCACCGGGCATGTCGCCGCCGGACTGGCGGTGTGCAGCGGCGCGCTCAACACCATGTTTACCGACCAGCCCGGCCCGTACCGCGCGCGTCTGCAGCGCATGCTGATGGCCGCACTGACGGCGGGCCTTGCGGCCTTGCTCGGCATCTGGGTTGGCCAAGACACCCCGGCGTTGGTAATCGCCGGGCTGCTGCTCGGCCTGGGTGGCGGCCTGTTGGTCGCGCTGGGCCCGGTGGCGGCGCGGGTCGGTCTGACCAGCATGATCCTGCTGGTGGTCAGCGCCGACATGCGGTTGCCGGTGGAGCAGGCGCCCGGCGTGGCGGCGTTGATCTTTGCCGGCGGCCTGTTGCAGGTGCTGCTGGCACTGGCGGCGTGGCCGTTGCAACGCTATCGCCCGGAGCGGTTTGCACTGGCCGAGCTGATGCGCCAACTGGCCGGCATCGCCCGGCAACGTCCGGAAGCCAGCGCCGCACCACCGGCCACCCAGGAAGTGCTGGACGCGATGGTGATGCTGCACGGCGAGCATCGCTCGCGCGCGATCGCGGTGCAGAGCTTTCGTATCATCGCCGAGCTCTGCGACCGCGTGCGGCTGGAGCTGCTGTCGCTGTCCGACGCCGACACCCGATTGAGCGATTCCCAGGCGCGCCCGGCGATCGAGCGCGTGCTGGAACGCAGTGCCATCGTGCTGGAACAGCTGGCGCACGCCATGACGGTGGGCGAAGACCCGAACGCAGCCGATGCATCGATGACCGGCTTCGACGATCTGATCGCCGCACTGGCGCAGTTTCAGCACGACAACGCCGACACCCGCGAGCGCCGGCTGGTGCGCGTGGCAGTGGCCCGTGCGCAAGGCCTGGGCGGGCAGTTGCGCGCCCTGGTCCGCAATGCGCACTGGGCCAGCAGCCGCGGCGAGATCCAGGCGCAGCTGGCCGAAGCACGGCTGCCTGCGGCACTGCGACCGGCCGCGACCTGGGCCACCCTGCGTGCGAATCTGGATCTGTCCTCGGTGGCATTCCGGCATGCGTTGCGCTGCGGGGTGTGCCTGGCTCTGGCGATCGCCTTCCAACGTTGGCAGCAGATTCCGCACGGTTTCTGGATCCCGATGACCACCGCCATCGTGCTCAAACCGGATTTCGGCGGCACCTTCAGCTTCGGCGCGCTGCGCGTGGCGGGCACCTTCGTCGGCCTGCTGCTGGCCACCTTGCTGGCGCACCTGGCGATGGATGGCGCCAGCATCCGCCTGGCCCTGCTGGCCCTGTTTTGCCTGGGCTTCCGCTTGCTGACCCAGGTCAACTACGGCATCGGCGTGGCCTTCCTCACCGGCATGCTGGTGCTGCTGCTGTCCTTCGAAGGCGTCACGCCCGGCGAAGCGGTCGGTGCGCGCCTGCAGGCCACCGTGGCCGGCAGCGCCTTGGCGTTGATCGCCTATGCGCTGTGGCCCACGCGCGAACGCCGGCATATCCGCAGCGCGCTGGCGCAATTACTCGGCGCCTACCGCGAGCATCTGCACAACCTGCTGCTTGGGCAGATGGACCGCCTGAGCGACAGCCGCGCTGCGGCGCGCGTGGCGCGCACCAACACCCAGGCCTCGATCGAGCGCCTGCGTGGCGAGCCGCGCAGCCGGCGCAACCTGCAGGAACTCAAACTGGCCGAGTCGCTGCTGGCCAACGGCAACCGACTGATCCGCGCGACCTTGCTGCTGGAAGCGGTATTGCGCGATGGTCACCCCTTGCCCACGCTGGACGCGCTGCCGGCATTTGCCGAACGCGCCGACCAGGCAATGGCCGAGCTCATCACCTGCCTGGCCAACGGCGGCACACCGGCGGCGGCCACCCTGCGCAGTGCCGAGCGCACGCTCTCCGATGCGCTGGCCGCCTTGTCCGACAGCTCGCCGACCACTGCCGCGCTGGCCGACACCATCGACCGCGTCACCGACAGCATCGACACGCTCACCCATCTGCTACGCCCCGCCCGAGCGACCTCGACCGACGCCGCGCTAGCGCATGACGGCGCCCGTGGAGCCGGCGGGTAAACTGGCGCATCGATTCAGACCACTGCGAGCCCGATGACCACCGACTCCCTGTCCCGCTCCCACGCCGCAGCACTGGATGCCGCCGACCCGCTACGCGCGCTGCGCGAGGCCTTCGTGTTCCCGCAGCATGCCGGCGCGGACCAGACCTACTTCGTCGGTAATTCGCTAGGCCTGCAGCCGCGCAGCGCACGCGCGATGGTGAGCGAAGTGCTCGACCAGTGGGGCGCATTGGCGGTGGAGGGCCACTTCACCGGCCCCACCCAGTGGCTGACCTATCACCAGCTGGTACGCGACGGGCTGGCGCGCGTGGTCGGCGCGCAGCCTGGCGAAGTGGTGGCGATGAACACCCTCAGCGTCAACCTGCATCTGATGATGGCGAGCTTCTATCGCCCCACCGCCGAGCGGGGCGCGATCCTGATCGAAGCCGGCGCGTTTCCCTCCGACCGCCATGCGGTGGAGTCGCAGCTGCGGCTGCACGGGCTGGATCCGGCCACCCACTTGATCGAGGTGCAGGCCGACCAGGCCGATGGCACCCTGTCGATGGCCGCCATTGCGCAGGCCATTGCCAGCCATGGTCCACGGCTGGCAATGGTGCTGTGGCCCGGCATCCAGTACCGCTCCGGCCAGGCCTTCGATCTGGCCGAGATCGTGCGGCTGGCGCGTGCGCAAGGCGCGGCGGTGGGCTTCGACCTGGCGCATGCGGTGGGCAACCTCCCGCTGTCCCTGCACGACGATGGCGCCGATTTTGCGGTGTGGTGCCACTACAAATATCTCAACGCCGGCCCCGGTGCGGTGGGTGGCTGCTTCGTGCATGCGCGTCACGCCAGCAGCGATCTGCCACGCATGGCCGGCTGGTGGGGACACGAGCAGCAGACCCGTTTCCGCATGGACCCGCAGTTCGTGCCCTCCCCCGGCGCCGAAGGCTGGCAGCTGAGCAACCCACCGGTGCTGGCGCTGGCGCCGCTGCGCGCGTCGCTGGAGTTGTTCGACCAGGCCGGCATGGCCGCATTGCGCGCCAAGTCCGAACAGCTCACCGGCCATCTGGAACAGCTGATCCACGCGCGCCTGCCGCAAGTGCTGCAAATCGTCACCCCGGCCGAACCGGCGCGGCGCGGCTGCCAGCTGTCGCTGCGGGTGGCCGGCGGGCGCGCACAGGGACGCGCACTGTTCGAACATCTGCGGGCAGCCGGCGTGCTTGGCGACTGGCGCGAACCGGACGTGATCCGCATTGCGCCGGTGCCGCTGTACAACCGCTTCACCGATCTGCATACCTTTGTAGAGCAGGTGGAAGCCTGGGCCGCCACCTGAGCGCGGCAGGCTGACTAAAGCACCACCAGGCCGCGATGCCGGCACGCGGAATCACGGCATGCCCACGTACACTCCGAACCCCGCCCCTGGCTGATGCCAGGGCGGCCGCCATTGCCAGTGGCTGCCTCCCCCTTCTCGCCGGCACTGCGTCCGGCTGCTGCCGGACATTGCATTGAGCCCAGTCTCCCCTCGCTCCCTGACCCTGATCGGCGCCGGACTGGCCGGTAGCCTGCTGGCCATCCTGTTGTCGCAGCGCGGTTGGCAGGTCACCGTCTACGAACGCCGTGGCGACCCGCGCATCAAGGGCTACGAGTCCGGGCGCTCGATCAACCTGGCGCTGGCCGAACGCGGCCGCCACGCGCTGCGCCAGGCCGGTGCCGAAGACGCGGTGATGGCCAAGGCGGTGATGATGCGCGGGCGCATGGTGCACCCGGTCAGCGGACAGCCACAGCTGCAGCGCTACGGCCGCGACGACAGCGAGGTGATCTGGTCGATCCACCGCGCCGCCTTGAACGTTGCGCTGCTGGATCTGGCCGAACAGGCCGGCGCACGCGTGCACTTCTATCGTCGCCTGCACACGGTGGACTTCGATGCCGGCTACGCGCGCTTCATCGACGACCGCGACGACCAGCCGCACGAAATCCATTTCCAGAGCCTGATCGGCAGCGACGGGGCCGGCTCGGCGCTGCGCGCGGCGATGCAGCGCAAATCGCCGCTGGGCGAGCGCATCGAATTCCTGGATCACTCCTACAAGGAGCTGGAAATTCCGCCGCTGCCCGATGGCGGCTTCCGCATCGAACGCAACGCGCTGCACCTCTGGCCGCGCGGGCGCTACATGTGCATCGCGCTGCCCAACGATGGCGGCACCTTTACCGTCACCCTGTTCCTGCCCAACGCCGGCGAGCCCAGCTTCGCCACCACCCGCACCGGCGAAGAAGCGCATGCCCTGTTCGCCCGCGACTTCCCCGATGCGCTGCCGCTGATTCCGCAGCTGGAAGAACACTGGGAAGAACATCCGCCGGGCCTGCTCGGCACCCTGACCCTGGAGCGCTGGCATCTGGACAGCCGCGCATTGCTGATCGGCGATGCTGCGCATGCGATGGTGCCCTTCCACGGCCAGGGCATGAACTGCGCGTTCGAAGATTGCGTGGCGCTGGCCGAGCAGATGGATGCGCACGACGACATCGGCAGCGCGTTCGCTGCGTTCGAGGCCGCGCGCCGCGACGATGCCGCCGCGATCCAGCAGATGGCGCTGGAGAACTACCTGGAAATGCGCGACCGCGTGGGCGATGCCAACTTCCTGCTGCAACGCGCACTCGAACAGCAATTGCAGGCGCGCTGGCCTACTCGCTTCGTGCCGCACTACACCATGGTGACCTTCCTGCGCACGCGTTATTCGATCGCGTTGGCGCGCAGCGAGATCCAGCGCGAAATCCTGGTCGAGGCCACGCGTGGGCACAACGACCTGTCGCGGATCGACTGGGCCGCGCTGGAGACGGTGGTGCATGCACGCCTGCAGCCGCTGGACGGCGCGCACTGAGGCTAGCCGGGAACTGCAAGCCGGCGCGCAGCGACAGCCCGCGCACTGCCGCGCCTCAGCGTGCGGGCACGGCGATGAGGGATACTAGCGGCCACTGGCGGCGCATACGCCGTGCGCCGCGGATCCGGAGATCGCCACCGCATGCCTGACAGCTTTCTCTTCTACGACCTGGAAACCTTCGGCCAGGACCCGCGCCGCACCCGCATTGCGCAGTTCGCGGCCGTGCGTACCGATGCGCAGCTGCGCGTGATCGAAGAGCCGATCAGCTTCTTCGTGCAGCCCGCCGACGACCTGCTGCCCTCGCCCTACGCCACCATGGTCACCGGCATCACGCCGCAGCATGCGCTGCGCGAAGGCGTGACCGAAGCCGAAGCGTTCGCCCGGATCGCCGAGCAGATGAGCCGCCCGCAGACCTGCACGCTGGGCTACAACTCGATCCGCTTCGACGATGAGTTCGTGCGTTGCGGTCTGTTTCGCAATTTCTACGACCCGTACGAGCGCGAGTGGCGCGGCGGCAATTCGCGCTGGGACCTGCTGGATGTGCTGCGCCTGGTGCATGCCTTGCGCCCGGACGGCATCGTCTGGCCGCAGCGCGAGGACGGCGCCACCTCGTTCAGGCTGGAACATCTGGCCAATGCCAACGACGTGCGCCAGGGCGATGCGCATGAAGCCTTATCCGACGTGTACGCCACCATCGGCATGGCGCGCAGGTTCCAGCAGCACCAGCCGAAGTTGTGGGACTACGCGCTGCGCCTGCGCGACAAGCGCTTTGCCGCCACGCTGCTGGATGTGATCGCCATGCAGCCGGTGCTGCACATCTCCCAGCGTTATCCGGCCTCGCGCCTGTGTGCGGCCGTGGTGTTGCCGCTGACCCGCCATCCACGCATCGACAGCCGGGTGATCGTGTTCGATCTGGACGGCGACCCGGAAGTGCTGTTGCGGCTGAGCCCCGACGAGATTGCCGACCGGCTGTATATCCGCGCTGCCGACCTGCCCGAGGGCGAACAACGCATTCCGCTGAAAGAAGTGCATTTGAACAAATCGCCCGCGCTGGTGGCCTGGCAACACCTGCGCGCGGCGGATTTTCAGCGCCTGGGTGTCGATCACGACGCGGTCGTGGCCAAGGCAGCGCGGTTGCGTGAACTTGGCCCGGCGCTGGCCGAGAAAGTGCGCCAGGTCTACGGTAACGAGCGCGCGGCAGCAGCGGCGGTCAACGATGCCGACGCCTCGCTTTACGATGGATTCCTGGCCGAAGGCGACAAGCGTCTATTGGCCCAGGTGCGCGCCAGCGCGCCCGCCGAATTGGGCGCGCTGGAAGCGCGGTTCCGCGACCCGCGCCTGGTCGAGCTGCTGTTCCGCTACCGCGCGCGCAACTGGCCGCAGACGCTGTCGTTCGCCGAACTCGACCGCTGGAATACCTACCGCCGCCAGCGCCTGCTCGAAGACCACGGCCTGGGCGAGGTGACGCTGGCGCAGTACCACGCGCAGATCGCGGATTTACGGCTTGCTCACCCCGACGATGCTACCAAGCAAGCCCTACTCGACCAGCTCGCCGCCTGGGGTTCGGACCTCCAACGCACGCTATGACCAGCTATTTTTCCGACGCCAGTTTCAAGTTCCTGCGCGCCCTGGCCCGCCACAACGACAAGACCTGGTTCAACGACCACCGGCACCAGTACGAGGCGCATGTGCGCCAGCCGTTCCTGCAGCTGATTACGGACCTGCAACCGGCCCTGGCGCAGGTCAGCGACCATTATCGTGCCGACCCCAGGACTCAGGGCGGCTCGCTGTTTCGCATCTACCGCGATGCGCGCTTTTCCAACGACAAATCGCCGTACAAGAACTGGCAGGGCGCGCGGCTGTTCCATGCGCGGCGGCGCGAAGTCCCAGCGCCCTCGTTCTACATCCATCTGCAGCCGGGCGAGAGCTTCGTCGGCGCAGGCCTGTGGCATCCGGAACCGGACACCCAGCGCAAGCTGCGGCAGTTCATCTTCGACAACCCTGGTAGCTGGAAAGCGGCCGCGCACGACCCCAAGCTGCGCCGCAAGTTCGCGCTGGACGACAGCGAAAAGCTGGTGCGCGCACCGCGTGGCTTTCCCAACGATTTCGAGTTCATCGACGATCTCAAGCATCGCAACTGGGCCTATCTGCGCCACCTGGACGACGCCGTCATGACCGGGCCACGCCTGCGCCAGACCATCGAGGCGGACCTGGTGACCCTGGCGCCGTTCGTCGATTACCTGTGTGCGGCGCTGGATCTGGAATTCTGAGGTGGCAGGCGAGACGAACAGTCGCTCGCCTGCACCTGCGACGCGTTATCGGCAACGCCCATCGCGCCCGGGTGCGCTCCTACATCCTCCCGTAGGAGCGCACCCGGGCGCGACCAGGCATTCCCGGTGAGGCAGGATGACCTGCGCGATTCATCCCACGCCAACATCGGCCGGCTGCGCGCTGGCACCTCCCACATGGCAACCGAGTGCGAACGATGAAACAGCGTTGGTGGTTAGTGCCCTTGGCAATGGTGGTCCTGCTGGCCAGCTATGTGGTGGCCGGACCGTATCTGGCCATCCGTGGCATCAGCCAGGCCATTGCCGAGCGCGATGCCGCACAGCTGGACCGCTACGTGGACTTTCCCAGCCTGCGCGTGAACCTCAAGGCGCAGCTGGACGATTACCTGGTGCGCCAGGCCGGTAGCGGGCTGCAAGCGAGCCTGCTCGGCGGCTTCGCTCTGCAACTGGCCAGCGGCATCAGCAGCGCTGGCGTGGATACCCTGGTGACCCCGCTGGGCATCGGCGCACTGCTGCAAGGCCATAGTGTGTGGAATCGCATGATCGGCGAGACCGTCAGCGCCGATACCTATGCGGCGCCGGCACCGGCGCGCCCGCTGCAGGGCGCCAGCCAACGCTTCGAATCCACCCGCCGCTTCACCGCCACCACGCAGACCGCAGCCGGGGCACCGGTCGTGTTCGTGCTGACCCGCCAGGGCCTGCGCTGGCGGCTGACCGATATCCAGCTGCCGCTGACCGACGCCACCTCACCGCCAGCGCGGTGATGCGTGGCGTGACCCGCCGTCACCGGTTGCGCACAAGGCACGCGGCGCAGTGATAGCGGCCCTACAGGCGCATCAACCCGGCGGATCGTTGGCCACGCCATGCGGCACATGACCGGCCGCCACATGCTGATGCTGACGTGCGCTGTCGATGTTGTGCTGCGAATCGTCGAAGAAGATATCCGCGCCGAAGGCTTCCAGGAACGGGCCCTTGTGGCGGCCGCCGAGAAACAGTGCTTCGTCCAGGCGCACGCCCCACTCGCGCAAGGTACGGATCACCCGCTCGTGTGCCGGCGCCGAACGCGCGGTGACCAGCGCGGTGCGGATCGGCGAGGCTTCGCCGGGTGGGAACGCGGCCTGCAGCGTATGCAGTGCCGCGAGAAAATTGCGGAACGGGCCCACCGACAACGGCTCGCGCGCACGTTCGCGCTCATGCCGCCCGAAGGCTTCCACGCCCTGCTCGCGCGAGATGCGTTCGCTCTCGTCGCCAAAGATCACCGCGTCACCGTCGAAAGCGATGCGCAACTGCGTGGACAGCCGGCTTTCGTCGTTGTCCACGATCGCTGCAGCCGCCTCCGCGCGTTCGCCCGGCGCACGCGGCATGATGGTGGCTGCGGCAATGCCATGGGTGAGCGCGCGTCGCACCGAGTCCGGGTTGGCCGACAGGAACAGGTCGGTACCGAACGGTTTGACGTATGGCCAGGTCGGCTCGCCGGAGGTGAAGGTGGCGCGCACGATGCCCAGGTTGTAATGCTGAATCGAATTGAAGATGCGCAAGCCGGTGTCGGCCGAATTGCGCGACAGCAGGATCACCTCCACGCGCGGGGTTTCTTCGGGCACGTCGTGGTTGAGCGCCAGTAGCTTGCGCACCACCGGAAACGCCACGCCCGGCTGCAGGATGTCGTCTTCGTGCTCGCGCTGGAACGCCGAATACGCCTCCACCCCGCTGGATTCGAACAAGGCATGGCCCTCTTCGAGATCGAACAGCGCGCGCGAGGTCACTGCGATGGTCAATAGCCTGGGGGAGTTGTCAGCCATTTTGGTGCCGGGAATGGGGAATGGGGAATGGGGAATCGGTAGAAGCAGTAACGCGAGATCGGGATTGCATCGGACATCCGTGCAGCATCGTAGTGTGTGCGTACACGTCTAACGCGCGCGTGCGGTGCCCGTGCCGTTGCCAATCGCCCATCTCCAGAGCCCCATCCCGGCCCCTCACACTGCAAACTGCTCGCTGAAGATGCGTTCTTCCAGGTTATGTTCCGGGTCGAACAGCAAGGTCACGCGGCGTTGCGTGGATTCGCGGATGGTCACTTCCACCACGTCACGGATCTCGTGCGAATCGGCGGTGACGCTGACCGGGCGCTTGTAGGGATCGAGCACGCGGAAGCGCACTTCGGTATCGGCCTTGAGGATGGCGCCGCGCCAGCGCCGCGGGCGATACGGCGCGATCGGCGTCAGCGCCAGCGTGTGCGAGCCCAACGGCAGGATCGGGCCATGCGCCGAATAGTTGTAGGCGGTGCTGCCAGCCGGGGTGGCCACCATCACGCCGTCGCCGATCAGCTCGGCAATGCGGGTCTGGCCGTTGAGGTCCACGCTCAGGTGCGCGGCCTGGCGGGTCTGCCGCAGCAGCGAGACCTCGTTGTAGGCCAGCGAGCCGGCACTGGTGCCCGATTCGGTCTGCACCTGCATTTCCAGCGGCCGCAGGTGGGCGGGTTCGGCGCGTTGCAGACGGGCCAGTAGATCGTCTTCGTTGTCGCGGTACTGGTTCATCAGGAACCCGACCGACCCCAGCTTCATGCCGAATACCGGTTTGTCGGCCGCACCGTGGCGATGCAGGGTCTGCAGCATGAAGCCGTCCCCGCCCAGGGCGCAGACCACCTCGGCCGTCTCCAGCGGATGATCGCCGTAGCGCTGCACCAGGCGCGCGCGCGCATTGGCTGCGGGCTCGGTCGGGCTGGCCAGGAAAGCGATACGGGGCGGTGCGGTCATCGTCGACTCCAGAACATGCGAATCAGCATACCGCAGCCCCGTGGCGGGCTTGGTGCCGCTGCGCCCTGCCCTCGCCTGCGCGGCCGTGATTGCGTGTTGGCAAACGATGCCGGCCAGCAACCTGCAACAGGCCGCACGACGGGCTGGCCTCGCCTCAGGCCGTCAACCGCCAAGCTCGGTGAATCCGCGCATGCCGCTCGAAATCCGGGTCGATGGTGCGCGGGCTGATCTCCTCGCACTGCGCAAACTCGGCCACGGCCGCCTCGTCCAGCTTGAAACGGCGGAAGTTGTTGGAGAAATACAGCACGCCGCCCGGCGCCAGCCGCGCCACCGCGGCACGCAGCAAGCGCACATGCTCGCGCTGGATATCGAAATCCTCGGCGCGCGCAGAGTTGGAGAAGGTCGGCGGATCGCAAAAGATCACGTCGAAATGCGCACGCTCGGCTTCCAGCCAGGCCAGCGCATCGGCCTGCACCAGCTTGTGCTTGCTGCCGGCCTGGCCGTTCAAGGCCAGATTATCGGCGCACCACTGCAGGTAGGTACCGGACAGATCCACGCTGGTGGTGGCGCTGGCGCCGGCCACCGCCGCTTCCACACTGGCCACGCCGGTGTAGCAGAACAGGTTGAGGAAACGCCGCCCCTTGGACTGCTGCGCCATGGTGCCGCGCAACGGGCGGTGATCCAGAAACAGGCCGGTATCCAGATAATCGAACAGGTTCACCCGCAGCAGCGCGCCGTGCTCGCGCACGTTGACGATTTCGTTGCGCTGCTCGAAGCGGCCGTACTTGCTGCCGCCCTTGCCGCGCTCGCGCGACTTCAGCGCCACCCGCTCGGCCGGCACCTCGAACACCTCGCGCGCCGCCGCCAGCAGTTCGCCCAGACGGCGGCGCACATCCGCCTCGGGAATGGTCGCCGGCGCAGCATATTCCTGCACATGCAGGAAGATGCGCCGGTCGCCATCGGCTTGCTGATACACGTCGATGGCAGCGGAATATTCCGGCAGGTCGGCGTCGTAGACGCGGAAGCACTCGATGCCTTCGCGCGCGCGCCACTTCTTGAACTTCTGCAGATTCTTGCGCAGCCGGTTGGCCACCATCTGCGCGCCTTCGCTGAGCGCGGTCGGCGCCGCCAACGGGGTGCGGCGCGGCACCGCGATCGGGTCGCAGACGATCAGCGCGCATTCGATGGCGCCATTGAACAGCTGGTATTTCTTGCCGGCACGCAATCCGGTGGCATAGGCCAGTTCGGCGTTGCCGCACAGCAGGCTGGCACGCCACTGCGGTACCACCCGTTGCAGGGTGTCGCCAAGCTTGCGATACAAGGCCGCATCGGCAGCCAGGCGCTCGTCGTAGGGCGGGTTGCACACCACCACGCCGGCAGCCTGCGGTGGGGTCTGCAGATCGCCGACCTCGCGCACGCCGAACCAGATCGCTTCGGCCACACCGGCCACCTGCGCATTCTCCTTGGCGGCGCGGATCGCGTGCGGGTCCATATCGCTGCCATGGATCACCTGCTTCAGCGCGGCACGCCCGGCGCTGTCGCGCTCGCGCGCCTGGTTCACCAACTGCTGCCAGCCCTCGCGGTCGAAGCCGCGCCAGCGGCTGGGCACATCGCTGCCATAGCGCTGCAGGCCGGGCGCCACGTCGGCGGCCATCAGCGCAGCTTCGATCAGCAAGGTGCCACTGCCGCACATCGGGTCCAGCAGGCCGCCGCCATCGGCATGGACGCGCGGCCAGCCGGCGCGCAGCAACACCGCCGCAGCCAGGTTTTCCTTCAACGGCGCCTCGTTCTGCGCCATGCGCCAGCCGCGCCGATGCAAGGGGCCGCCGCCCAGGTCCACCGAGATGGTGGCGCGGCCCTTGCGCAGCGACAGGTTCAGGCGCAGGTCCGGGCTTTCCACATCCACCGACGGGCGTTCCAGTCCCTGCCGGCGCATGGTGTCCACCACCGCGTCCTTGATCCGCTGCGCCGCGTAACGGGCGTGGGTGATGGCGGTGCCGGAGACGTGCGCATCCACCGACAGGGTATGCCCCACCGCCAGATGCTCGTGCCAGGGCAGCTCGGCGACACCGGCGTAGAGCGCGTCTTCGTCCGGGCAATCGAATTCGGTCAGCGGCCACAGCACCCGGCTGGCCAGGCGCGACCACAGCACGGCGCGCTGCGCATCGCGCAACTGGCCTTCGACGTTGACGCCGGAAATGGTGGCGGTGGCCTTGCTGGCACCGAGCGTCAGCAGCTCGTCGGCAAGCAGATATTCCAGGCCTTTGGCACAGGATGCGAAGAATTTCACGTGGGCAGGTATCGATCAAGACGCTGGCCGCAGTGGCGAGCGTGGGAGCAGGACGGCGGGACGGCGCCCGCAAGGGCAATGCCGTGGCCGTGGACGGGCGCAAATGGTCGGCCATCGGGGCCGGCATTACCACCCCCGCCGGCCGCATTGCCCATTGCACGGCTCACCAGCGCGCCGCGATCGCCGTCCGGCACTCCCTGCAATCCGGCCCAATCCCCCGCCACACCCTGGAGTGCAGGGGCCTGGCAGCGGCACGTCGCCCGACACCGGCTCCGCGCATCCGCACGCCTGCCGTCGTTGCCGCAGGCGTGCAGGCCTGCGGCCGCCCCGCTCAGCCGTGGGCAGGCTTGTGCGCGATGACGGTGGGAAAGAGGCTGGCGCGATCCTCGATGAAACGGATGTCGGTAAAGCCCGCGCTCTCCAGTTGCGCTCGCGTTTGCGCGTGTGTACGGAACGATGCCCAGCGCGCCTGCACGATGTCGACGAAGATCTGGCTCTGCAGTGCCAACGCCGCCGGGTCGATCAATGCCATCTGCCATGGCGACTGCGCGCACAGGCTGGGGGGTGGCGTCAGGAAACTGGTCAGCAACGTGCCGCCCGGCCGCAACTTGTGGAAGAACGCGCCATACAGCGCGATCACGCGCGCGTCGTCCGGTTCGTAGAGATTGAGCCCGTTACTGGTCAGCACGTCCACGCTATTGGCATCGCCCTGCGTCCATGCGTCTTCCAGCCGTAGCGACAGCTGCCCCTCCAGCCCGTGCCGGCGCGCCAGTTGCAATGCACCTTCCAGCGCCTGCGGGTCCAGGTCGATGCCGAGCAACTGCACCTCCGGACAGTGCCGGTAATCCAGGCTCAGCACGTCACCCATCCAGCCGCAGGGGACCGAGGCCAGCGTCATGCCAGGCCGCAGCAGGGCCTGCAACTGCGCACGGAAAATGCCGAACCGCTCACGCGTGGCGAGCACGGCCGGGAGTGTCTCGAACAGGGCGTATTCCAGTGCCGGCGTGGTGTCCGGCGCCAGACTGCCTGGCGGGTGCGTCACCAGACGATGGGTCCAGGCCGCGTCCAGCCCGCGGTTGCGGAGCAGGAACCGGCCCAGCTCCACCGCCCATAGCGCATCGAGCAACTGCAGCAGGCGCTCCACGTCCGCCGCGGACCGCGCCGGGTCCTGGCCGAGTCGCGCCTTGATCGAGGCGAGCAGGGTCGCATCGTCGTGCGGCAGGTCGCCCGCGTGCGAAATCAGGCGCGCCTGCGGCGGCACCGCTTGCTGGTCATGTTGCATCGTTCACCTCGTCTAGCGTTCATCGCGATCGATTGACCATGATGACGGCTGACGCAAGCCGCGACGGTGCCCAGGGCGATGCAGGATGCCGGCGAACGAACGCGAACGACAGGCTGCGCGGAAAGGCCCCGGGCAAGCCACGCGCACGGCTCAACCCAGCCCGAATGCCGGGTGGTAGGTCACATCGGCCAGTGGCACCAGCCGGTCGCCGAACGCCAGCGCCTGCACCGTCGATGCCGGCACATCCGGCATGCCCAGGCCCGGCTCGACGGCGAATCCGAAACGGCGGAAGAAGCCGGGCTCGCCATCGACCACGCAGCCGGCCGCGCCACGCTCGCGCAAGCTCGCCAGGGCCGCGCGCACCAGGCGCGTGCCCAGTCCCTGATGCTGATGGCCCGGGCCAACGGCCAGTGGCCCCAGCGCGAACCAGCCGGAGGATCCATCGGACAAGGCCACCGGCGACACCGCCAGATGCCCCACCACATAGCCGTCGTGGTCGGCCACCAGCGACAACGCCAGCGCCGCCGCGTTGCGCAACTCGGCGATCACCTGATGCTCGTCGTGACGGCTGTGCTCGGCGCGCATGAAGGCCACCATGGTCAGCACTTCGATGGCCGCCGCGTCGTCCGCGCTCGCCTCGCGGATCAGCACCGCCAGTGGTGCTGCTGCCTGCGCAGGCGGCAGGTCGTCGGCGTCGTGCATCACAGGTCCTGCAGCAGGTCGGCAAACGCGCGCGTCGCGGTCTCCACGTGCGCGCCAAGGCGATGCCCGTCGTCGACCAGCAACAGCCGCGCCGCACGCGCCTGTGCCCAGGCGATCACCTCAGCCGCAGGAATGAGTTCGTCATGCCAGGCATGCACGATCGAGATCGGCACTGCCGCGGCATCCAGCGCCGGCAACGGTCCCATTCGGGTCGGTGGCACCATCAGGAACAGCCCGCGCACCGGCACCTGCAAGGATACTTGCGCGGCGATGTAGGCCCCCAGGCTGGAACCGGCCAATACCAATGGCCCCTTGGCGGCGGCGGCGCGCGCCACCTCCAGCAATCGCTGCAGCCGCCCACGCACGTCGCCCAACTGGCCCAGATCGCGGCGTGCATCCAGATCGGTGAAATCGGGCCGCTCGTGCGTCCAGCCCAGCCGCTGTGCCGCCTCGGCCAGGGCGGTGACCTTCAAGGCCTCCGGACCGCTCTCGAACCCGTGCGCCAGGATGCAGTGACCGCGGCTCATAGCGCCTGCACCACATCGCCCAGCCGCAGCACGCCGCCCCGCAGGATGCGCGCGCACAAGCCGCCGTGCCCGCGCATCGCGTTGTAGCCGCCCGCACCCAGCGCGTCTTCCATGCGCGAACAGGGATCGCACGGATCGGTGCCTTCCAGTTCCACCTCGCCAATGCGGAACCGCCGCCCCTTCAACGCGATCAACGCAATCCCGCTGACCACCAGGTTGCGTCGCAGCGTGGCCGGCGCGATCGTCGCATGCCCGGCCAACGCCGCGATCACCGGCAGATGCTCGGCCTGGATCAGGGTGACACCGCGCTTGCCGCTGCCGCCCTTGTAGCGATCGCCGACCAATCCGATGCCGGTGGTGGCCTGCGCTGCGTCCACCTCCAGCATTGCCACATCACGCGCCGGACGCACGCCGATCCAGGTCACCTGACCGGTCTGCGGCAGCGTTGCCATCAATTTGCCCAGGGGGCTGTCGGGATTCAAAGCCATCGTCGAATGCTAGCATTCGCTGCATGTCCGATGCCGTCCTGCCGTCGCCCCCGATCACCTACGCGCCGTTGCCCTATGAATCTCGACTGGCCCGCCGCGCGCTCGACCGGATCGACATGGTGGTCATCCATTGCACCGAACTACCGGACATGGCCATGGCGCGCGAATACGGCGAGCGCGTGCTCTACGACAGCGGCACCGGCAACAGCGGGCATTACTACATCGACCGCAATGGCAGCATCCAGCAGTACGTGGCGCTGGAGCGCGTGGCGCACCATGTGCGCGGCCACAATCCGCATACGCTGGGCATCGAACTGGTCAACCGTGGCCGTTATCCGCACTGGCTGGATTCGCGTCATCAGCTCATGCACGAAGCCTACCCGGATGCACAGATCGCCACGCTGGTCACGCTGCTGCAGTGGTTGCAGCAACAGCTGCCCTCGGTGCGCTGCATTGCCGGCCATCAGGAGCTGGATACCACGCTGGAAGCGGCCAGCGACGATCCGGCCTGCAAGATCCAGCGCAAGCTCGACCCCGGCCCGTTGTTCCCGTGGTCGCGCATCGAAGCGGCGGTGGCTTGGTCGCATCGCACGCGCTGAGGCTGGCGCTGCCGCAACGCCGACGTGGCTGGCGGGTACCGGATGCCTGCACGCACTTGCGCTGCATCGTGCACGCGGCAACCTTGCCGTCCCGGGTGCCATTCGGCCGACGCGCGACCGCGCTGCCGATGATGCCCGCGCGATGAGCCGGCAGCCCGCGTGAACCGCCTTGGTGGCCGCTCAGGGTTCAGCCGGGCGGTAGGTGGTTTCGCCCGCACTCACCGCAACCGCCAGGCGATTTTCCAGTGGCGCGATCGGGCACACCACATGCGGGGTGAAGGCGCAGGGCGGGTTTTCGGCCAGATTGAAATCCAGCACCACCTCACCATCGCGCGGCAGTGCGGTGGTCAGATAACGTGCGCCGCCGTAGCTGTCCTTGCCGCTGGTGCGGTCGGCGAACAGGAACACCAACCCGCCACCGTCCTGCGCGATCGGCTGCAGCCGGTAGTGGCGGCCGTCGCGCGCGAACACCGCTTCACCCGGCACCTGCACCGTCAGCGTGGTCCCGATCGAGGTCAGCAAGGTGGTGGTGCGCGCAGGCACATATGGCTGCCAGTGCGCGCGCACGCGCCAACGCGGGTCGGTCGGAAAATACTCCAGCCCGTCGAACCGGCTCAATGCCGGCGCCCGTGGATCGCGCAACCGCCAACCGAACGCGTTGCCGGTCTGCACCAGGAAGAACTGCCGTTGCTCCAGATCCAGCCGATCGCCGCGTTGCCCCGCCCGCTCCGGCCGCAATCCGGCAACCTGCACCGGCTGCCCATTGAGTGCCACCACCGCGCCGGGCGCCACCCGAAAGCGCGCGTGGCCATGCGCGTCTAGGGTCAGTTGCCCCAGCTGCGCGGGCCCGGCCGGCAGCACGATGTCGTTGCCCGCATCGCTGCCCACCCGGTAGCGGCCCGGCTGCACGCGACCGGATCCCACCAGGCTCAGCCAGCCATCGGGTGTGCGCAGCCGCTCCACGCGCTGCGCGCGGGCAACGTGCAGTGCCTGCTGGTAACCGGAGGGCACGTCGCGGAGCCGGCTCTGCGGCGGGTTGCCAGCGTCCGCCGTCGACCCGGCCGTGCATGCCGCCATCGACCACAGCGCTCCCCACACGACGCATGCCCGCCATTGCAGCCACATGTGCTTTACCACCGCAAGAAACCGCGCTGCGCGCAGTGCACCCACCGTTGGGCAGGCCACCGTCCCGGCGGCCATTGTGCACGGCTCAGCCCGCCATTTCGACCGGGCGCGATGGCTCCTGCAGCCAACCGCTCCACGAACCGGCATACACGCGGGCACCGGGCAGGCCGGCCACCTCCAGCGCCAGCAACAGATGGCAGGCGGTCACGCCCGACCCGCACATCACCACCACCTGACCGGGCCGGTAGTGGCCCAGCAGCGCCGACAGCTCGGCGCGCAACGCATCGGCCGGCTTGAAGCGGCCATTGTCGATGCTCAGCCCCAGCGGACGATTGAGCGCGCCGGGCACGTGCCCGGCGACCGGATCGATCGGCTCTACCTCGCCGCGGAAGCGCTCGGCGGCCCGCGCATCCAGCAGCCAGCCTGGCGCCTGCTGCAGCCGTGCCTGGACCTGCTCGGCCGTCACCACCGCATCGGCATCGAAACTGCCCGGATAGGCGGGAGCCTGGCGCAACGCCGGCGGCTCGGTGGTCTCCGCCAGGCCTGCGGCGCGCCAAGCGGCCAGCCCACCATCCAGTACCGCCACGCGGCGGTGGCCCATCAGCCGTAGCATCCACCAGGCGCGCGCGGCGGCCATGCTGCCATCGCCCGCGTCGTAGACCACCACCTGGCTCTCCGGATCGATGCCCCATGCGCCCAGGCGGCTGGCGAAGTCGGCACTGTGCGGCAACGGATGCCGCCCCTGCCCGGGCCGCGACAGATCGGCCAGGTCATGGTCCAGATCCACGTAGTGCGCACCGGGCAGATGCCCCTGCGCGTAGGCCTTGCGGGCGGCTCCCGGGTCCGGCGCGGTCGGCGGCGCGGCGCGCGCGTCCAGCAAACGCAGCTGCGGATGCGACAAGGCGTCCGCCAGCGTGGCGCCGTCCACCAACGTGGTCCAGTTCGGCTCTGAATTCATGCAACCTGCTCCAGGCGACGACGAAGATTGAGAAGAATGGCGGCGGTGGCGCCCCAGATGCGTTGCCCGGGCCAATCGTATTCGAGCACGCGCCGCGGCCGCCCGCGGAATTCCAGCTCCACGCTGCGCAGGTTGTCTGCATCCATCAGGTAGGCCAGCGGCACTTCGAACACCTCGGCCACTTCGTCCGGCTGCGGCACCGCCACGAACGCGGGGTCGATCACCGCCACCACCGGCGTCACCCGAAACCCGCTGACGGTCAGGAACGGGTCCAGATAGCCCAGCGCGTGCGCCTGCCGGGCACCCAGCGCGATCTCCTCGCAACTCTCGCGTAACGCGGCGCCGGCCGCATCGGCGTCGGAGGGTTCGATCCTGCCACCCGGAAAGCTGACCTGCCCGGCATGATGGCGCAGGCTGTCGGTGCGCCGGGTCAGCAACACCGTGGTGCCCTGCGCACGCGGTACCAGGCCGCACAGCACCGCCGCTTCGGCGCAGGCGCCGCCTTCGCTCAGGTCGATCAGTTCGGCATGGTTCCAGCCAGGCCCGTCGGGTGCGGTGTCCAGCGGGTACAGCGCGCGCCGCAGGTGCGCGTATTCGGCCAGCGACGCCACCAGGGCACGCGCGGGCAGCACGGTGTGCAACAACTCATGGCGTTCGGTGTCGCTCATGCTCATCCAGCGGGCAATTTCATCCAGGCTGCGCAGGCAGCCGACGCAGTGCGACTGCGCGTCTAATGAACATACACCGATACAGGGGCTGGGCAGCTGCGCACTGGCCGAATCGGTGTCGCTCATCGCTCGCTCCTGCCAGCCTGGTTCGGGTTGTGCATCGCTCTGCTCGCGTTTGTCTGCCGGACTGAAACGACAACGCCGGCCTGGTGGCCGGCGTTGTCACTGCAACAACAAACGCGATTACTTCACGCTGACCAGCTTGATCTCGAACTGCACGGCCACGTTCGGCGGGAACGGCGTGCGCGGGTCGGCGCCATAGGCCTGTTCCGGCGGCAAGGTCACTTCCCACTTGGAGCCGGCCGGCATCTGCAGCAGGGTTTCGCGCATCGCCTTCATTTCGACTTCGCTGACCTTGATGGCCGGGATCTGCTGAGCCGGACGCGCCTTCTCACGGTCGCCGAAGGGGAACGGACCAGCCACTTCCAGCTGCACGGTGCTCGCCTGGGTCGGCTTGGCACCCTTGCCGGCTTCGATCACGCGGTACTGCACGCCGCTGGGCAGGCTCTGCACACCAGCGGTGCCCTTGTTCTTGGCCAGGAACGCATCGCTCTTGGTCTTGTTGGCGGCGGCGGCCTTGTCGTACTCGGCCTTGGCTTGCTGGGCACGGCCCTGCTCGCGCTTCTGGAACGCTTCGACGGCCGGCTTCAGCTGGTCGGCGGTGATGGCCGGCTGCTTCTTGGCGTAGGCGTCCTGCAGGCCCTTGACCACCGAATTGATGTCCAGCTGCTCGCCGCGACCGGTGAGTTCGGCAAGGTTGTTGCCGTAGTCGTAACCGAAGTAATAGCTCAGCTTGCCCTTTTCGGACGTCGTGTCCTGGGCCACTGCATTGCCCGTCAGGGCCAGGGCCGCCACGGCGACCGCGATAGAACGCAACTTCATCAAACAATTCTCCAGGGTGGTGGCACAGGACGGGGCTGCCGCCTGAGATGACGCGCTAGGATAGCGGCCGCGATAGCGAACCGCTACTGATCGCGAAAGCTAGGACCAGCAAGGCTTTCAGAAGTTCCGTATTTACTATTTTTTTACGTTTGCAAGAGGTTTCGATGTCCACCGACGCCATGTTGACCGCCGACCACGCCACTGTCCGGACCAGCACGGTCAATCGGCCATACACATTGGATGCCTGCTCCAGCCACACTACGCGGGCGCGGGACCAGATCGCAAAGCGTCTTGCGCAGTTCCGCCCCCAGTGAGCGCCGCCATGCTGCCCGACCCCACCCCCTCACCGCATCCGCTGTGCCTGCAGTTGTTCGACTGCGTGCAGGCCGATGACCTCGATCGCGCCCTGGCGCTCGGCTTGATGGAGTACCGGCCCGAGCCGCCGGACGACGCCTGCGATCCGGCGGCCATGCAGAGGGTGGCGGCCGTGCTGGCGGCGCAGCAACGCCTGCGCGATGCCTGGGCGGCGCGTGAGCGCTACCGCGCGCGCGCCGTGCGCCTGCAGCGGCGTGCCGCAGAACGCGACGCCCGCCGCGCACCGCCGCCGCTTGCCAGCCAGCCGGCCGCCCCTGCGCTGCCGCCGTTGGCGGCGGCGATCCTGGCGCGCGCCAAGGCCAGGGCAGCCGGCGGGACCCGGTCATGAGCGCCGCGCGCCCGCTCGCTCCGGCACGCCGCCGCATGCGCAAGCCCGAGATCCAGGAAATGTTCGTGCGGCTGCGCGAGCTCAATCCGCACCCCACCACCGAGCTGGAATACACCACGCCGTTCGAATTGTTGATCGCCGTGTTGCTCTCGGCGCAGGCCACCGATGTTGGCGTCAACAAGGCCACGCGCAAGCTGTATCCGGTCGCCAATACCCCACGCGACATCCTGGATCTGGGCGAAGAAGGCCTGAAGCGCTACATCTCCACCATCGGGCTGTTCAACGCCAAGGCCAAGAACGCCATCGCCACCTGCCGCATCCTGCTGGAGCACTACGACGGCGAGGTGCCGCACGATCGTGCAGCGCTGGAGGCATTGCCCGGGGTCGGCCGCAAGACCGCCAACGTGGTGCTCAACACCGCCTTCGGCGAACCCACCATGGCGGTGGATACGCATATCTTCCGAGTCGCCAACCGTACCGGCCTTGCGCCTGGCAAGGACGTGCGCGTGGTGGAAGACCAGCTGGTCAAGGTCATCCCCGCAGAATTCCTGCACGACGCCCACCATTGGCTGATCCTGCACGGCCGCTATGTCTGCAAGGCGCGCAAGCCCGATTGCCCGGGCTGTGTGATCCACGACCTGTGCTGCTATCGCGACAAGACCCCGCCGGCCCCAGAGCGGCAGACATAAAAACCGAGGCGTGATGCAGCTACGGCGTCAGAACAAGCCCGCAGCAAGAAGACGGAGCAATAGAGACCCCCGATCCACATCCAGCAAACGCACGGCCGCATGCTTTTGCGATTCCCGATTCCCGATTCCCGATTCCCGATTCCCGATTCCCGGCCCAAAAAAAATCGCGACCGGATGATGCGTCTTACGGCGCCATGCATCATCCGGTCGCGACACACTGGACCCCGGCGCGTACGCCGGGGCTACAACAACAGCGTCAGGCCGCCTTGCGCGGCGCGTCCACCACCGCGCCTGCGGTCTTGGCCGTGCCTTCGACGCGGCGATCCAGCTCGTTCCAGTCCACCACCAGCTCGCATCCACGCGAGGCTGCATTCCGGCTCCAGTCGCGCAACAACTCGATGCAGGCGTGGTCCACGTGGTGCAACTTGGCCACATCCAGATGCAGTGCGGTGTTCGGCGGCACGCTTTCCAGCGTCCGCGCCATCGCCGGCACCTTCAGGAAGGTGGCCGAACCCTGCAGGGTCAGATGCATTTCGTCCTTCTTGTCGGCGTGCTCGCGCACTTCAACCTTCAGACGCGAAGAATGCAGCGCCAGGCGGAACAGCGACAGACCAAAGCCGATCAACACGCCGGTCAGCAGGTCGGTCGCCACGATCGCGAAGGTGGTGGCCAGGTAGATCGCCGCCGTTCCGCGGCCGTAGGTCGCCAGCTCCTTGACCTGCCCGATCTTGATCATCTTCACGCCCGTGTAGACCAAGATGCCGGCCAGACACGCCACCGGGGTCATCCGCAACAGCCACGGCAGCAGCATCGCGAACACCAGCAGCCAGCTGCCGTGCAGGATGGTCGAGGTGCGTGTGGCGGCACCGGCCTGCACGTTGGCGGCACTACGCACGATCACGCCGGTCATCGGCAACGCACCCAGGAAACCGCACAGCATATTGCCCACGCCCTGCGCCGCCAGCTCGCGGTCGTACTGCGTGCGAGCGCCCTGGTGCATGCGGTCCACCGCTGCCGCCGAGAGCAGGGTCTCGGCGCTGGCGATGAAGGCAAAGGTCACCGCCGACACCAGCAGGGTGTGATTGAACACCCCGAAGATGTCGGAGACGCTCGGGATGCTGATCGCGGAGAACAGGTTGCTCGGCACGTCGACACGATTGACGTTCAGACCCTGCAGCTGCGCCGTGGCGGTCACCGCAACCACCGCGATCAACGCACCGGGCAGGAAGCGCAGACGCTGCGGACGCAGCTTCTCCCACGCCAGGATGATGCCGATCGTCGCCAACCCCACGAACAGCGCGGTGCGCCCGGTACCTTCGCTGATGGCCTGCCACAGCACCGCAGGCAGCGCCGCGAAGTTTTCCAGACCACGCGCCTTGGGTGCCGCATCCATCAGCACATGCGCCTGCGAGGCCACGATCAGGATGCCGATACCCGACAACATGCCGGCCACCACGGCCGGCGAGGTCATCCGGAACCACACCCCTGCACGGCACAGACCGGCAATCAGCTGGATCGCACCGGCGACCAGGATCACCGGCCCCAGCGCCGCGGCGCCATGCTCACGGACCAGTTCGAACACCAACACAGCCAGGCCGGCGGCCGGCCCGCTCACCTGCAGAGGAGAGCCCGCCAGAAAGCCGACGACCAGACCACCGATGATGCCGGTAATCAAGCCGGCGGCCGGCGGCATGCCGGAGGCGATCGCGATGCCCATGCACAAGGGCAACGCGACCAGGAAGACCACGACCGACGCCAGCAAATCGCGCCCGAACAGTCCCTGGCGGAAATATCCGCCGATACCTGATGTGCTCATGATCGGCTCCGTCAGGCGAGTTCGGCGCGAACGACTTGCTGCAGTCGCGGACGCGGGGTGGCTTCAGGCGTGCTGTCGGCCAGCAACGGACGGAAGCCGCCCTTCTCGGCATCGAACGCGCGGATGTCGCCGTGCGCGATGTCGTAGATCCAGCCGTGGATGCGCAAGGTGCCGGCAGCCAGGCGTGCGGCAACCACCGGCTGCGTACGCAAATGGTCCAGCTGCGAGACCACGTTTTCCTCGGTCATGCAGCTCAGCGCATCCTGGCTGTGCGGATCGTGCCCGTGGTGGGCGGTGACGTGCCGCGCCGCATCGGTGTGCTTGAGCCACGCCGCCACGGACGGCACGTCCTCCAGCGATTCCGGCTTGAGCACGGCCTTCATGGCGCCGCAGTCGGTGTGGCCGCAGATCACGATGTGACGCACGCCCAATACCGCGATGGCGTACTCGATGGCGGCAACCACGCCGCTGACGTGCTGTGAATACGGCGGCACCACATTGCCGATGTTGCGGTAGACGAACAGTTCACCGGGCTGCGCGGAAAAAATCAGCTCCGGCATGACGCGCGAGTCGGCGCAGGTGATGAACAGCGTATGCGGGCTCTGGCCGCCGGCCAGCTCCTGAAAACGCGCGCTCTGGCGCGGATACACTTCCTTGCGGAAATGACGAAACCCTTCAAGCAGACTTTCCATGGGAGATTCCTCTAGGCAACGGATAGCAATCCCCGGCGCAAGCCGCGGATTGAAAAAGACAATCAAGTCAAACGAAAGAGCAGGCGCGTGGCGCACCGGGTACAGCGACAGCCGGGATCAGCCAAGCAACGCGTTTGGAGGACGCAGCTGTGGGATCAGGTCGCGTTTTTGATGTGCAGGCGCGTGGTGCGCGTGCCAGGAGGGTGAGTACCGCGCCAGCATCAGCCATGCCTGGGAGGGCAATGGAATATCGTCTGCGGGGTGGGTATCGACCTGGCTCTGTGTTTCCCCGTCGTCCTGCAGAAGGTCGGCGCTGTCGCGCTGCTCGCCTGCATCGGCCGTCACCGCCACGCCGTCGCCCAGCAACGCGCCTTCAGCGCGGCCGTGCGCACTGGCCGCCGACCACGCACCGAGCGCGAGCAGACAAACCAGTAGCAAATGGAGGAATCGGGGAAACATGTGTCCGAAATTAACAATTTAGAACAGGTATACGCAAGTGGTGCGTTGCACAAGCTGGCATCGGCGTTCAGGGTGCGATGTCTCAGGTTGAGCCTGCTCGCCGGACGAGCCTGGCCACAGTGACTTTGGCAGGCGTGCAGCGGGCTGTCGTGGCACAGTCACATTCAGTTACATGACATACGATGACACAGTTGAAACGCGTGTAAAACCTTGTCTTTATTGGAAAAAAATAAATGTGACGGCTCCACTGATTTGTCACATTAACGCAACTTTCACACCATAGCCTGCGCCCAATTTCCCGCCAGGTCGCATGTCATGAAACCCGCTTCCACCCTGCTCTACTCCGCATTGTTCTTCGCGCTTGCTGCGCCCACGGCGCACGCCGAGATCGCCATCGATGCCATCGCCGGCTCGGAGATCTCGCTGGAAGGCCTGGTCCAGGCCGACGGCAACTGGTTTCACAACGACGTGCAGGACCTCAACGGCCCGATCGGCGCCAATGGCGACAACTCCGAATTCAGCATCCGCCGTGCGGAGCTGGTGCTCAAGGGCAAGGGCCCGGGCAACGTTGAATGGGTGGCCGGCTACGACCCCAGCGTCCTGAAGGAAGTCACCATCCGCGGCACCACCATCCGCAGCACCGGGCGCTTCCTGGACAACAACATCAAGTACAAGTTCGGCGGCAATGCGAACAACTTCGTGCAGATCGGCCAGTTCAAGCAGCCCAACAGCCTGGAAGAGCTGTCCAGTACCAGGTACAACGATTTCATCTCCAAGGCGGCGGTGACCAACACCTACGGCATTTCGCGCCGGCTGGGCGTGGAATCGGGCATGGGCGACAACAACTGGAGCGTCACCGCCAGTGCCTTCAGCCGCGAGCTGACCCGCAACCAGGCCCACGGCAACGGCTACGGCGCACGCGGCACCTGGGCGCCGATCAACGAGACCGGCAACGTCCTGCATATCGGCCTGAGCTACCTGAACTTCGACACCGACGACGACACCCTGCGCCTGCGCGCGCGGCCGGACGCAGACCTCACCACCATCCGCCTGATCGACAGCGGCGCACTCACCAATGTGGACCGCGTGGGCGTGGCCGGTGCCGAGGCGATGTGGATCGGCGGCCCGTTCAAGCTGCAGAGCGAGTACTTCCTTGAGAACGCCAAGCGCATCGGCAACAACGCGCAGGACTACAAGAGCAATGGCTGGTACGTCAGCGGCGTGTGGAACCTGACCGGCGAAACCTGGGGCTACAAGGCCGGCGTGCCGACCAACCCGCTCCCCAATGCGCCGGCCTCGGGCATGTGGCAGCTGGCACTGCGCTACGACTCCCTGGACCTCAACGACGGTCACCTGGTGTCCAACGGCAACACGCCGTTCGTCGACGGCGTGCTGGGCGGCAAGATGGACGTGTGGACGGTTGGCGCCAACTGGTACTGGCGCTCCAACTTCAAGTTCGCGCTGAACTACGCCAAGGTCGAGAGCACCCGCTACAACAGCGCCACGCGTGGCCTGGTGGACGACAACCCGTCGATCGTCGAGGCACGCGCGCAGTTCTACTGGTAAGCGCGCGTCGCTGCTGCGGCCGCCGTGGCGCATCTGCCCGGGCGCGGTATGGCGACCGCAGCGGCGCCCGGCAGTGCTGGAGAACGCCTCGGCACCACGCTGTCACCCTGCCGTCATTTCTGCGACACCGCACGGTCATGCCACTGCCCTGCAATGGCGCCACTGCGGAAGCGTCGCATCCCTTCGCTACAAGGAGCTGTTCCGTGATCCATTCCCTCAAGACCCGCCTGGCCATCGGCGTACTCGCCGCCTCGCTGGCACTGTGCGCCCAGGCCGCCGATGTCACCGGCGCCGGTGCGTCGTTCATCTATCCGGTGATGTCCAAGTGGTCGGCCGACTACAACACCGCCACCAAGAAGCAGGTGAATTACCAGTCCATCGGTTCGGGTGGCGGCATTGCCCAGATCAAGGCCGCCAGCGTGGACTTCGGCTCCTCCGATGCCCCGCTCAAGCCGGAAGAACTGGCTGCCGCCGGGCTGGCGCAGTTCCCGTCGGTGATCGGCGGCGTGGTGCCGGTGGTCAACGTGCCCGGCATCGCCGCCGGCACGCTCAAGCTCGATGGCAAGACCCTGGGCGACATCTTCCTGGGCAAGGTCAGCACCTGGAACGATGCGGCCATTGCCGCGCTCAACCCGGGCGTGAAGCTCCCCGACGGCAAGATCACCGTGGTGCATCGCTCCGATGGTTCGGGCACCAGCTTCAACTTCACCAACTACCTGTCCAAGGTCAATCCGGACTGGAAGAGCAAGGTCGGCGAAGGCACTGCCGTGCAGTGGCCGACCGGCATCGGCGGCAAGGGCAACGAAGGCGTCGCCGCCTATGTGAAGCAGATCAAGGGCGGCATCGGCTACGTGGAGCTGTCCTACGCGCTGCAGAACAAGATGGCCTACACCGCGATGAAGAACGCGGCCGGCAAGTTCGTGCAGCCGTCCGACGAGACCTTCGCCGCGGCCGCCAACAGCGCCGACTGGGGCACCACCAAGGACTTTTACCTGGTGATGACCAATGCCGCCGGCGACAATGCCTGGCCGATCACTGCCACCAATTTCATCCTCGTGCAGAAGAAGCCCAAGAACCCGGCCGGCCTCAAGAACACGCTGGACTTCTTCCGCTGGGTCTATACCAAGGGCGATGCGCAGGCCAAGCAGCTGGACTACGTGCCACTGCCAGACAGTCTGGTGACGCAGATCGAAGCCTACTGGGCCAAGAACCTTCCCAAGTAAGGCACCGCACAACGTGCAGGATCGACGCCGTCTCTCTCCCCGGCGTCGGGACCGGGACGCGGCCTCACGGGGCCGCGTCTTTTTTGTGATGCCTATCGCGCCAGTCGCTGTCATGCACATGTAACAAAAACATCATTTCATAGCGTGGTCTGCCGGATACCCGGCCCATCCAGCCTCGGAGCTTCCATGAAATTGCAGTCGGCCAGCCTGACCGCCCTGTCCCTCACCATCGCACTCGCCCTGGCGGCATGCTCGCCCGGCAAGGACGCGCAGTCCGGCGATGCCGCCAAGGGTGCGCCCGGTGCAGGCGTTGCGGCCAGCGACAGCAAGAGTGCCGAGATCTCCGGCGCGGGGGCCTCCTTCATCTATCCATTGGTGTCCAAGTGGTCGGCCGACTACAACGCCGCCACCGGCAACAAGGTGAACTACCAGTCGATCGGTTCCGGTGGCGGCATTGCGCAGATCAAGGCCGGCACGGTGGATTTCGGCTCGACCGACAAGCCGCTGGATAGCGCCGAATTGGCGCAGGCCGGCCTGGGTCAGTTCCCGTCGGCGATTGGCGGCGTGGTGCCGGTGGTGAACATCGAAGGCATGGCACCGGGCAAGCTGCGCCTGACCGGCGCGCTGCTGGGCGACATCTTCCTGGGCAAGGTCACGATGTGGAACGACGCGGCGATCGTGGCGGCCAACCCGGGCATGACCCTGCCGGCGACCAAGATCAATCTGGTGCACCGCTCGGATGGTTCGGGCACCACCTTCAACTTCTCCAACTACCTGTCCAAGGTCAGCCCGGAGTGGAAGAGCAAGGTTGGCGAAGGCACCTCCGTACAGTGGCCAGGCGGCGTGGGCGGCAAGGGCAACGAAGGCGTGGCGTCGTACGTGCAACAGATCAAGGGCTCGATCGGCTATGTCGAACTGGCCTACGCACTGCAGAACAAGATGCCCTACACCTCGCTGCAGAACGCGGCTGGCCAGTGGGTCGAGCCGAACGCCGACAGCTTCGCCGCCGCAGCCGCCAGCGCCGACTGGGCCAACGCCCGTGACTTCAACCTGGTGATTACCAATGCACCGGGCGAGAAGGCCTGGCCGATCACCGCCACCAACTTCATGCTGATGCACAAGCAGGCCAAGGACGCTGCGCGCAGCAAGGCGACCCTGGACTTCTTCAAGTGGGCACTGGAAAACGGCCAGGCCCAGGCCAGCGAGCTGCATTACGTGCCGCTGCCGCCGGAACTGGTGAAGCAGATCCAGGCCTATTGGGGCAGCGAGTTCAAGTAATGCCTGCAGCCCGCCGGCCAGGCGGGCTGCGCGGCGGCGAGGTGCTTGAGGGCGCCTCGCCGTTCCTGATGTCTCACGCTCCCGCCATTGCGCGGGTGACGGGTTCAATCGAATGAATGCCACTGCCATTCCCGAAGCGATGACCGCTCCCCGCGGCCGTGACCTGCGCGATGCGCGCGCCGATCGGCTGTTCAAGCTGGTATTGGCCGCCACCGTGGTGTTCGTGCTGCTCGCACTGGGCAGCGCAGCACTGTCGATGCTGTGGGGTGGGCGACATGCGCTGCAGATGCAGGGCCTGAGCTTCTTCTATTCCGCCGACTGGAATCCGGTAGAGAACAAATATGGTGCGCTGGCGCCGATCTACGGCACCCTGGTCACCGCGCTGATCGCGATGCTGATCGCGGTGCCGGTGAGCTTCGGCATCGCGTTCTTCCTCACCGAAGTGGCACCGCGCTGGCTGCGTGGGCCGGTCGGTACCGCCATCGAACTGCTGGCCGGCATTCCGTCGATCATCTACGGCATGTGGGGCCTGTTCGTGCTGGTCCCGGTGATGACCGAGCACGTGACGCCCTGGCTCAACGACCATCTGGGCACGTTGCCGCTGATCGGCCCGCTGTTCCAGGGCCCACCGCTGGGCATCGGCCTGCTCACCGCCGGCTTCGTGTTGGCGATCATGGTGATTCCCTTCATTTCTTCGGTGATGCGCGAAGTATTCCTGACCGTGCCCACGCGCCTGAAGGAATCGGCCTACGCACTGGGTTCCACCAAGTGGGAAGTGAGCTGGGACATCGTTCTGCCCTACACCCGCTCGGCGGTGATCGGCGGTGTGTTCCTGGGCCTGGGACGCGCGCTGGGCGAAACCATGGCGGTGGCCTTCGTGGTGGGCAACACGGTGCGGCTGTCGCCATCGCTGCTGGAGCCGGGCACCACCATTGCCGCATTGATCGCCAATGACTTCGGCGAGGCCACCGAAACCTATCGCTCGGCCCTGTTGCTGCTGGGTTTTGTGCTGTTCATCGTGACCTTCATCGTGCTGGCGATCGCGCGCTTGATGCTGATGCAGCTCTCGCGCCGGGAGGGCAACTGATGTCCGCCGCTTCGGTCTCGCAATCGCTCTACACCCGGCGCCGCATCACCAATGCGGTGGCGCTGCTGCTGTCGTGCATCACCGCCCTGTTCGGGCTGTGCTTTCTGGCCTGGATCCTGTGGACGCTGTTGTCCAAGGGTCTGCCTGGCATCGATCTCAAGCTGTTTACCCAGATGACCCCGCCGCCGATGCAGGAAGGTGGCCTGCTCAATGCCTTCTACGGCAGCGCGGTGATGTGCGGGCTGGCGTTGGCAATCGGCACCCCGCTGGGCGTGGCCGCCGGCACCTGGCTGGCCGAATACGGCAATGCGCGCAAGGCCGGCGAGGTGGTGCGCTTCGTCAACGACATCCTGCTGTCGGCGCCGTCGATCGTGCTGGGCCTGTTCGTCTACACCTTGTACGTGATGCAGACCGGTGGGCGCTTCTCGGCGTTCGCCGGTGCGTTGTCGCTGGCCTTCATCGTGCTGCCGGTGGTGGTGCGCACCACCGACGAGATGCTGCGGCTGGTGCCGGCGCAGATGCGCGAGGCCGCGTTGTCGCTGGGTATTCCGCAGTGGAAGGTGACGGTGCAGGTGCTTTACCGCAGCGCCTCGGCCGGCATCGTCACCGGCGTGCTGCTGGCGCTGGCGCGCATCAGCGGCGAAACCGCGCCACTGTTGTTCACCGCCTTCGGCAATCAGTACTGGAACAGCAACATCTTCCAGCCGATGGCCAGCGTGCCGATCATCATGAACCAGTTCGCCGGCAGCCCCTACGAATCCTGGCAGACGCTGGCCTGGGCCGGCGCACTGGTACTGACCGTCTTCGTGTTGCTGGTGAGCCTGGGCGCACGCGCGTTGCTGGTGCGCAACAAGATTTCCAATGACTGACCTCTCCTTTCGGACCCCGGACATGAACGATCTTCAAAACGCCAAGCCGATGCATCGCATCGCCGTTCCGGCTGCCGCACGGGCGCCGAGCGTGCAGGCACAGGTCAAGGTGGCCGCCCGCGAGCTGGACTTCTATTACGACAAGTACCACGCGCTCAAGGGCATCAATATCGAAATTCCGGAAAAGCGCGTCACTGCGCTGATCGGGCCATCGGGTTGCGGCAAGTCGACCCTGCTGCGCATCTTCAACCGCATCTATGCGCTGTACCCGAAGATGGAGGCGCGCGGCGAGGTATTGCTGGACGGGGAAAACATCCTCTCGCCCAAGTACTCGATGAACCGCCTGCGCAGCAAGGTGGGCATGGTGTTCCAGAAGCCGGTGCCGTTTCCGATGACGATCTTCGAGAACGTGGCCTACGGCATCCGCCATCACGAAAAACTGTCCAAGGCCGACATGCAGGAGCGGGTGGAACAGGCGCTGCGCCAGGGCGCGCTGTGGGACGAGGTCAAGGACAAGCTGGGGCAGAGCGCGCTTGGCCTGTCCGGCGGCCAGCAGCAGCGCCTGTGCATCGCACGCGCGGTGGCCTTGCGGCCGGACGTGCTGCTGCTGGACGAACCGACCTCGGCGCTGGACCCGATTTCCACCAGCCGTATCGAACAATTGGTGGAAGAACTCAAGCGCGACTACACCATCGTGATCGTGACCCACAACATGCAGCAGGCCGCGCGCGTGTCCGACTACACCGCCTTCATGTACCTGGGCGACCTGATCGAACACGACCGCACCGAAACCATCTTTTCCCAGCCCTCCAAGCAGCAGACCGAGGACTACATCACCGGTCGTTTCGGTTGATGTCTGCCAACGCATCACCTGCGCTGCATTGAAGCAGCCACACCGTTGCCCTGCACACGGCTCGCCGCGTGCAGGGCAACGGACGTCCACCACTGCCTAGAAAATCGAGACCACGATGAACCAGCACCCCAACGACCATATCGTCAAGAGCTACGACGAAGAGCAGCACCGGCTTGTCGCCGAGATCGTGCGCATGGGCGAGACGGCGGTGGCGCAACTGGAAGCGGCGCTGGACGTCGTGGAGCGTCGCGATGACCACGCCGCACACCGCATCGTGGTCAATGACGAAGCGATCGACGCACTGGAACACGCCATCAGCCATGACGTGATGCGGCTGGCCTTGCGTGGCCCGATGGCGCGCGACCTGCGCGAGATCCTGGCCGGCCTGCGGATTCCGGCCGATATCGAACGCATCGGGGATTACGCGGCCAACGTGGCCAAGCGCTCGATCGCACTCAATGCCGCGCCGCCGCTGCCGCAGACGGTGGGCCTCCGCGCGCTGGGCCAGATGGCCGCCGATGCGGTACGCGAGGCAGTGCAGGCGTATCGCGACAAGGACGCCGACGCCGCGATCCGCGTACGCGACGAAGACGCACGCCTGGACGCGCAGTACACCGCGCTGTTCCGCGAACTGCTCACCTACATGATGGAAGACCCGCGCAACATCACCCCCTGCACGCATCTGCTGTTCATGGCCAAGAATCTGGAACGCATCGGCGACCACGCCACCAACATCGCCGAGAACGTGTGGTTCCTGGTGCACGGCGAACAACCGCTGCCGCCGCGCGTGAAGCGCGACGACACCAGCACCACCGGCGTGATCTGAACCAGACGACGCGCGCGTACCCGACGCGCGGGGCCTGCGGTCGCCGCATTGCCTGAACTGCCTCTCGAGGTGTCGTTAGATCGGCCCGACCCACCACAGCTTGGGGTCGGGCCGTTTTTTTTCGCCCTCTGCGGCCAGGCCGCTCCCGCCAGGCAAGTCGCCGGAGAAGTCGACCAGGGAACCTGCGGATGCCGCCTGCACGCCGCCGGCCACGCGTCAGCGCGCAAGGCAGGACCGGGACGGCGACAGATGGCCAAGGCCAGGCACGCGGTGCGACCTGCTAGGCTATACGGATGAACGCACCGGTCGCCCCGCCCTCTGCCCGCTCCATCCTGCCCATGTCGCGGCGTTTCCGCGGCTATCTGCCCGTGGTGGTGGACGTGGAAACCGGCGGCTTCGACTGGAACCGGCATGCCTTGCTGGAAATCGCCTGCGTGCCGATCGAGATGGATGCGGACGGGCGCTTTTTCCCCGGCGAAACCGCCAGCGCGCACCTGGTGCCTGCACCAGGGCTGGAGATCGACCCGAAGTCGCTGGAAATCACCGGCATCGTGCTCGACCATCCGTTCCGCCTGGCCAAGCAGGAAAAGGACGCGTTGGACCATGTATTCGCGCCAGTGCGCGCAGCGGTGAAGAAATACGGCTGCCAGCGCGCGATCCTGGTTGGCCACAACGCGCACTTCGATCTGAACTTCCTCAACGCAGCCGTGGCGCGCGTCGAGCACAAGCGCAATCCGTTCCACCCCTTCAGCGTATTCGATACGGTCACCCTGGCCGGCGTGGCCTATGGGCAGACCGTGTTGGCGCGCGCCGCCCAGGCGGCGGGCCTGGACTGGAACACCGCCGATGCGCACAGCGCGGTCTACGACACCGAGCAGACCGCACGGCTGTTCTGCACGATCGCCAATGCCTGGCCGGGGCCTGGTTAATCGGGAATGGGGAATGGGGAATGGGGAATGGGGAATGGGGAATCGTAAAGCTTGCCGCATCGGCTTCTTCACTGTTCGGGAGAATCGCTTACGCCTTGCGGCGGGCATGCTGCACGCTTTTGCGATTCCCGATTCCCAATTCCCGCCCCTAAGTCCCGCTGATCCGGTCGCGCCCCGCGCTCTTGGCCTCGTATAGCGCGTGATCGGCGCGCTGCATCAGCGACGATGCGGTGTCGTCCTCGCGCAACTGCGCCAGTCCGGCACTGAACGTCACCCGTAGCCCATCCACGCCGCCCCAATCATGGCGCGCGTGGAACAGCGCGCGAATGCGCAGGCACGATGCCTGGGCATCGTCGAGCGTGGTGTCGGCCAGCAGCAGGGCGAACTCTTCGCCACCCAGCCGCGCCGGCAGATCCGTGGCGCGTGCGGCGGCGGTCAGCAGTGCACCCACTTCGTGCAGCACCGTGTCGCCGCTGGCATGCGAATAATGATCGTTGATGCGCTTGAAATGATCGATGTCCAGGATCGCCAGCACCAGTGGCCGGCCGTTGCGGCGTGCACGGCTGATGTCGCGCGCCAAGGCCTCGTCGAAATGGCGACGGTTCGGCAGCCCGGTCAGCGCATCCTCGTGCGCCTGGCGTTCGAACACATCGGACTTGATGCGTAGCCGCGTCAGCAGTTCACTCTTTTCCTGATTGGCGTACAGCAGGCGCTGTGCCTGCAGCTGCAGGTCGTGGGTACGGCTGCGCACCAGTTCGGCGAGCCGGGCGTTGTGGGTCTTGTAGCGATGCAGCAGCAACCGATACGACAAGGCCAGTGCGACCAGCGCAACCAGCAGCGCCGCCAGGCGCACATCCTGGCGCTGCCACCACAGCGGCAACACGTCGAAGGTCCAGCGCGCTTCCTGACGGCTCCACGCCCCGCCCGGATGGCGGGCGCTCACGCGCAGCGTGTAATGACCGGGCGGTAGCCCGATGAATTCCACGTTGCGCTGCCGGCCGCGCTCGATCCATCCCTTGTCCAGGCCATCCAGGCGCGTGCGGTACTCGATGCGTTCGGACAATAGAAAGCTCATGCCCGCGTAGGCCACGCTGAGACGGTGGCCACCGGGCAGCGCGGCCGGTTGCCGCCAGTCCAGCGGCTGGCCATCCTGCTGCACGCGCTCGATCGCTGCCGGCGGCGGGCGACGTTCGCGAAACCGCCGCAGACGCGCCGGATCGACCGTGCTGACTCCGCCGGCGGTGACCACCCATACCGACCCATCCGCGCGCTCGATCATGCTCGGCCCGGAACTACCGTTGGCCTGCGCATTGCCCATGCCATCGATCTCGCCGTAGCGCTCGACGTCCAGCCTGCCGCGCCCATCGGCCACCGCGTCGAGCGCGCCGAATGCGCTGCGCAACATACCGCGATTGCTGCTGATACAGGCATTGCCAAGCTGGTCCTTCACCACCTGGAACACCGTATCGACCGGCATGCCCTGCTCCAGGCCCACCCGCGCAAGCGTGCCACCGCGGACGCGATACAAGCCACGGTCGGTGGAGATCCACATGGCCTTGCCGATCGACTGGAACCCGAACACGCTGCGCGCCCCCCCGAGGCGCTGCAGATCCAGCGGTCGCAGCTGGCCCTCGCGCAACACCGCCGCGCCATCCACCGAGCCGATCCACAGCGCACCATCGAGACTGGCCAAGGCAGTAATCACGCCCTCGGGCATGCCAGCGATTGCCAATGGCACGCGCTTGCCATCCACCAGCTTCACCACGCCGCGCTGGGTGGCCAGCCACGCCACGTCGGGATCGTCCACGAGGATGGCGCGGATGTGACCGCTCGGAATGCCCTCGGCTTCGCCGAACTGGCGCAGCACCCGTCCGCCGCGCAACACAAAGACACCATCGGCATAGGTGCCCACCCACAGGTCGCCATTGCGGTCCAGCGCCAGGCTGAGCACCGATGGCCGGCGCCCGGATGGCAGCGCGACCGGCACCGGGACGATGCGCCCATCCGGCAGCATGCGATCCAGACCGGCGGTACCGGCGATCCACAGGCTGCCATCGCGATCCTCGAGCACCGCGCGCGTATAGTCCCCGCTCAAGCCGTCGCGCTGGCTGTAGCTACTGAACAAGGTCTCGCGCAGCCGGAACAGGCCGCCGTTGGCGCCCACCCAGATGCTGCCTTCGGCATCCTCGCGCAGGCTGACGATACGCCCACCGGGCAGGCTGCGCCCGGCCGGCAGGTGCTCCACCCCGTGGCTGCCGATGCGCAGCAGCCCCTGGTTCTCGCTGCCCAGCCAGAGATCGCCGTTGCGATCCTGCAGCATCGCGGTGAAATGGCCCTGCTCTGGAACCCGGTGCACCAGATCGGCACGCCCATCGTGCAACTGGTACAGCCCATCGTCCGCGACCACCCACAGCCTGCCGTCCGGGGCGCGATACGGCCACGCCAGACCCGGTGGCAGCCCAAACGCCGCTGGCGCGCGGCGCATGCGCCCATCCGGTTCACGATAGACCAACCCGTCCAGCGTACCGATCAGCAACCGGCCGTCATTGTCGAACAGCATGCGCGGGAAGCTGCTCTGCAGCGGCACACCATCGCGCGGCGGAAAATAGTCGAAGCGTCCATCCGGCCACAGGCAACCCAGCCCGTGCCCTTCGAACAAGAGCCACATGCGGCCTTCCGCATCCATCGTCATCGCGTGGATCAGCGCCTGCGGCCACGCCCCCCTGCGCGGCCAGTGGCGCCATTGCCCATCGGCGCCATGCCGCACCAGATTGCCGCGTGCATCGCTGAGCCACAGCGCGCCATGGCGGTCCACATACAGCGCTCCCACGCCGTTATCGGGCAGGCCGGGCCGGGTACTGCGGTCGATGACGGTGAATTCCAGCCCGTTGTAGCGCACCAGGCCTTCCCAGGTGGCAAACCACAGGGCGCCGTCGGGGGTCTGGGCGATGTCGCGCAGCGAGTTGTGCGGCAAGCCGTTGCGCGAGCTCCAGCTGTCGATGGCGTAATCACGCAACGGCGCCGTACCGGCCTGCGCGGCGAATACGGCGAATGCGTACAGCGTCAACAGCATGCACACACCGACGCCTGGCCAGCGCCGCCACCGCCCGTACGCCCGTGCCCACGCTGCGTCGGCGCCCCCATTCTCGCCCCTGCCGCAGGCGCCCACCCCAAGTTTCATCAGATCGACACGCCGTTCACTGTCGATATGGTAGGCAAAAACCAGCGCGCGTGCCGAACCGCGCCGCCCGGTGGTCGCGGAAGCATTGCCCCAGCAGCGTTACGCAGCCCGAGGGCATCATCGCCCCGGCAACCGCCCGCTGACCATCTGCGCAGATAAGGGCCAGCCAGTGCACCGGCCAAGCCCCCCCCTATGTGCCCGCGAGCGGCGGCGCTGCGCTACCGCTCCCACCCTCCCGGCGGGTGCGCGATCCTCACTGACCCAGGCGTTGGCGCACCGCTTCGAACAGGGTTACCCCGGTGGCCACGGAGACGTTGAGACTCTCGATATCGCCCGGCATCGGGATCTTGACCAGCCCGTCGCAATGCTCGCGGGTGAGACGGCGCAGGCCATCGGCCTCGCCGCCCAGCACCAGCCCGACATTGCCGCGCAGGTCTACGCTGTACAGCGAGGCCTCGGCCTCGCCGGCCAGGCCGTACAGCCACACGCCCTGCTTCTGCAGATCGCGCAGGCAACGCGCCAGGTTGGTCACCGCCACCACCGGGATACGGTCGGCGGCACCGGCCGAGGTCTTGCGCACGGTGGCGTTCACCGTGGCCGACTTGTCCTTGGGGATCACCACGGCGGTCACGCCCGCCGCCGCCGCGCTACGCAGGCAGGCGCCCAGGTTGTGCGGGTCCTGCACGCCATCGAGCACCAGCACCAGCGCACGCCCCTCGGCCGCATCGACCAGCCCCTCCAGCTCGTTTTCCGCCCACAGCCGCGCCGCCGCATAGCGCGCAGCCACGCCCTGGTGGCGCACCTGCCCACCCACGCCGTCCAGCGCCTGGGTATTGACCCGGCGCACGTCGATGCCCTTGCGGCGCGCCTGTTCCTCGATCTCGGTCAGCCGCGGATTCTTGCTGCCGGCCTCGATCAACACCTCGCGCACGTTGTCGGCATCATTCTCGACGGACGAGGCGACGGCGTTGACGCCGACGATCCACTGGTTCTGCTTGCTCATTGCGCGGAATACGAAAAGATGAAAGCGGGCATGGTAGGCCCTGCGGCCTGCCACGTCACGACCAGGCCGGCCACTGCGCCGTATCGTGACCCGGATGCTGCCGCTACACCCTGCCCGCACGGCGCGCGAGCGCGTCGGGTGGGTCTGCTGATCGGATGTGTTGCCGGCAGCACTGCGCCACCGGCAACGTCATGCCTCAGATCGATCAGTGCGACTTCTTCTTGCGCTTGGCAGGCTTTTCCCGCGGCGGCAACGGCGCCTCGGCGGGGTCGCGCTCTTCGGCCAGCCGGAAATCGATCTTGCGCTCTTCCATGCTGGCCTTGAGGACCAGCACGCGCACCGGGTCGCCCAGCCGGAATTCGCGACCACGGCGCTCGCCGCTCAGCGTCTTGCGAATCGGGTCGAACTGGTAATAGTCCTGCGGCAGCTGGGTGACATGCACCAGGCCGTTGACCTTGGATTCGTTCAATTCCACGAACAGGCCGAAGCCGGTCACGCCGCTGATGACGCCATCGAACTGGCCACCGACATGCTTCTCCATCCAGGCGGCGCGGTAACGCTCATCCACTTCGCGCTCGGCCTCGTCGGCACGCCGCCCACGCTCGGAACACTGCAGCGCCAGCGCCGCCATCTGCCGCGGCGTGTAGATGAACTTCTCCGGGCTGGCGCCGGTCAGCGCGTGCTTGATCGCGCGGTGCACCAGCAGGTCCGGATAACGGCGGATCGGCGAGGTGAAGTGCGCATACGCCTCCAACGCCAGGCCGAAGTGGCCGTTGTTGTCCGGCGAATACACCGCCAGGCTCTGGCTGCGCAGCAGTACCGATTCCAGCAATGCGGCATCCGGGCGCGCACGCACCTTCTTCAGCAGCTTGGTGTAATCGGCGGGGCGCACCTTGCTCCAGGCCGGCAGGCTGAGCTGGAATTCCTTGAGGAACTCCAGCAGGTCCTCGTACTTGCTCTCCGGCGGGCGCTCATGCACGCGGTATGGCGCGGGCACATGCACGCTCAGCAGGTAGCGTGCGGCTTCCACGTTGGCGGCGATCATGCATTCTTCGATCAGCTTGTGCGCGTCGTTGCGCACCAGCATGCCGGCCTGGGTGACTTCGCCGGTATTGTCGAGCACAAAGCGCACTTCGGAGGTTTCGAACTCGATCGCGCCGCGGTGCGTGCGCGCCTTGGACAACAGGTGATACAGCTGATGCAGGCGCTGTACCTGCGGCAACAGCGGGCCGATGAAGGCCTTGGTGTCGGCATCGTCCTCGCCCACCGCCTTCCAGACCTGGTTGTAGGTCAGGCGTGCGTGGGAATTCATCACCGCTTCGTAGAAGCGCGAGCCGCTGACCTCGCCGTCGCGGCCCACCTGCATGTCGCAGACAAAGCACATGCGGTCGACCCTGGGCATCAGCGAGCAGATGCCGTTGGACAGCGTTTCCGGCAGCATCGGCACCACGAAGCCGGGGAAATACACCGAGGTGGCACGCTGTTGCGCCTCATCGTCCAGCGGCGTACCAGGACGCACATAGTTGGACACGTCGGCGATCGCCACGACCAGACGGAAGCCGTCTGCGTTCGGCTCGCAGTACACCGCGTCGTCGAAATCCTTGGCGTCTTCGCCATCGATGGTGACCAGCGGCATCTGCCGCAGGTCCACGCGGCCGCCAATCATCTGCGGCTCGACCACCAACGGCACGGCCGCGGCTTCGTCCAGCACTTCCTGCGGGAACTCGTGCGGCAGTTCATGGCCATGGATGGCCATTTCCACCACCAGCGACGGGGTCAGCTTGTCGCCGAGCACGGCGATGATCTTGCCGATGGCCGGGCGGCGCGCATCCGGCGGTGCGATCAGCTCGCACACCACCAACTGGCCTTCGCGCGCCTCGCCGATGCCGTCCGGGGCGATCTGTACGTTGCGCTGCACGCGCTTGTCGTCCGGATCGACGTAGGCCACGCCGTGTTCGTAGAAAAAGCGCCCGAGCATGCGCGACATGCCGCGTTCGAGCACGCGGGCGATGGCACCTTCGCGGCGGCCGCGACGGTCGATGCCGGTCACGTTGGCCAATGCACGGTCGCCGTGCATCACCTTGCGCATTTCGAATGGCGGCAGGAACAGGTCGTCGCCACCCTCGTCCGGCTTGAGGAAACCAAAGCCCTCGGGATTGGCGATCACCACGCCGGCAATCAGGCTGGTCTGCTGCACCGGGGCATAGCCGCCGCGACGGTTCTGCACCAGCTGCGCTTCGCGCACCATCGCGGCCAGGCGCTTGCCCAGCGCATCGATGCGATCGCTCAGGCCGAGCTGCTCGGCGATCTCTTCGGCGGTCTGCGGGCCGTCGCAGGCTTCCAGCAGCTGCAGGATGGCTTCGCGGCTGGCGATCGGCTCGGCATAGCGCAGCGCCTCGCGGTCGGCATGCGGGTCCTTGAAACTGGTGGCAGGCGCGGCGGTGGCCTCTGCAAAACGCTCGGGCGGCGGTGCCGGCGGGCCGCTCTTGCGCGGATGCGGCGCGCGCGGAGCGGCGGGCAGTGGAGCGGAAGGCGGCTCCGGTGCCGCCTTGGCGGCGGCGCGCTTGTTGGCGGACCTGGTCGATGCACCGGCAGCGGCGCGGACCAGGAAGTCGGGCATCCACCCGGGTAACTTCTGTTGTTCGGCGGTGGAGGAATCGCCCGGGCTGGCGGATTTACGGCGGCTGGGCCGGGCGGAATCTGGGGGGTTTTTCTTCGTCATTGCCCTTATGGTACCCCCTGCGGTCCTGGCGTGGGCGGCAGGCCGGCCCCGGCGGCCGGCCATGGATGCATGAAACCCGTTGACAAGCCAGCCGGGAGTCTGCAAAATTCGCGGCTCACCTGCCCAGGTGGCGGAATTGGTAGACGCACTAGCTTCAGGTGCTAGCGGGGGCAACTTCGTGGAGGTTCGAGTCCTCTTCTGGGCACCAGTTTAAAAAGACCTCCGAGCGATCGGGGGTCTTCTGGTTTATGGGGTCCGGATCTTCCGGGCGCCCTCGACCGATCGATGCGCACGTTGCGCCTGCTGTTAGATGCGTCTTGTCACCGCCTGTACGGCACGGCATTCACGCCGCGCATCTCGCATCAAGGCCCAAGTATTCCAGGACAGCCTGGCCAGCGCCTCCGGCGTCGTGCCTACGGCACTGCGGTGATCCCGGCGGCGCGCAATGCCTGCGCCCAGATGCGATAACCGGCTTCGCTGGGATGGGTGCTGTCGGGCATCAGGGCTTCGGGAAGGGAACCGTCGGCCTGCAGCAGTTGCGGGCCGATATCCAGCAACCGCACCGACGGGTCCTTGGCGAAACGGGCGACCAGCAGGCGATTGGTCTCGGCGATCGGCGCACGCAGCGGGCTATCGGCACGGAAACCGCGCGGCATGATCTGCATCAGGATCAACCTGCTGTTGGGCAAGCGGCGGCGCACCTCGGCGACCACCGCCTCCACGCCCAGGGCCGCCTCGGCCGGGGTGCTGGCGCGCGACTGCGCAGTGCCGGTGAGGTTGTTGGTGCCGATATGCAGTACCACCCATCGCGGATCCAGGCCGTCGAGTTCGCCCTGGCGGATGCGCCACAGCACGTTCTGGGTGCGGTCCCAGCCGAAGCCCAGGTTCAGCACCGGCCGCTTGCCGTACAACCACTGCCAGGACGCCGCGCCGCTGACGCGAGTGGCCTGCGGCGGACCGGCCCAGAAATGGGTGATCGAGTCGCCGATCATCACTACCTCCGGCTTGAGCGTACGTGCCACGGCCAGCGCTGCGTGGTGGCGCGCATACCAGTCGTAGGAATCCTGCTCCAGCCAATCGACCGGCATCAACGCGGTTGCCGCATCCCGCCCGAGCTCGGCCACCGGCTTGACCGGCGGCTCGCCAAGCAGCCGCGCCAGCGTCGGTTCGATCGCCTCGGCCAGCATGCGCTGGCCCTGCGTGTCCGGATGCAGGGCACCGGCTGCAGGCCGGAAGCGGGTGTCGTAGAACAGCTCGGTCCGCAGCTTGCCCGCACGCTGGAAGACCGTGCTCACGTCCAGATAGGTCACGCGCGGGTTGTCGCCGTAGCGCACCGCCAGCCCCTGGTTGACCTGCGCATCGCGACGCGACTTCTCTGCGGAAATATCCGTGGGCAGCACGCTCAGCAGCAGGATGTGGGTGCGTGGCAGTTTCTGCTCGATGGCCGCCACCACCGCATCGATGCCGAGCTGGGCCTGCTCGGCGCTCTGGCCGAGATGACCGGTGTTGTTGGTACCGATCAGCACCAGCGCGACCTTGGGAGCCAGGCCGTCCACTTCGCCATTGGCCAGCCGCCACAGCACGTTCTCGGTGCCATCGCCGCTGAAACCCAGGTTGAGCGCGCCACGGCTGCCGTAGAAGGTCTGCCAGGTGGACTGGAAGTCTTCGTCCGGCGCCTTGGCTTTCTCGTAGTTCTGGGTGATGGAATCGCCGATCAACAGCAGCGGCGTGTTGGCGTGCTGCTTCACCTGCTCCAGCACCTGCGCATGCCGCTGCGCCCACCAGGACTCCTGCAGACGGTCGGTGGGCTCGATCGAAGGCATGGGCGTCTGCGCACCTGCACAGGCACAGGCCAGCAACAGCCCCCAGCACACCAGCGCAGGCGCAATGGCAGACAGCGAACGGCGGAAAAACACAGCGTGCAACGACCGGAACATGCGCGCACCAGCGGCGGGGTAGCGGCGATTGTGGTCTGCGCACGCGGCCAACGACAAGCGCGCCAGCGTTTCGTAGGAGCGTGCCTGCGCGCGACGAAGCGTTATCGATAACGCCAAGTCGCGCGCAGGCACGCTCCTACGAGACGCACCGGATGGGCCGCTCAGCGCAGCCCGGTCTCCCCGCGCGCGATCACCAGGCGTTGAATCTCGGAGGTGCCTTCGTAGATCTCGGTGATCTTGGCGTCGCGGAAGTAACGCTCCAGCGGCATTTCCTTCGAGTAGCCCATGCCACCGTGGATCTGCACCGCCTGGTGGGTGATCCACATCGCCGCCTCCGACGCGGTGAGCTTGGCCACGGCCGCCTCGGTGCCGAACTTCTTGCCCTGCCCCTTGAGCCAGGCCGCGCGCAGCGTGAGCAGCAGCGCCGCATCCAGCTTGCACTTCATGTCGGCGATCTTGGCCTGGGTCATCTGGAAGGTACCGATCGCCGCGCCGAACGCCTGGCGTTCCTTCACGTAGGCCAGCGTGGCTTCATAGGCGGCACGCGCGATGCCTACCGCCTGCGAGGCAATGCCGATGCGCCCGGCATCCAGCACGCTCATCGCGGTCTTGAAGCCCTCGCCCTCGGTGCCCAACACCTCGTCCGGCTGCGCCACATAGTCGGCGAACTCGATCTCGCAGGTGGCCGAGGCGCGGATGCCCAGCTTGGGCTCGGTCTTGCCGCGATGGAAGCCGGCGCGCTCGGTATCGACCATGAACGCGGTGATGCCGCGCGAGCCCTTGTCCGGCTCGGTCACCGCGAACAGCACGATGTACTTGGCCACCGGACCGGAGGTGATCCAGCTCTTCTTGCCGTTGACGACGAAGCTGCCATCGCCCTGCTTGACCGCGCGGCAGCGCATTGCCGAGGCATCGGAGCCGGACTGCGGCTCGGTCAGTGCGAAAGCGCCGATGTGGGTGCCTTCGGCAATCGCGCGCACGTAGCGCTGCTTCTGCGCTTCGGTGCCGTTCTTCAGGATGCCGGTGCAGAACAGCGAGTTATTGACCGACATGATGGTGGAATGCGCGCCGTCGGCGGCGGCGATCTCGATCATCGCCAGTGCATAGCTGATCGGGTCCATGCCGGCGCCGCCGTACTCGGCCGGCACCTCGATGCCCATCAGGCCGTTCTCGCCCAGCAGCTGGATATTCTCCAGCGGAAACTCGCCGCTGCGATCGAACTGCTCGGCACTGAGGGCGATCTTTTCCTGGCCGATCCGGCGTGCCACGTCCTGGATCATCCGTTGTTCTTCGGTAAAGCTGAAATCCACGTTCGACCCCTCCCGGGGATTGGCTGTGCGCCCATTGTAGCCACAACCATTCGCATGCGTATGTAGTTGACCCCACCCCCTGCCCGGCCGAAAATATCTCCATATCGCGATATAGAGATATTCATGGATCTGGAAGACTGGTCGGCCCGCCTGAAAGTATTCGCCGACGCCACCCGTGTCCGCCTGCTGGCCCTGCTGGAACAGGAAGAACTCACCGTGGCCGAGCTGTCGGCCATCACCCGCCTGGCCCAGCCGCGGGTGTCCACCCACCTGGCCAAGCTCAAGGAAGCCGGGCTCGTGCGCGACCGCCGCGCCGGTGTGTCCGCCTACTACCGCTTCGATGAGGTGTCGCTGGACCCGGCCCAGCGTGCGCTGTGGCTGGCGCTGAGCACTGGCAGCGACGACCCGCTGCTGCGCCAGGATGGCGAGCGCGTGGCCGCCGTGTTGGCCAACCGCGCCGCCGACCAGAACTGGGCCGATTCGGTGGCCGGCGACATGGAGCGCCACTACTCGCCCGGGCGCACCTGGGAAGCGCTGGCGCGCACGGCGCTGCCGTTGCTGGAAACCGGCGACGTACTCGACATTGCCTCTGGCGATGGCGTGCTGGCCGAACTGGTGGCCCCGCACGCCACCCGCTACATCTGCATCGACACCAGTGCGCGCGTGGTGGCCGCCGCCAGCGAGCGTCTGCGCAAGCTGCGCAACGTGGAAGTGCGCGAAGGCGACATGCATGCGCTGCCGTTCCCCGATGCCAGCTTCGACCTGGTGGTGCTGATGCATGCACTCACCTATGCCGCCAAGCCGGCGCAGGCCGTGGCCGAATCGGCGCGCGTGCTGCGCCCCGGCGGCCGCCTGCTGCTGTGCAGCCTGGCCAAGCACGAACACCGCGCCGCCGTACATGCCTACGGCCACGTCAACCTGGGTTTTGCCGCCAAGGAATTGCGCAAGTTCGTCGAGAAAGCGGGGCTGGACGTGTCCAGCCTGGAGACGGTAACGCGCGAAAAGCGGCCGCCGCATTTCGAGGTGATCTCGTTGATTGCTGTGAAGCCGGGAATCGGGAATCGGGAATCGGGAATCGTTGAAAGCAGCGCCACTGCCTCTCGGAGAATCGCATCATGACGCCCGCTGCAATCCCCAATCCCCAATCCCCAATCCCGTTCTCGCTGCCGTGGCTGCATCCGGAGCGTGCTGCCAAGCTCACTGCCGCGTTGCGCGAGCGCATCCTCATCATCGATGGCGCAATGGGCACCATGATCCAGCGCCACGATCTGCAGGAGCCGGATTACCGCGGCACCCGCTTTGCCGAGGGCTACGACAGCGCGCATGTGCATGGGCCGGGGTGCGATCACGCACATGCGCCGGAAGGGCATGACCTGAAGGGCAACAACGACCTGCTGCTGCTGACGCGCCCGGAGATCATCGCCGGCATCCACCGCGCCTACCTGGATGCCGGTGCCGACCTGCTGGAGACCAACACCTTCAACGCCACCTCGGTGAGCCAGGCCGACTATCACCTGGAACACCTGGTCTATGAGTTGAACAAGGCCGGTGCCCAGGTTGCACGCAGCTGTTGCGATGCGGTCGAAGCACTGACCCCGCACAAGCCGCGTTTTGTCATTGGCGTGCTCGGCCCGACCAGCCGCACCGCCTCGATCAGCCCCGACGTCAACGACCCCGGCTATCGCAATACCAGCTTCGATGCACTGCGGCAGACCTATCGCGAGGCGATCGAGGGCTTGATCGACGGCGGCGCCGACACCTTGATGGTGGAAACCATCTTCGACACCCTCAATGCCAAGGCGGCGCTGTACGCCATCGAAGAAGTCTTCGAAACGCGCGGCGGGCGCCTGCCGGTGATGATCTCCGGCACCATCACCGATGCGTCCGGGCGCACCCTGTCCGGACAGACCGCCGAAGCGTTCTATGCCTCCGTGGCGCACGGGCGACCGTTGTCGGTGGGCCTGAACTGCGCGCTGGGCGCCAAGGACCTGCGCCCGCATGTGGAGACGCTGGCGCAGATCGCCGACGGCTATGTGAGCGCGCATCCGAATGCCGGCCTGCCGAATGCATTTGGCGAGTACGACGAAACCCCTGAAGAGATGGCGGAGACATTGCGCGAGTTTGCGCAGGCCGGCTTGCTCAATCTGGTCGGGGGGTGCTGCGGCACCTCGCCCGATCACATCCGCGCCATCGCCGAGGCGGTGGCCGATCTGCCGCCTCGGCAATTGCCTGGTGGGCAGGAGCTGGTGGCGTGATGCGCACGGCAGGCCCTCATCCGCCCTTCGGGCACCTTCTCCCGCCTGCGGGAGAAGGACAGAACATGGCTTGGCTTGCCGCAAAGATGCGCCGTGCGCAGCCAATCACCCTTTTTCCGCCTGCGGGAGAAGGACAGCGCATGGCTTGGCTCGCCACAAAGAACCGCCGTGCGCAGCCAATCACCCTTCTCCCGCCTGCGGGAGAAGGACAGCGCATGGCTTGGCTCGCCACAAAGATGCGCCGTGCGCAGCCAATCACCCTTCTCCCGCTTGCGGGAGAAGGACAGCGCATGGCTTGGCTCGCCACAAAGAACGGCCGTGCGCAGCCAATCACCCTTCTCCCGCTTGCGGGAGAAGGACAGCCCATGGCTTGGCTCGCCACAAAGAACGGCCGTGCGCAGCCAATCACCCTTCTCCCGCTTGCGGGAGAAGGTGGCGCGCAGCGCCGGATGAGGGCCGCATTCCACCGCACGCCATCGCAGGGCCATAGACACCAATCCACCAAGACCGATCGCGCCGCCACCGTCCAGCAGAGGCTTGCATGAGCACTCCCCGCTACACCCGCCTGTCCGGGCTGGAGCCGCTGGTCATCACCCCGGACCTGCTGTTCGTCAACGTCGGCGAGCGCACCAACGTGACCGGCAGCGCGCAGTTCCGCAAACTCATCAAGGAAGAGCGCTACGAAGAGGCGGTAGAGGTGGCGCGCCAGCAGGTCGCCAACGGCGCGCAGATCCTCGACGTCAACATGGACGAAGGCCTGATCGATTCCGAAAAGGCGATGACCCGCTTTCTCAACCTCATCATGTCCGAGCCGGACATCGCGCGCATCCCGGTAATGGTGGATTCGTCCAAGTGGACGGTGATCGAAGCCGGCCTGAAATGCCTGCAAGGCAAGAGCGTGGTCAATTCGATCTCGCTCAAGGAAGGCGAAGCGGTCTTCATCGAACAGGCGCGCAAGGTACTTCGCTACGGCGCTGCCGCAGTGGTGATGGCCTTCGATGAAGTGGGCCAGGCCGATACCTGCGCGCGCAAGGTGGAAATCTGCACGCGCGCCTACACCGTGCTGACCGAGCAGGTGGGCTTCCCGCCGGAAGACATCATCTTCGATCCGAACATCTTTGCCGTGGCCACCGGCATCGAGGAACACGACAACTACGCGGTGGACTTCATCGAGGCCACGCGCGAGATCAAGCGCACGCTGCCGCACTGCCATATCTCCGGCGGCGTCTCCAACGTGTCGTTCTCGTTCCGTGGCAACGAAAGCGTGCGCCAGGCGATCCATTCGGTGTTCCTGTTCCATGCGATCAAGGCCGGCATGGACATGGGCATCGTCAATGCCGGCGGCATGCCGATCTACGACGAGCTGGATCCGGAACTGCGCGAGCGCGTGGAGGACGTGATCCTCAACCGGCGCCGCGACGGCACCGAACGGTTGCTGGACATCGCCGAGCGCTACAAGGGCACCAAGGGGGCATCGAAAGCCGAAGACCTGGCCTGGCGTGACAAGCCGGTGCATGCACGTCTGGCGCATGCACTGGTGCACGGTATCGACGCCTATGTGGAAACGGATACCGAAGAGGCGCGCCAGCAGTCCACCCGCCCGCTGGATGTGATCGAAGGCCCGCTGATGGACGGCATGAATGTTGTCGGCGACCTGTTCGGCGCCGGCAAGATGTTCCTGCCGCAGGTGGTCAAGTCCGCACGCGTGATGAAAAAAGCCGTCGCCTACCTGCTGCCCTTCATCGAAGCGGAAAAACTGCGCACCGGCGATGTTGGCAAGTCCAACGGCAAGATCATCATGGCCACGGTCAAGGGCGATGTGCACGACATCGGCAAGAACATCGTCGGCGTGGTACTGGCCTGCAACAACTTCGATGTGGTGGACCTGGGTGTGATGGTCAGTGCGCAGGTGATCCTGGACCGCGCGCGCGAAGAGCATGCGGATCTGATCGGGCTGTCCGGGCTGATTACACCCTCGCTGGAAGAGATGTCGCACGTCGCACGCGAGATGCAGCGCCAGGGCTTCGAGATTCCCTTGTTGATCGGTGGTGCCACCACCTCGCGCGCGCACACCGCGCTGAAGATCGACCCGCACTACAGTGCACCCACCGTGTGGGTAAAGGATGCCTCGCGCGCCGTGGGCGTGGCGCAATCGCTGATTTCGCGCGACCTGCGCCAGGCGTTCGTGGCCGCCAACGATGCCGACTACGCGGAGATCCGCGCGCGTCATCGCAACCGTGGCGATGCCAAGCGGCTGGTGTCGCTGGACAAGGCGCGCGCGCAAAGGTTCGATGGCGATTGGAGCAACTACACGCCGCTCACGCCGCGCCAGCCGGGCCTGCACGTCTTCGACGACTACCCGCTGGCCGAGTTGGTGGAGCTGATCGACTGGACCCCGTTCTTCCAGGCCTGGGAACTGGCCGGCAAGTTTCCGGCCATCCTCAGCGACGAGCTCGTCGGCCCCCAGGCCAGCGAGCTGTATCGCGATGCGCGGCGCATGCTCAAGCAGATCGTTGCCGAAAAATGGCTCACGGCCAAGGCGGTGTTCGGGCTGTGGCCGGCCAATGCGGTAGGCGATGATGTTGTGGTGCTGACAGAGCCTTCGCAATCTGGAATCGGGAATCGGGAATCGCAAGGCGATGCATCGGCACCCGACCACTCCCGATTCTCCATTCCCCATTCCCTGCATTTCTTGCGCCAGCAAGTCGACAAACCCATCGATCGCCCGGATTTCTGCCTGGCCGATTTCATCGCGCCCAAGGACAGCGGCAAGCAGGACTGGATCGGCGCGTTCGCGGTCACGGCCGGCCTTGGTATCGATCCGCACATCGCCCGCTTCGAAGCCGCGCACGACGACTACAACTCCATCCTGCTCAAGGCCCTGGCCGACCGTCTGGCCGAAGCGCTGGCCGAGCGCCTGCATCAGCGTGTGCGCACCGAGTTCTGGGGCTATGTGGACGATGAGCACCTGGACAACGAGGCGCTGATCGCCGAACGCTATCGCGGCATCCGCCCGGCACCCGGCTATCCGGCCTGCCCCGAACACAGCGAAAAGCGCACGTTATTCGACTTGCTCGCCGCCGAGCGGCATGCCGGCATGTCGCTGACCGAGAGCTTTGCCATGCTGCCCACTGCAGCGGTGTCGGGCTATTACTTCAGCCATCCCAGGAGCCAGTACTTCGTAGTCGGGCGGCTGGCCAAGGAACAGGTTGCCGATTACGCCAAGCGCAAGGGCATCACCCTGGCGTTGGCCGAACGCTGGCTGGCGTCCAATCTGGATTACGACCCCGAATAAGCACGGCACGCAAGCGTAGGAGCGCACCCGGGCGCGACGGGGCTGTACCGGTGTAGGAGCGCACCTGGGCGCGACGAGGCCGTACCGGTAAAGCCCCATCGCGCCCAGGTGCGCTCCTACGAGATCACATGCGCATCAAGTCGCCGGGCGCAGCACGTTCAGCACTTCGTGGCAGGCACCCATGGTGTGGTAATCGGTCTTGCCGGCCGGGCTCTTCTCGTCGCTGTACTTGCGGTTGTCCGCATCCAGGATGCGATACCACGCACCGTAACGGTGGTCGATCATGTGCTTCCACGAGTAGTCCCACAGCTTGTCGTACCACTGCCAATAGCGTTCATCGCCACTGCGTTGTGCCAATAAGGCCGCCGCAGCCAGCGACTCAGCCTGCACCCAGAAATACTTGTCGTCGTCGCACACCTGGCCATCCGGCGCGAAGCCATAGTACAGCCCGCCGCGCTGCGCATCCCACGAACGCTCCACCGCCACGTCGAACAGGTGTTGCGCGGTCGGCAACAACCAGTCCATGGGTGCATAACGATCCAGCAGCATCAGCAGCTTGGCCCATTCGGTCTGGTGGCCTGGCTGGAAGCCCCAGGGACGGAACAGATGCTTGGGATTGTCGCGGTTATAGTCCCAATCGATGTTCCACTGCGGGTCGTAATGCTCCCACACCAGACCATCGGCCTTGGCCGCCTGACGCCGGGTCATGTTGTCGGCCAGCTGCAATGCGCGATCGAGATAGCGCTGCTCGCCGCTGGCCTCGTACGCGGCGATCATCGCCTCGCACATGTGCATGTTGGCGTTCTGGCCGCGATACGTGGTGAAGTTGAACTGGGCATCGGCTTCATCGCGGTACAAGCCGAATTCCGGCTCCCAGAAGTGTTTCTCCAGCAGCTGCCAGGTTTCGTCCATCCACGCACGCGCCTCGGCGATGCCGGTCTTCAGCCCGCACGAATACGCCAGCAGCACGAACGCCACGCCGTAGCAATGGTTCATGTCGTCTTCCACCACGCCATCGCGCAGCGTCCAGGCATAACCGCCGGTGGCGGCATTGCGATGCACGTTGCGCAGGTAATCCAGGCCGTGACGCACGGCTTCCAGATACTCGGGGTTACCGAATTCGCGGTAGGCCATCGCATAGTTGAAGACGAAGCGCGTACTGCTCACCAGATGCCGGTGCCCGGCATCGTAGATGCTGCCGTCATCCTTGAAATACTGGAAGAAGCCACCGGCCGGATCGATCGCGCGCGGGTGGTAGAACGCCATGGTGTCGGCGATGTGCTGGCGCAGGACGTCGGCCGAACGGAAATCGGGTGTGGGGGAAGCGGGCAACGGGCTCATGCTTGTTCCTGGATCAGGGTATGGACGTCATCGATGCCGGGCATCGCTGCAAACGCGCCCTTGCGCGTCACCGCCAACGCACCGACGGCGGCGGCGAAGCGGATCACCTCGGCCATCGTCGTAGGGTCGCCGCACAGCTGCTCAAGCGGAATTGCACGCGCTGCCAGCTGGTACAGCAGGCCGCCGACGAAGGCATCGCCCGCCGCAGTGCTGTCGCGCACCTGCACCTCGAAGGTTGGCACCTGGCCCGTATCGGTACGCGTCTGCCAATGCACCGGGCCACCGCCGTCGGTGACCAGCAGCCAACGCGCCTGCCCCTGCCACAGCTTCTGCGTCACCGCGCCAGCGTCGGCCTTCAAGGTGCCGGCCAGATAGTCGAGTTCTTCGCGCGAGAGCTTGACCACATCAGCCAGCGCCAGCGCCTCCCACAGGACCGGCGCCGGGTTCACGTCCTGCGGCCACAGCATCGGGCGCAGGTTGAGGTCCAGGCTGACGATGGCGCCGGCCGCGCGCGCGCGGCGCATGCCATCGAGCGTGCACTGCGCGATCTCCGGCTCGGTCATGCTGTTGGAGCACACATGCAGCACCGCTGCCTGCGCGAAGCCGTCGGCGGCGAAATGGTCGGCGCGGAACAGCAGGTCCGCCGCCGGCGGCCGGTAGAAACTGAAACTGCGCTCGCCTGCGGCATCGAGTGCGACGAACGCCAGCGCAGTCTTGGCCTGGTCGGTGCGCACGATGCCGTCGGTGGCCACGCCTGCCTGCTGCAGGCTCTGCAGCAGGAAGTCGCCAAACATGTCGCGGCCCAGCATGCCGACAAAATGCGCCGCGCCGCCGAGCTTGGCCACCGCCACCGCCACGTTGGCCGGCGCACCACCGGCGTATTGCGCGAAGGTACGCGCATCGTCGCTGGCGGCCTGCGGCAAGGCCAGCATGTCGATCAAGGCTTCGCCGAAGCAGATCACCTGATTCCTGACCGCACTCATGCGCGCGCCTCCGCCAGGGCGCCACGCAGGCGCGAACCCCAGATGCCATAGAACACGATGTACAGGTAGCACACCAGCGGCAGCACGAACGATTCCTGCAGGCCGATGCGGTCGGCCAGCAGGCCCTGCAGGTACGGCACGATCGCGCCACCGACAATGGCCATGATCAACAGGCTGGAGGCGCGGCCGGTCAGCGCGCCCAGGCGCTCGATGCCCAGGGTGAAGATGGTCGGGAACATGATGGAATTGAACAGCCCGATCGCCACCAGCGCATACACCGCCAGCATGCCGCCGCTGAGCATGGTCGCGCCCAGCAACAGCACGTTGATCGCCCCAAACACCGACAACAGCACGCGCGGCGACAACTTGGCCAGCAATGCCGAGCCGACGAAGCGGCCGATCATTGCCAGCGTCCAGTAGGCCGAGACGTACTTGGTCGCCTCGCGCTCGGTGAACCCGCCGATCTCCGGCAACGAGAAGTAATTGACCATCAGGCTGCCGATGGCCACTTCCGCACCGACATAGAAGAAGATCGCCAGCACGCCGAAGCGCACATGCGGGTGGCGCAGCGCATCCAGCAACGAATGCTTGCTTTCTTGCTTCTGCGCGCCGGCGTCAGTCAATGCCGGCAGGCGGAACAGGAACACGAAGATCGCCAGCAGGAACAGCACCACGCCCAGGCCGATGTACGGGCCCTGCACCGCCTGCGCTTCCTGCACGCGGTAGGCAAGCTGCTCGGGTTCCGGCAGCGCCTTGAGCGCGTCGCTGCTCATCACCTTGTTGGACAGGATCAACCAACCGCCCAGCAACGGCGCGATCGCGGTGCCGAGTGAATTGAGCGCCTGCGCCAGGGTCAGCCGGCTGGACGCGCTGCGTTCTGGCCCCAGCAACGCGACATAGGGATTGGCCGCCACCTGCAGGATGGTGATGCCGGTGGCCAGCACGAACAGCGCACCGAGGAATGCGCCGTACACACGCAGCTCCGCCGCCGGCCAGAAGCCCAGGGCACCGACCGCCGCCACGGCCAGCCCGGCCACGATGCCCTGCTTGTAGCCCAGCCGGTTCACCAGCCAACCGGCCGGCAGCGACATCAGGAAATACGCGCCGAAAAAGGTGAACTGCACCAGCATCGCCTGGGCGAAATTGAGCTCGAACACCGACTTCAAATGCGGAATCAGGATGTCGTTGAGGCAGGTGAGAAAGCCCCACATGAAGAAGATCGTGGTGACCACCGACAACGCGACGCGGTTGTTGACGGGCGCCTTGTTGCCGCTTGGCACAGGGGATTGCGTGGAAAGGGAAACCATAGGAGTTGCCTGGTCAGCGGCCGGAGGCCTTGGTGGGGGAATGGGTGGGAGAACGGCGTAAAGGCGCGGGCAAGACCGCAGCGATGGGCGCGCAGGCGCTGCTGGCGCGAACCTTCAGCGCCACCGCGGCGGTGAGCCGCTGCACCGCCAGGTCGGGGCTGCCGATGCGTTGCAGCACCAGTTGCGCAGCCTGACGGCCACGCGCGCGCGGATCGGCAGCCAGGGTGGTCAGCGCCGGCGTGAACAGCGCGGCCTCGGCGATATCGTCGAAGCCGGTCACCGCGAAGTCGCGCCCCGGCACGACGCCGCGCATCGCCAGGGCCGCCATCAGGCCCAGCGCAACGCTATCGTTGTAGCAGACCGCCGCAGTGGCGCCGTGCGTGCCGCCATCGAGCATGCGTGCGCCACACAACGCGGCATCCTGGCGATTGGGTGCCGATTCGACATACTGCACCGCCAGCCCGGCCACGGACATTGCCCGCGTGTAGCCGGCGCGACGCTGCCGGCATGAGCTGGAATCGGCATGGCCACCGAAGAACACGATCTGCCGATGTCCTTGCGCGATCAGATGGGTACAGGCGAGCAAGGCGCCCTGCTCGTTGTCCAGCGCCAGCAGATCCCACCCCGCCCCTTCCACTTCGCGGTTGAACAGCACCACGTTGCGCTGGCGGCCGACCACCTGCGCCAGCGCCTGTGCCTGGCTGCCTTCTGCGGGCGAGAGGATGATGCCGGCCGGGGTGTGCTCCATCAGCGAGGTCAGCACCGCATGCTGGCGCTGCGTCGATTCGCCAGTGCTGCCCAGCAGGGTCACATACCCGGCCGCGCCCAGCGCCTCGTCCACACCTGCCGCAAATTCGGCAAAGAACGGATTGGACAGATCGTTGATGACCAGCGCGATGCTGGACGAGGTGCGCTGCCGCAGATTGGCCGCAGCGCGGTTATAGACGTAATGCTGCCGATCCAGCTCGGCTTCCACCCGTGCACGGGTCGTGGCATGCACCAGCGGGCTACCACGCAGCACCAGCGACACGGTGGCACGCGAGACGCCGAGCGCGCCGGCGATATCGCGCAGCGTCACCGCGCCACGGCGCGCCGGGCGCGTCTGGCCCGCCTCCGGCGCGGCCGGCACCTGCCTGGAACGCGTCAAGCGCCCGCCCCCGCTGAGTGGACATCGTGCATGCAATGGACTGAAATTGGATCGATCCAATTAAGCCTTTTCCTCGCTCCCAATGCATGCGGCAGTGCAGCATCGACCCCCCCCATCTGACAGCCGACGTCCTCACGCAGCACTGCTGCTTTGGAGGCTTGCGTGCGCGCACGGCCTCGTCGCGCGGCGCTGTGCCTATGTCGAGCCGAACAAGCCCGTTACTGGAAGGCGATCGACAACCCGAGCCCACCCTGCCAATCCGGGCTTTCCGATGTCAGCCCGCGCAGGACCGAGACATCCAGTTGCATTGCGTGCGGCAACTGCCAGGCAGCACCGACACCGGCGACACGCGAGTGCTCGCTGCCGGTCTGCACGCCCGCTTCCACATAACTGCTGAAGCGTTCGCCGGAAAAGAACGTGTAGTTGGGCGCGAAGGTCCAGTTGTGCCCGTCATCGTCACGCGCATAGTTGATGTACAGCGCCAGCGCACGTTGTTGGGCAAGGTCCCAGGATGCAGTCACCCCCAGTTCGCGCGCATGGCCGTCGCTGAAGGCGGGGCTGCCGGTCGGCACGCTATAGGTGCCTAGCGCCGCCCAATGAAAGCTGTCCGAGCGCGACGGCAAGGCCACCTTCAGCCCGACATGGCTATCGCCTCCGCCGCGCACGCGCGCGCCACCGCCGTGCTGCCAGTTGTAACTGTCGCTGCCGAGCTGCAGCTCCACATGTTGCGATAGCCCCAGACGCAGCACGGTGTCAGCGGTGTAGAGCGTCGTGCGCTGACCATCGGCTCGGTCGGTACTTGCATCCGGCAAGCCCTGCTCCCAGGCGAACGCGCCGGGCTGCAACACGTCGGCGGCAAACGGAAGGCCGGGGCGATCGAATGCAGGTGGATCCTCCGCCTGCGCGGAAGCCTGTCGACTAGCCAGGCACAACAGCACTATGGCGCCGGCCAATGCGAGGTAGCGACCCGCCTGTGGCCGCAGGCCACTGAGCGCAGCAGCAGGCATCGACGACGCCTGCGCAACGGCGCGAATTTGCACAACGTGGGAGGACTGGGACATACGCGGCACCATCGGCAGAAAGTGAGCGACAACGCAGCTGCCTATGCCTGGCTGCGTGGACCGGCAATGACGCGCATGCTGCCGCTGCGGCCGTGACCGGCATGTATAGCGCGCTGCGCCGCCTACTGACCGGCCACCCTCTGCGCCGGCAAGGCGCGCAGATGCGCGGTGAAGTCGGGCAATAGCACGCGGTTGCCGTAGCCACTGACATGATCGGCGTCGAAGAATAACGGCCTGCCCTGCAGGGCCGGCGTGCACCAATGCGCATCGCATAGCAGCGGTAGTGGATCCCACAAGGTGGCTCGCTCCAACCCCACCACGATCTGGCGCAACCCGTCCAGCGCAGGCGCTCGGTAGCGTTCCATCACACTGCGTTCGATCTGCATTCCGTTGACGCAAATGGGGTTGTCGCGGTTGAACCAGTCAGAGCACCGGTATGCCGGCGCCTTGAGCACCGGCTTGGGTGCTTCCAGCACGATGTGCACGCCGTTGGCCTGCACTGGCTCCAGCAATGTGATTGTCGCTTCTGCCTCCAGTTGCCGCTGTGCTCTCGCCTGCGCGCTATGCAAGCGGGACGTATTGAAAGACAGATCGAACAATTGGTCCTGCTCGGCCAGACGCGGCACCCTCAGTCCCGGAAGGAACAGCACATCACCGGGACGCGCATTGGCAATGACGTCGTCCAGCATCTGCCGCACGAATGCTCGACAACGTGCCGCACCCGGATCAGGCGTCATTGGCGCAATCGCGCAACCGGCGGCACCGTAAAGGCGCACACTGCCACCTTCCATCACGGTGAACCGGCGCAGCATTTCGCTGTAGGACAACGCATGCGAGTCGCCGAGCACAAAGATCTGCCGATGGTTGTGTACCGGCAGTACGCACGTTCCGCGCGAGAATATCTTGGTGCGCCATCCGCCGATCGACACGCTCCTGGTCGACAGTTCGCAGTCTGGAATTTCCTGATCCAGACCACGCGCGTATGCATACCAATCACCCGGATTGCGGCTCACCACACTGAGCGAGGTATAGGGCTGTGTCTTTATCACCAGCAGCTGCACGCCGGCAGCGAGCACCAGCGCGCCGACACCGACCCCCAGCAACCTGGCGTTGGCTGCAACCTTCAGACGACGATGACGCCAGGGAAGTTCGACCCAGCGATAAGAGGCGATGGCGCACAGCCCTGTGAGCAGCAACGCGACCATCTTGGTCGCGAAGGCATCCAGGCCAATCGTCCAGCGCAGCACCACCAGTACCGGCCAATGCCACAAATACAGAGAATACGAAAGACGTCCGACGGCCAGCATCGGCGCTGCGGACAACAGCCGCCCTATCGGGTTATCCGCTTGACGATGCAACAGCAACAGCAGCCCGGACGCTCCCAGCACCGGCCATGCACCATCACTCCATGGCGAATGCCCTGGGCGCGCGTAGCGTAGTCCGTAAGCAACACAGGCCAGCGCCGTCAGCAGCAGCAGCGCGCGTAATGGCGCCGGCATGGAAATCCCGCGATCGAACAGGCACTGACCATGCCGACCACGCAACAATACCAGGGCCTGATACGTCACCACACCGACACCCAGCTGCCAGAAGCGCGCCGTCGTGAGATAGAACGTGGTGGCTGCCTGATCGGGCGAGCGCGCTCTCAGCCACGCATAGCCCAGCGAGATAGCCGTGGCAGCGACAAACAGACCCAGCGACCAAAGGCGTCCACTACCGCCCCGCCTCCAGCACAGAAACATCCACGGAAATAGCAGATAGAACTGCTCTTCGATGCCCAACGACCAGGTTTGCGTGTATTGATTGAATTCGGCGCGTGGCGAAAAATAGTCGTGCCCCGCCGCAGCCAGCACCCAGTTGCTGAAGCCGACGAATGCCATTCGGCCAGTTTCGGAACTCGCCTCGCTCAGCCACGATTTCGGAATGAACAACGCCGACACAAGCGCGGTTCCGATCAGGCAAACCACCAAGGCCGGCGCGATGCGCCTCAGCCGTCGCGCATAGAACCGCGCCAGTTCTGCAGGCCATTCGAGTCGCGGCAAGCGATCGACCGATGCGCTGACGACAAACCCGGAAATCACGAAGAACACGTCGACGCCGGTGAACCCGCCCGGCAGCCAGTCGGCATCCAGGTGATACACAATCACCGCGAGGACGGCGATCGCACGCAGTCCATCGATATAAGCAAAGTAACCGCTTCCCGGTGCACGAAACGCCGCTGTTTTCTCCATCAATTTCCTTCTGGATACGCAAAGGGCGCCTTGCGGCGCCCTGCGTTTTGGCCCTTACTTGCCAACGGATATCACCAAACAAGATCGTCAGGCACCTGATACTGCGGATCCGCGTACGGATCCTCGCTTGCCGGTGCATCAGGGTCCACCTTCAGTGCAACCGAAGGCGCGAACACCGCTTCGGCTTCGGCCAGTACTTCGGCAGTCACCAGCAGATAGCGCCCGTTGAGCTGCAGTACGCCCAACTCGCCAGCGTTGAGCGCCTTGAGCTGATCGGCGGTGACGTAGATGCGCTTGATCTTGCCGCCATACGGGAAATGCCGGGCGATATCGGCCTCGGCATGGTTCAGGCCCTTGTCCTTGAGCAGCGCTTCCAGCTTGGTCTTGGCTTCGCGGCGCAGGCGGGCTTCTTCCTGCTTCAACCGCTCCGCTTCGATGCGCTCGTCCTTTTCGCGCTGCGCACGGATCGCATAGGCCTTGGCCAGGTCAATGTCTTCGCGCGTGCGGGCGGGCCTGGGACCGCGCCGATCGGTGGCGGCATGCGGCGGACGCGGCCCACCGGGCCGTCCGTCGTGTTTGCGTGGGTTGCCGCCGTCGGTGGCCGCGGCGGCGTGCGGCCGCTGCGGTCCCCGGCCCTGGCCACCCGGCGTGTTGCCGCCGGGTGCGGGCTTGCCACCCTTGCCATGTGGACGCGCGGCAGGCCGTGCGTCGGGTTTGCGTTCGGGCTTGGGCGCGGACTTGAAGCCCAGGCCAAGCAACTGGTCACGTAAGGTATCGCTCATGGCGGTGGCAATCTGCAATCAATAGTGCGGCGGCGGCGGTTCATCGGCCGCATCGGCAAACAACGTGGAGCGCACCTTGCCCAAATCCTCGAGCAAGTGGCGGATCAGTTCGGCGTTGCGGGCGCCCGTCAACCGGGCGTCCGCAAGCGCTTCACTCAGCTCATTGAGCGCCTGCTCCTGAAAGGAGAGGCGCGTTTCCAGTTCCACCAACCGCGCATCCAGTTCCTGGTCGCGCGGCGAGAGTTGCTCATGCATGCAACGAACGGCCTCGTCCGATAGCGTAGTACGCCAGTCCTGCAGCTTCGATTTCCTGCGGGTCGTACAGGTTGCGGCCGTCGAACACGACGTCGTCCGTCAACGCCTGCTTGATCTTGCTGAAATCCGGGCTGCGGAACTGCTTCCACTCGGTGACCACGACCAACGCATCGGCGCCTTCCAATGCAGAGAACGCGTTGTCGCAGAAGGTCAGGTCGTCACGCTCGCCGAAGATGCGCTTGGCCTCGTGGGTCGCTTCCGGGTCGTAGGCGCGCACCTTGGCACCGGCTTCCCACAGCTGCGCCATCAGGCGACGGCTGGAGGCCGCACGCATGTCGTCGGTGTTGGGCTTGAACGCCAGGCCCCACACCGCAAACGTCTTGCCGGCGATGCTGCCGGAACCTTCGCCACCGTAGTGACGCTGCACCAGCTCGAACAGGTGCCCCTTCTGCGCGTTGTTGACGCTTTCCACCGCATTGAGCAGGGTCGGCTGCATGCCGTACTGCTCGGCGGTCTTGGCCAGTGCCTGCACGTCCTTGGGGAAGCACGAGCCGCCATAACCGGCGCCGGGATAGATGAAGTGCCAGCCGATGCGTGGATCCGAGCCGATGCCGTTACGCACATGCTCGACGTCCGCACCGACACGCTCGGCGATATTGGCGATCTCGTTCATGAAACTGATCTTGGTCGCCAGCATCGCGTTGGCCGCGTACTTGGTCAGCTCGGCCGAACGCACGTCCATTTCCACGATGCGATCGCGGTTGCGGTTGAACGGCGCGTACAGGCGACGCATCCGCGCGATCGCCGCCGGCTTCCTGGCGCCGATCACGATGCGGTCCGGTCGCATGCAGTCGGCCACCGCATCGCCTTCCTTGAGGAACTCGGGGTTGGAAACCACATCGAATTCATGCTCCACGCCGCGTGCATCCAGCTCTTCCTGGATCGCCGCGCGCACCTTGTCGGCGGTGCCGACCGGCACGGTGGACTTGTTGACCACGATCGCTGGCCCATCGATATGGCGGCCGACCGTGCGCGCAACGGCCAGCACGTACTGCAGGTCGGCACTGCCGTCTTCGTCCGGCGGCGTGCCCACGGCGATGAAGGTGATTTCGCCGTGCGCAATCGCCTCGGCGGCGTCGCTGGTGAAGCGCAACCGGCCAGAGGCGTGGTTGGCTTTCACCATCGGCTCCAGGCCGGGTTCGTAGATGGGAATCACCCCACGATTGAGACCATCAACTTTCGCCTGGTCGATATCCACGCAGATGACGTGATGACCTACTTCGGCCAGACAGGTACCGGTGACAAGACCAACATAACCGGTACCAAAGATCGCAACTCGCATGGGTGGGGGTACTCCTGTGGGGGATCAGGGAAGGATACCCATCAGTTCGACATCGAACGTCAACGTTGCATCCGGTCCGATCGGCCCCCCTTGCGTGCCGTTCGGGCCATAGGCCAGGTTGGATGGAATCCAGAAACGATATTTCGAACCGACCGGCATCAACGCAACGCCTTCGGTCCAGCCGGCAATGACCTGGTCCAGCCCGAACTCGGCCGGCTGGCCGCGCTGGTAGGAACTGTCGAACACCTGCCCATTGAGCAGCTTGCCTTCGTAGTTCACGCGAACCTTGTTGGTACGCATCGGGCGCTCGCCGCTGCCCTGGCGCAGCACCATGTACTGCAGGCCGGACGCGGTGGTGATGACGCCCTTCTCGGCCTTGTTCTTGGCCAGGAAAGCATTGCCTTCTTCGCGATTCTTGGCACCGGCAGCGCCCTGCTTGGCAGCAGCAAACGCCTGCATGGTGGCGGCCGCTTCCTGCTGGGTCAGGCGGGTGGTGCCCTTGGCGAACACGGTCCGCACGGCGTCCATCAGGATCGGCAGGTCGATCTCGTCCTTGATGCCGGCCAACGACGGACCCACCGCACGGTCGCCCAGCATCAGGCCGACGTTTTCCTTCGAAGGCGTGGCAGGCGCCGAACCCGGTGCCATGCCCGGCACCTGCTGGCCGTTGCGGGCCGCCAGCGCGGTGCGCAAGGCGGTGTCGGTGGCCTGGGTCTGCTCGTCGGACAACAGCGGCTTGCCACCCTTGAACGCATTTTCGATGGCGCGCTGCATCGCACCCAGATCGATGTCCTGGGCAATCGGCTCGAACGAACGCGCCACGTCCATGCCGATGGCGTAGCTGACGTTGTCGCGCGTGCTCTTCTCAGACGATGCATTCAAAACTGGCTTCTCCTTGGTGGCCGCTGCGGCCGGTTGCTGCGACATCGCCGGCACCGAAGCCGCCATTGCCACCATCAGTAGCGACGCCGCCGCGCCGCGCTTTCCCATCTTCATTCGATGCACTTCCCGAAAGTGAAAAGACACGCCGCCGACGGCGCTGAACAGGCATTGTCGCATGCGCACGCGGCGTTGCGAGAGCCGCGCTCAGCGCGAGGGCGCATTGAGCTCGCGTTCGATTGCCGCCAGCACGCTCGGATCGTCCGGCTTGATCTTGCTGGGGAACTGCGCCACCACGCGCCCATCGCGAGCGATCAGATACTTGTGGAAGTTCCAGCCCGGCGCCACACCGGTCGCCTGGGTGAGCCGTTGGTACAGAGGAGTCGCTTCCTTGCCCAGCACATGCACCTTCTCGAACATCGGGAACTTGACGCCGTAGGTCAGCGTGCAGAATTCCTGGATCTGCTTCTCCGATCCCGGTTCCTGCCCCCGGAAATCGTTGGACGGGAAGCCCAGCACCGAAAAGCCACGGCTGCCGAAACGCTGATTGAGCGCTTCCAGGGCTTCGTACTGCGGGGTGTAGCCGCACTTGCTGGCGGTATTGACCACCATCAGCACCTTGCCACCGTAGCTACGGTTCAGGTTGATGGGCGCCTTGCCGGCCAACGGGCGGTAGTCCAGATCCAGCAACGGCGCGTCGGCGGCCACCGCCGACCCAGCGAAAAAGCCAGCAATAACAAGCATCAGCAGACGTTTCATGACCATGGCGATTCCTTGGAAGTGGGCGGCAACCCGGCCTGCGCGAGGGGTGCCATCAGTTGGGTACGACAAGCAGTTGACGGGCTGCGTGTCGGTGTTATAGTTTAATACAACACCAGTCATCCAATGCAGGGGGCAAGCATGAACAGCACACGCACCACGCGACCAGTTCCGCTGTTGCTGTTCGGCAGCACCCTGTTTGCCATTGGTTGCCTGGGAGCCGCTTCCAGTCAGGTCACGGAGTCCGGCGCCGATTATGGCGTGTCGGAGGCGGTTACGGAAAACGCGACAACTCCCCCCGAAGCGCGCAGCCGGCCCGACCGGCATCCACGCGCCTCGCTGTCGATGCCCTATTTCTCCTTCGCGCAGGTTCTGCGTCCACGGAGCTGACCATGAACGACATTCAATGGAGCGACGGCGCTCCCATCTATCGCCAACTCAAGGACCGGGTCATTGCCATGATGCTCGATGGAATCCTCAAACCTGGCGACGCCCTGCCCTCGGTACGGCAGGTGGCCGCTGACTACCAACTCAATCCCATCACCGTCTCTCGCGCCTATCAGGAACTGGCCGACGAGAATCTGGTGGAAAAACGTCGCGGCCTGGGGATGTTCATGACCCCGGAAGCCGCACAGAAGCTGCGCGGAAGCGAGCGCGAGCGCTTCTTGAACGAAGAATGGCCGGTGGTGCTGGAACGGATCCAGCGGCTGGGCCTGTCCATCGACGATCTGTTGCCACAGGGGAAAACACCATGACCGCCGTCTCCACCGACCTTGTCGTCGACGCCCGCGGCCTGCGCAAGGCCTACAAACACCGACTGGCGCTGGACAACACCAGCTTCACCATCGCTGCCGGTCGCATCGTCGGATTGATTGGCCCCAACGGCGCCGGCAAGACCACGGCCCTCAAGGCCGTACTGGGCCTGACCGATTTCGACGGCGAGCTGCGCGTGCTGGGCATGGACCCGCGCACGCAGCGCAACGCGCTGATGAATCAGGTCTGCTTCATCGCCGACGTGGCGGTGCTGCCGCGCTGGCTGCGGGTGGGCGAAGCGATCGACTTCGTGGCCGGCGTGCACCCGCGCTTCGATCGCGCCAAGTGCGAGCGTTTCCTGGCCAATACCCAGCTCAACCGCAGCGCGCGGGTGCGCGAGCTGTCCAAGGGCATGATCGTGCAGCTGCACCTGGCGCTGGTGATGGCCATCGACGCGCGCATCCTGGTGCTGGACGAACCCACCCTGGGCCTGGACATCCTGTACCGCAAGCAGTTCTACCAGCGCCTGCTGGAGGACTACTTCGACGAACAGAAGACCATTATCGTCACCACCCACCAGGTAGAAGAGATCGAACACATCCTCACCGATGTGATGTTCATCCGCGACGGCCGCATCGTGCTGACCGCCGACATGGAAGACGTGGCCGAGCGCTACACCGAAGTGCTGGTCAGCGCCGAGCAGGTGGACACCGCGCGTGCGCTCAGGCCGATCGACGAGCGCAGCCTGCCGTTCGGCAAGACCGTGATGCTGTTCGACGGAGTGCCCAAGGCACAGCTCGCCGGCGTTGGAGAAACCCGCAATCCCGGCCTGGCCGACCTGTTTGTAGCCGTCATGAAGGGGACCTACGCATGAATGCCATGACCCACCAAGCATCCTCCTCGCGCACCTTCGCCTGGCTGCTCAAGCGCGAATACTGGGAACATCGTGGCGGCTTCGTCTGGGCGCAGCTCATCACCGGCGGCATCGCGGTGTTCTTCGCGCTGCTGGGCGCGGTGATCGGCGCGATCACCGCGCGCCGCAACATGGTCGGCGACAGCGTCCACCTGGGCGACATGGCCGAATACACCCGCACCCTGGGCCAGGTGGGCGACGGCCTGCTGCTGGGCGGCATCGGCATCGCCTCGGTGGTACTGGCCTTCGTGGTGTTCTTCTATTCGCTGGGTAGCCTGTACGACGACCGCCGCGACCGCAGCGTGCTGTTCTGGAAGTCGTTGCCGGTGTCGGATGTGCAGACCGTGCTGTCCAAGGCGGCTTGGGCGCTGCTGCTGGCGCCGCTGATTGCCATCGCGATCGGCCTGGTGGTGGGCCTGGCGCTGTGGCTGATCGCCATCGGCGGCGCCCTGATCGCCGGTGCGCCCAGCCCCTGGGCGATGGCCACGCACTCGCATCCGTTCGCGATGCTGTGGTTGCTGCTCAAAACCGTGCCGATGAGCCTGTTGTGGTCGTTGCCCACCGTCGGCTGGCTGATGTTCTGCTCCGCGTGGGCCAGCAGCAAGCCGTTCCTGTGGGCGGTGCTGTTCCCGCTGCTGGCCTGCGTGATGCTGAGCATCCTGTCGGCAATGCCGGGCGTGTCGCTGCCGATCGGCTGGATCTGGTACATCGTCGGCTACCGCGGCCTGCTCAGCGCCCTGCCCGGCACCTGGTCGGCGCGTGCGGTCAGCGGCAACCTGGACAGCAGCACCCTGCAGAACCCCAGCGACCTGGTGCAGTGGGCCCTGCAGCACACCGACAGCGCGCGCGTCTACGGCAATGTCGATATCTGGATCGGTGCCGCCATCGGTGCTGCGCTGATCGCTGCCTCCATCTACCTGCGCCGCCGGCGCTCCGAAGCCTGAAGGACACCGTATGCGCCTGCCTCTGACCCTGTCCATCCTGCTTGCCCTGCCCGGCGCCGCCGCAGCGGAAGAGCAGTGCAAGTTTTCCGAGCCGCGCAGCCTGGAACTGCAACTGACCGGCGTGAAATCGGTGTTGTTCGAAGTCGGCTCCAACGACCTGCATCTGGACGCGTTGCCGAGCAGTGGTGGAAAACTGGGCGGGCGCGCCTGTGCTGCCAGGGCGGAACTGCTCAAGGGCCTGACCGTGACCCAGAAGCGTGTTGGCGACAAGCTGGTGGTCACCTTGAACGATGACCGCCGGTTTTCCTTCGGGGAAAGCTATTCCTACCTGGATCTGCGCGGCAGCGTGCCCAACACGGTGCTGGTGCAATTCGATGTGGGTTCCGGCGATGCCCAGATCGCCGGCGCCGCAGCGGTCAGCGCCGACGTCGGCTCCGGCGACATGGTCATTCGCCGCAGCAAGGGGCGTGTTACCGCCAAGGTGGGTTCCGGCGACGTCGAGCTGGAGGACATCGGTGCGCTGCGCGTGCTAAGCGTCGGCTCGGGCGACCTGAAGGCCAGGCAGATCCATGGTGCAGCCGAGATCGGCAAGGTCGGCTCCGGCGAGGTCAAACTGCGTGGCGTGGCCGGCAATGTGAAGCTGGGCACGATCGGATCGGGTGATGTAGAGGTCCACGATGTGCAGGGCAACGTTACCGTGGAAGCGATCAATTCCGGCGCGCTCGACATCCACAACATCCGCGGCGATGTCAGCGTTGCGCGCAAGGGCAGCGGCGATGTCAATGTCAGCGACGTGACCGGCACCACGCGCGTGCCGACCGGCAAGTAATCCTTCACTTGGGGAAATAGCGGATGAAACTCCTGATTTCTGCGGTAATGGCCAGCGTGTCACTGGTAGGCTGCGGCAAGTCCGAGCCGAAGGTCGTGGTATCGGGCGAGAATGACAGCGGCGGCGGCGTGAGCTTCAACGGCAAGAGCGTGACGCTCAAGCGCAGCGGCTTGCCGGCGGCGACCATCAGTGCCGACGGTGCGCTCAGCATCGATGGCAAACCGGTGAACTTGAACCAGGTGCAGCATCAGGCGATGCGCCATTACTACGCGCAGATCCAGGGCGTTGCGGCCAAGGGCATCGATATCGGCACGCAGGGCGCGGCATTCGGCGCGCATGCCGCCGGTGAAGCGCTCAAAGGCGTACTGAGCGGCAACCCCGACCAGATTGGCGACAAGATCGAAGCCGAAGCGGCAACCTTCAAACAGAAGGCCATGCTGATCTGCGACCAGCTGGACAAGCTGCGCGGTGCGCAGGATGCCGCCGCCACTGCGGTGCCCGAATTCGGCCCGTATGCCAATCTCACCCAAAAGGATGTTGCCGACTGCCGCAAGTGAGCGCCGCATGCACCGGCACCCGCAACGCGCGGCGGGATTACACTGGTGCACTCCCCTCGACCCACTGATTCCATGAACAAGTTCGTGATGCTCTGCATGGCGCTATTGCTGTGCACCCTGTCCGCTTGCGGCGATCAGTCGTCCCGGCGCGCCGAACGTGGCAAGCCGCGCGTGGCCATCACCACGCAATCGGTGATGATCCGCCGCCCGCCCGCCGCCAATGCGGAGATCACCCCGGACGGCACGCTCAAGATCGACGATATCGCGCTACCGCAGAAGGAGCCGACCCGCGCCAAGCTGCAACTGCTGTTCGGGCACCTGCAGATGCTGCGCCAACAAGCGATCAACGACGCTGGCCCGGACCCGGGTTACAAGTCGATCAAATTGACCGCCACTCCGGAAATCCAACAAATCAGTAGAGAGCTGCTGGAGGAAATCCCGTCACTGCAGCCGTACCGCGAAAGTTTCGGCAACGTGCAGGCGGAGCGGCACTGAGTCCTGGCGAGGCCGCGGATTCGCGTAAGTCCCGTAGGAGCGAACCTGGGCGCGACAGGGCTTTATCGACAACGCCCCATCGCGCCCGGGTGCGCTCCTACGCGCGCACGCTGCGGTTGTCAGCCACCGCTTCCACTGCTGCCGGCCTGGATCCCCCCACGCGTCAGTGCGGCCGGGTCCAGCAACCGCCGCAGTTCGGCTTCGCTCAGTCCGCTGTCTTCCTTGGCCACCTCCAGCACCGGGCGCTGCTCCTTGTAGGCGCGCTTGGCGATCGCGGCCGCCTTTTCGTAGCCGATGAGGGGATTGAACGCGGTCACCAGGATCGGATTGCGATCCAGCGCCTCGCGCACGCGCTCCTGACGCACCTTCAAGCCGGCAATGGCGGAGTCGGCCAACAGACGCGACACATTGCCCAGCAAGGTGATCGAATCCAGCAGGTTGTAGGCAATCAGTGGCAGGGTCACGTTCAACTGAAAATTGCCGGTCTGTCCGGCCACCGTGATGGCGGTGTGGTGGCCGATGACCTGGGCGCAGGCCATCACCGTGGCCTCGGGAATCACCGGGTTGACCTTGCCCGGCATGATCGAGCTGCCCGGCTGCAACGCCGGCAACTCGATCTCTCCCAGCCCGGCCAACGGTCCGGCATTCATCCAGCGCAAATCATTTGCGATCTTGATCAGCGCCACCGCCAGCGCATTGAGCTGGCCGGACAATTCCACCGCATCGTCCTGCGCGGCCAAGCCTTCGAACTTGTTTTCCGCGCTTTCGAACCTGGCCCCGCTCAGGCTCGACAAGGCCTTGGCGGCTTTTGCACCAAAGCGCGGATCAGCATTGATGCCGGTGCCAATCGCGGTGCCGCCCAGCGGCAACCGGCGCAGGCGCTTGAGCGCGTCGTCGATCCGCTCCTGCGCCGAGCGCAGTTGCGCAGACCAGGCACCGAATTCCTGCCCGAAGGTCAGCGGCATCGCATCCATCAAATGGGTGCGCCCGGTCTTGACGATCTTGTCCAGCGATCTGGCGCGCTTGTCGATGGTCTTGCGCAGATGCTTCAGCGCCGGCTGCAGGTGCTCCTGCACGGCAAGCAGGGCGGAGACACGGATCGCGGTAGGCACCACGTCGTTGGAACTCTGTCCCAGGTTGACGTGGTCGTTGGGATGCACCGTGGACTTGCCAGCCCGCGTGGCGAGCGTGGCGATCACCTCGTTGGCATTCATGTTGGACGAAGTACCCGAGCCGGTCTGGTACACATCGATCGGGAATTGCGCGTCATGCGCGCCGTCGGCCACCTGCAAGGCCGCCTCCTGCACGGTCCTGGCGATTGCCTTGGGCAACAACCCCAGGTCGGCGTTGACGCTCGCCGCAGCGGCCTTGATCAGCCCCAGCGCGCGAACGAAACCGCGCGGCATCGGCTGACCGGAGACCGGGAAATTCTGTACGGCGCGCTGGGTCTGCGCGCCCCATAGCGCATCCGCGGGCACCTGCAATTCGCCCATGCTGTCGTGTTCGGTCCTGAAACGTTCGCTCATCTGCACTCTCCGCAATTGGTGATTTGTGGTGACGCAATGGCTGGCCGCGGGCATGCCCACGCTGGCAAGGCCGCCTACGATACCCGCCCCCCCGTTGCGACCGTGTCGTCGCACTGCGTGGGCTAGACTGCCGAATCATCCATCCGAGGTACCACGCCGCCATGGGCGACGACCCTGACTGTAGAAACGCACCGAGCGTGTCGTGCTTTGCTGTACACCCCACCGTTTCGCCCCTGCCCGCGCTGATGCATTCGGGCACTGCAATCGATCGTTGCGGAGGCGGATATGCTCGGTAACGTCTTGCTGCTGTTCGTCGCGCTGCTGCTGGTGCTGTTGAACGGATTCTTCGTTGCCGCCGAGTTTGCATTGGTCAAACTGCGGCATACCCAGGCGGTGGGCCTGGCACAGAACAACGGGTGGCGCGGGCGGTTGTTGCTCGGCGTGCATGCGCACCTGGATGCGTATCTGTCGGCTTGCCAGCTGGGGATCACCCTGGCCTCGCTTGGCCTCGGCTGGGTGGGCGAACCGGCCTTCGCGCATCTGCTGCAGCCGCTGTTCGACAGGCTTGGCCTGTCGCCGGAAGCCGCGCAGTTCACCGCGCTGGCGATCGCCTTCAGCCTGATCTCGTTCCTGCACATCGTGCTGGGCGAACTGGCGCCCAAGACCATGGCGATCCGCCGTCCGGAGCGGATGTCGCTGTGGACTGCGGCGCCGCTGTATGTCTTCTACTGGATCATGTTCCCGGCGATCTGGCTGCTCAACACCAGTGCCAACGGCCTGTTACGGCGGCTGGGTTGGGGCGATATCGAACATCAGTCGCACCGCTACTCGCGCGAGGAACTCAAGCTGATCGTGGGCCGCCAGGATCCGAATGCGCCCGCGCCCGACCATGGGCTGACGCTGATGAGCCACGCACTGGAGCTACCGGACCTGGTGGCCGGCGACCTGATGCGCCCGCGCGAGCACCTGCGCAGCCTGCGCGAGGGCATGGATCTGGATGCGGTACTCGCCGAATTCAGCGAGTCGCGTTACAGCCGCTACCCCTGGTTCGACACCGACGGCGAGCAGGTGCTGGGCATCCTGCACACCAAGGATCTGCTGGTGGCGATGGCACGTGGCCAGGACCTGGACGACCTGCGCCCGCTGCTGCGCCCAGCCACCCTGCTGACCCTGGAGACGCCGATCCCGCATGCGCTGGAAGAATTCCGCACCGGCACCACCCATCTGGCGCTGTGCGTGGAGGACGAAGGCCGCATCCTGGGCTTCTTCACCCTGGAAGACCTGCTGGAAGTGGTGGTGGGCGAGATCGAGGACGAACACCGCCATGTGGTGCGCGATGCCCCGGTGCGCAGCCAGGACGGCTCGCTGCTGGTGGCCGGCAGCACCTCGATCTTCCGCCTGGAGCGCCTGCTCGGCCAGGATCTGAGCGCCCCGGATCATGTCAATTCGGTCGGCGGGCTGATCGTGCATCAGTTGCAGCGGCTGCCCGACGAAGGCGAGACCCTGGAGCTGGACGGCCACGCGCTGACCGTGCGGCGCATGGCTGGCCACCGCATCCAGGCGGTGACGGTGCGGCCGGTGGGCGAAGCCGAGGCCGGGGCGGCGTAGAATATCGGCCCCGCCAGCTTCCCAGTGCCCTGCCCATGTCGGATTCCGCCCTGCTCGCCCTGTCCCCGCTCGACGGCCGCTACGCCTCCAAGGTGGATGCATTGCGCCCGATCTTCTCCGAATATGGCCTGATCAAGGCGCGGGTGAAGGTCGAGATCGAGTGGCTGCTGGCCCTGGCCGCCGAACCGGGCATCGCCGAGCTGGCGCCGTTTTCGGCCAGCGCCGCGCAGCGCCTGCGTGCGCTGGCCGATGGCTTCAGCGTCACCCACGCCGCCCGCGTCAAGGAGATCGAGCGCACCACCAACCACGACGTCAAGGCGGTGGAGTACTTCATCAAGGAACAGCTCACCGACGACGCCGAGCTGGGCCCGGCACTGGAATTCGTGCACTTTGCGTGCACCAGCGAGGACATCAACAACCTCAGCTACGGCCTGATGCTGGAACAGGCCCGGCGCGAGGTGCTGCTGCCCACGCTGGACGGCATCGTCGCCTCGCTGCGCCGCCTGGCGCATGCGCAGGCGGCCCAGCCCATGCTGTCGCGCACCCATGGCCAGACCGCCTCGCCCACCACGCTGGGCAAGGAAATCGCCAACGTGGTGGCGCGCCTGGAACGCCAGCGCACGCAGATCGCCGCGGTCGAGCTGACCGGCAAGATCAACGGCGCGGTCGGCAACTACAACGCGCACCTGGTGTCGTACCCGCAGCTGGACTGGGCGGCGTTCGCACGGCGGTTCGTCGAGAGCCTGGGCCTGGTGTTCAACCCCTACACCACCCAGATCGAGCCGCACGACAACGTCGCCGAGATCGGCGATGCCGCCCGCCGCGCCAACACCATCCTGATCGATCTGGCGCGCGATATCTGGGGCTATATCTCGCTGGGCTACTTCAAGCAGAAGTTGAAGGAAGGCGAAGTCGGGTCCTCGACCATGCCGCACAAGGTCAACCCCATCGACTTCGAAAATGCGGAAGGCAACTTCGGCATCGCCAATGCCTTGTTCGAGCATTTTTCCGCCAAATTGCCGATCAGCCGCTGGCAGCGCGACCTCACCGACTCCACCGTGCTGCGCGCGCTCGGCACGGCGTTCGGCCACACCCAGGTGGCGCTGGATTCGCTGGCCAAGGGCTTGGGCAAGCTGACCGTCAATCCACAGCGCCTGGACGCGGACCTGGACGCGGCCTGGGAAGTGCTGGCCGAAGCTGTGCAGACGGTGATGCGCCGCCATGGCCTGCCCAACCCGTACGAGCAATTGAAGGCGCTGACCCGCGGCCAAGGCATCACCGCCGCCTCAATGCAGGCCTTCGTGGAACGCCTGCAGCTGCCGGAAGACGACAAGCAGCGCCTGCGTGCACTCACTCCGGGCGGCTACACCGGCCTGGCCGAGCAGTTGGCGCGCGCGATCTAGACGCGGCCAACAACTCCACGGCACAACCACTCTACGGCGCAACCACTCTACGGGCGCGAACGGCACCCGGAATCGGCATGTGCCCCGGCCACGCTCCGGTTCTGAGCGCACCATCCGTCCCACCTGATGACTGCCCGCGACGCGTTGTGGGCCGCTCCAAACGGATGGAATGCAGACAATGGCCGTGCCGGACAGGCCCGGCCATCGCTGACGCACGATGGATGGTCGCGTGTCTGCCGCCGTCCCGAACGGGAAGCGTGGCCGGATTGGCCGGCAATGCCCGGGCGTCGAGCCGGCGTCAACGACGCTTCCCGGCCTGGCTGCTATGGTGCCGGCCTCATCCAAGCGAGGGACCACCCATGCGTGCAGTTCGGAGTATCGCGTCGCTGATTGCGCTGTCCAGCATCGCCGCATTGAGCGGATGCGGTGCCGACGGCCCGGCCGCGCAGGCGGTATCGGCCATGTCCTCCACCCTCACCGACCCGGCCAGCGGCGCGGATTGCGATGGCAAGGATGTCCGGCTGACCCGCAATGACAGCGAATGGATCCTGCATGGCAACTGCGGCGCAGTGACCATCACCGCCTCACGTGGCGCGATGAATCTGGACAACGCACGCAGCATCCGCGTGGAAGGCAGCAATTTCACCGTACTCAACAGGCAGCTCGGCCAGCTCAGCGTGAGCGGTCACGACAACACGCTGAATCTGACCAATGTGGATCGCGTGGACATCCAGGGCAACAAGAACCTGGTGTTGGCGCGCGAAGTGAAGCAAGTACGGTTTTCCGGCAACGACAACACCGTCAACCCATCCAGCAAGCCGACGCTGGACGACAGCGGCAGTGGCAACAAGCTGATGTAAGCCACCTCCGTGCGTGACGCTGCAACCGGCGGCGCGCACGCTACGCGGTTACCCGCAGGACCAAGGGCTCTCGCCACGGCGTTCGCCAATATCCCAGCGTCGGTCAGCGCCGCCTCATGACGGGGCCTGCCGCAGTCGCGGCCCAGCACGCCCACCCGGCCACACGCCGGGCAGATCCCAAGGCAGGACCCAGGCACAGGGCCATGCTGCACGGCGAAGCGTCGCTCACCACAGCGGGCCTACATCGGTGCGGGATCACCGGCCACCACTTCCCTGAAGCCTTGCCTGTTCGCGCCCCCGCTTGCAGGTGCAGATCCGGCGCAGGCATCGGACAATGGTGCCGGTACGCGCCGGCCCGGCCTGCGCCGCCGGCACTTCATCGATCCCCTGCAAGGAACCCCCATGGCTGCACGCAAGGCAAACCCTCCCGTCATCGAAGTCCAGGCCCGTCCGGGTCAGCCGCTGGGCATGCCGGTGGAGCGCTTCCTGCGCACCTACTGGCACAAGCACCCACTGCTGATCCGCAATGCCTTCGCGGACTTCGTCTCGCCGCTGCAGCCGGAAGACCTGGCCGGGCTGGCCTGCGAGGAGGGCGTGCTGGCGCGGCTGATCCGCCACGACCGCGCCACCGACGGCTGGGACGTGCGCACCGGCCCGTTTCAGGAAACCGACTTCCCCGGCCTGCCCGACCATGACTGGACCTTGCTGGTGCAGGACGTGGACAAGTGGGACGCCGACGTGCGCGGCCTGCTGGAGCAGTTCCGTTTCCTGCCGCGCTGGCGCATCGACGACATCATGATTAGCTTCGCTGCCACCGGCGGTTCGGTCGGCGCGCATGTCGATCATTACGACGTGTTCCTGCTGCAGGGCCAGGGCCACCGCCGCTGGCAGATCGATGCGCGCGCCTCGCAGGGCCGCAAGCCCACGCCACAGGCATTCCGCGCCGATGTCGACCTCAAACTGTTGCGCGACTTCAAGCCCACCCACGACTGGGTACTGGGCCCGGGCGACATGCTGTACCTGCCACCGCTGGTGCCGCATCACGGCGTGGCCGAAGATCCCTGCCTGACCTTCTCCATCGGCACCCGCGCGCCCTCCTCGGCCGAGCTGATCGGCGACTACCTGGACACCCTGATCGCCGATGCCGACGAGGCCGTGCGCTATCACGACGAAGACCTGAAGCTGCCGGCCGACCCGTACGAGATCGACGTCACTGCGATGAACCGCGTGGTCGAAGCGCTCAATGCGCTACGCATGAACGACCCGGATCGCCTGGGCGACTGGTTCGGCCGCTTCATGACCACCTACCGCGCCTCCGGCGACGTGGTGCCGGCACCGGAACCGATTCCGCGCGAGGCGGTGGAGCAGGCCCTGGACGAAGGCGTGGTGCTGTATCGCCACCCGTGGTCGCGGCTGGCCTGGCGGCGTGCCAAGCGCGGCGCCACCCTGTTCTGCAGCGGCCTGGAATTTGCGCTGTCGGCCAAGGACGCCGCACGCCTGGCGGCGGCTGAAGAGATCGATGGCACGCTCTACGGGCAGTTGTCGGCGCGCGGCCGCGAGGTGGTGCTGGAACTGCTGGCCCAGGGCCATTACCAGCGCGCCCATGACGATACGCATGAGGACATCGAAGACATCGACGACGCACAGGCAGTTGCGCTGAGCGTATCGACCGATCACGTCGACGCGGATGACGATGCCGATCCCGTAGAAGCAGACGCCGCCATCGACCACGACGCGGATGTGGAGGCGATCGCAGACGACGCGGACAACCCGCAGGAGCGCGTCGATGCCACCGAAGCGGACCTCGGCGAAGACGAGGACGAGGACAGCGACGAAGACGAAGGCAGCTCTCCGCGCACATGAGCCCACACGGCAGGCCACGGATCGTTTCGCTGGACCCGGCCACCGACGCGGCGGCCCTGCGTGCGCTGCGCCGGGCCTGCAGCAGCGCGGCCCCGGGCGGTCCGGCCGAGGACGAGTGGGACGCACTGGACCCGCTCAGCCTGCACCTCGCCGCACGGACCGAGGACGGCCAACTGGTCGCCTCGGTCCGGCTGACCCCGGACCGGCGCATCGACCGGCTTGGCCTACTGCCGGACTGGCGCCGCCGCGGCCTGTCAGACCAACTGCTTTCCGCCGCCGTGGTCAGCGCCACCCAGCATGGCTGGCCACGCCTGCAGGCCCGCGTCACCGCCGGCGCCGAGGCGGTGTTCGCACGCCAGGGTTTTCTTCCCGACAGCCCTGCAGACCTGTCAACCGACCGCAGTGCCGACATCGGCGATGCACCCGGAACGCCAGTCCATCGCCGGCTCGACGGCCCGATGGCGGTGGACACCCTCGGTGCCGCCCTGGCTGCCACCACCGGCCTGCTGTGCAGCGCGCGCCGCCAGGTACTGATCTATACCCGTGCCCTGGACCCGCCGCTGTTCGACAACGCCGCAGTGCTGGACGCATTGCGCCGCTTTGCCACCGCTCGCCACGACAAGCGGGTGCAGGTGCTGGTGCAGGACACCGCCAGCGCCACTGCCAGCAGCAGTGCCATGCTGCGCCTGGCGCAACGCCTGCCCAGCGTATTCCGGTTCCGCGCGGTCAGCGATCCGGTCGATACCAGTGATGCGTCGGCCTACGTGGTCGGCGACGACGCCTACTACTTTCGTCCAACAGGTCATCGCTACGACGACGGCGAAACCTGGCTGTCCGGTGCGGCCCGCAGCCGCCAGCTGGCGCGCGAATTCGCGCAGATATGGGGGCGCAGCGCACTTTGGAACGAGGCGCGTGCACTCGGTATCTGATGCCGCAAGGCCCTTCTCACGCAGGCGCGCACGCCAGTGGTCTACCCCGCCGGTCAGCTCGCAGACGCCCCCTCACCAGCGCAAGGGGGTATAATTTTTCGAGATTTGAGACCGACCGACACGGCATCTTGCCCTGCCGCTTCCGCACAATCATCCCCACAGCAGACCCGACTTACCATCGTGGATAATCTCCTAAAGCAGTTCGCGCAGTCATCGCAGCTCGCCGGCGGCAACGCCGCCTACATCGAGGATCTGTACGAGCAGTACCTCGTCGCCCCGGACAGTGTCGATCCGAAGTGGAAGAGTTATTTCGACGGTTTCCAGGGTCGCGATGCCGGTGACGTGCCGCATTCGGCCGCCATCGCCCACATTCTCACCGCCTCAAAACAGGCCGGCACCGGCGCTGCTGCCAGCGACGAGCGCGAGCGTAACGTTGGCCGCCTGATTACCGCCTACCGCGCGCGTGGTCACCTGGGCGCGCAGTTGGACCCGCTCGGCCTGACCCCTTCGGTCAACCCGCCCGATCTGGACCTGCCGTTCCACAGCCTCTCGCAGGCGGATCTGGACAGCGAGTTCAGCACTGGCGGCGTCGGCGGCCAGCCGCGCATGAAGCTGAAGGACCTGCTGGTGCGCCTCAAGGCGACCTATGCCAGCACCATCGGCGCCGAATTCATGCACATCCAGGAATTCGACCAGCGCCAGTGGATCTACAAGCGCCTGGAAGATGCCGGCGGCAAGATCGCTGGCGATGCGGCCAGCCGCAAGCGCACCCTGGAGCGGCTCACCGCCGCCGAAGGCCTGGAGCGCTACCTGCACACCAAGTACGTCGGCCAGAAGCGCTTCTCGCTGGAAGGCGGCGATGCGCTGATCCCGATGATGGACGAGATCATTCGCCAGTCCGGCAACGATCAGGTCAAGGACATCGTGATCGGCATGGCCCACCGCGGCCGCCTCAACGTGCTGGTCAATACGCTGGGCAAGAACCCGCGCAAGCTGTTCGACGAGTTCGAAGGCAAGTTCGAGCATGCCCATGACGACCGCGCGCACACCGGCGACGTCAAGTACCACATGGGGTTCTCGGCCGATATCGCAGTCGGCAGCGACAAGCAGGTGCATCTGGCACTGGCGTTCAATCCCTCGCACCTGGAAATCGTCGATCCCGTCGTGGTCGGCAGCGTGCGTTCGCGCCAGGAGCGCTTCGGCGATGCCGAGCGCAAGACCGTGCTGCCCATCCTGATCCACGGCGATGCCGCCTTCGCCGGCCAGGGCGTGGTGATGGAACTGTTCCAGATGTCGCAGGCGCGCGGTTTCGCGGTCGGCGGTACCGTGCACATCGTCATCAACAACCAGATCGGTTTCACCACCAGCACCCGCGACGACGCGCGTTCCACGCTGTACTGCACGGACGTCGCCAAGATGATCGGCGCGCCGGTCTTCCACGTGAACGGCGACGACCCGGACGCGGTGATGTTCGTGTCCAAGCTGGCTTATGAATTCCGCCAGCAGTTCAAGAAGGACGTGGTCATCGACCTGGTCTGCTACCGCCGCTGGGGCCATAACGAGGCCGACGAACCGGCAGCGACTCAGCCGGTGATGTACCAGACCATCCGCAAGCACAAGACCACCCGCGAGCTGTATGCCGCCAAGCTGGAAAGCGACGGCGTGCTGAGCGCCGACGAGGCCAAGGCGCTGGTGGACGGCTACCGCAACAAGCTCGATTCGGGCGAATACACCACCGAATTGGCCAAGCGCAAGCCGGACGAATTTGCCATCGACTGGTCCAAGTACCTGGTCGGCACCGCCGCCGACCCGGTGGATACGCGCGTCCAGCGCGAGCAGCTGGACCGCCTGGCCAAGCTGATCACCACCATCCCCGAAGGCGTCGAGCTGCATGCGCGTGTGGCCAAGATCTACGACGATCGCGTCAAGATGGCCGCCGGCGACCAACTGGGCGACTGGGGCTTCGCCGAGAACCTGGCCTATGCCACGTTGCTGACCGAAGGCCACAAGCTGCGCCTGGTCGGCCAGGACGCCGGTCGCGGCACGTTCTTCCACCGTCACGCGATCCTGCATGACCAGAAGACCGACAACTATTACCTGCCGCTGCGCCAGCTGGTGCAGAACCCCGAAGACGCCACCGTCATCGACTCGCTGCTCAGCGAAGAAGCGGTGATGGGCTTCGAATACGGCTACTCCACCACCGACCCGAATGCACTGTGCATCTGGGAAGCGCAGTTCGGCGACTTCGCCAACGGCGCGCAGGTGGTCATCGACCAGTTCATTGCCGCTGGCGAAGCCAAGTGGGGGCGTATCGCAGGCCTGTCGCTGTTTCTGCCGCATGGTTACGAAGGGCAAGGCCCGGAGCACAGCTCCGCACGCCTGGAGCGCTTCCTGCAGCTGTGCGCGCTGGAGAACATGCTGGTCTGCGTACCGACCACCCCGGCGCAGTGCTTCCACATGATCCGGCGCCAGATGCGCATGACTACCCGCAAGCCGCTGGTGGTGATGACGCCCAAGTCATTGCTGCGCCACAAGCTGGCGGTGTCGAGCCTGGAAGAACTGGCCGACGGGCAATTCCAGCATCTGATCCCGGATGCCAAGGCCGAGGCGGCCAAGGTCAAGCGCGTGGTGCTGTGCTCGGGCAAGGTCTACTACGACCTGCTCGAAGACCAGACCAAGCGCGGCCAGGACGATGTTGCCGTCGTGCGCATCGAGCAGCTGTACCCGTTCCCACGTGCACAGCTGGCGGCCGAGCTCAAGGGCTATGCCAATGCCACCGACGTGGTGTGGTGCCAGGAAGAACCGCAGAACCAGGGTGCGTGGTACCAGATCCGTCACCACCTCAACTTCTGCCTGGCCGGTGGTCAGAGCCTGCATTACGCCGGCCGCGCCCGTTCGCCCTCGCCTGCCGCTGGCCACATGGCCGACCACATCGCCGAACAGCAGACGCTGGTCGCCGATGCGCTCCTCAATCCGTTCAACGACCAAGTCGCTGAATAACTCCTCTTCCCCAAAGAACGAAAACCCTAGGACGCTCCCCGAATGGCCACCGAAGTCAAAGTTCCGGTACTGCCCGAATCCGTTTCCGACGCCACCATCGCCAGCTGGCACAAGAAGGCCGGCGACGCGGTCAAGCGCGACGAGAATCTGGTCGACCTGGAAACCGACAAGGTCGTGCTGGAAGTTCCTTCGCCGGTCGATGGCGTGTTGAAGGAAATCAAGTTCGAAGCCGGCAGCACGGTCACCAGCAACCAGATCCTGGCAATCATCGAAGAAGGTGCCGTGGCTGCCGCCGCGCCGGCCGAAGAGAAAAAGGCTGATGCTCCGGCAGCTCCGGCTCCTGCTGCAGCGCCGGCGCCAGTTGCCGCCGCCGCGCCGGCCGCCGCGTCCAAGTCTGCTGCCGATGCGCTGCCCCCGGGTGCGCGGTTCTCCGCGATCACCCAGGGCGTGGATCCGTCGCAGGTCGAAGGCACTGGCCGCCGCGGTGCGGTGACCAAGGAAGACATCGTCAACTTCGCCAAGGCCGGCGGCGTGGGCAAGGCCTCGGGCGCCCGGCCGGAAGAGCGCGTGGCGATGACCCGCGTGCGCAAGACCATTGCCAAGCGCCTGATGGAGTCCAAGAACTCCACCGCGATGCTGACCACCTTCAACGAAGTGAACCTGGCCAAGGTGTCGGCCGCACGCAAGGAGCTGCAGGACGAGTTCCAGAAGGCCCACGGCATCAAGCTCGGTTTCATGAGCTTCTTCGTCAAGGCCGCTGCCAACGCGCTGCAGCGCTTCCCGCTGGTCAACGCCTCGATCGACGGCGACGACATCATCTATCACGGCTACAGCGACATCTCGATTGCCGTCTCCACCGAAAAGGGCCTGGTCACGCCGGTGCTGCGTAACGTCGAGCGCCAGTCGTTCGCCGACGTCGAACAGGGCATCGCCGACTACGCCGCCAAGGCGCGCGCCGGCAAGCTGGGCCTGGATGACCTGCAGGGTGGCACGTTCACCATCACCAATGGCGGCACCTTCGGCTCGCTGCTGTCCACCCCGATCATCAACCCGCCGCAGAGCGCCATCCTGGGCATGCACGCGATCAAGGAACGTCCGATCGCCGAGAACGGCCAGGTGGTGATCGCCCCGATGATGTACCTGGCGCTGTCCTACGACCACCGCATCATCGACGGCAAGGATTCGGTGCAGTTCCTGGTCGACATCAAGAATCAGCTGGAAAACCCGGGCCGCATGCTGTTCGGCCTGTAAGCGCCGGGAATCGGGAATGGAGAGTCGGGAATGGGACAAGCGCCCACCGCCCGCTCCATTCCCGCCTGGACCTGGATGGGACGACAGGCGCATGCGCTGTTGCGATTCCCCATTCCCTATTCCCCATTCCCGTGAGCAAATGAAATGAGCGAACAATTCGACGTCGTCGTCATCGGTGCTGGTCCGGCCGGTTATCACGCCGCCATCCGTGCGGCCCAGCTGGGCATGAAGGTCGCCTGCATCGATGCGGCACTCGGCAAGGACGGCAAGCCCGCCCTGGGCGGTACCTGCCTGCGTGTGGGCTGCATTCCGTCCAAGGCGCTGCTGGATTCCTCGCGCCAGTTCTGGAACATGGGTCACCTGTTCGGCGACCACGGCATCAGCTTCAACGACGCCAAGATGGACGTGCCCACCATGATCGGCCGCAAGGACAAGATCGTGAAGCAGTTCACCGGCGGCATCGCGATGCTGTTCAAGGCCAACAAGATCACCCCGTACTACGGCTTCGGCCAGCTGCTGCCGGGCAATATCGTCAAGGTCACCCAGCACGAAGGCGGCGAGATCGAGCTCAAGGGCACCAACGTGATCCTGGCGGCCGGTTCGGAATCGATCGAACTGCCGTTCGCCAAGTTCGATGGCGACACCATCGTGGACAACGTCGGCGGCCTGGATTTCACCGCCGTGCCCAAGCGCCTGGCGGTGATCGGCGCTGGCGTGATCGGCCTGGAGCTGGGTAGCGTGTGGAAGCGCCTGGGCGCCGAGGTCACCATCCTCGAAGCGCTGCCGGACTTCCTGGCGCTGGCCGACGCTGAAGTGGCCAAGACCGCGCTGAAGGAATTCAAGAAGCAGGGCCTGGATATCAAGCTGGGTGCCAAGGTCGGCAAGACCGAGATCACCGGCAGCGGCGATGCCAGGCAGGTGGTGCTCAACTACACCGACGCCGCCGGCGAGCAGACCCTGACCGTGGACAAGCTGCTGGTGGCCGTGGGCCGCAAGGCCGCCACCAAGAACCTGCTGGCCGACGGCACCGGGGTCAAGGTCACCGACCGTGGTCAGATCGAGGTCGATGGCCATTGCCACACTGGCGTCGACGGCGTGTGGGCGATCGGCGACTGCGTGCGCGGCCCGATGCTGGCGCACAAGGGCTTCGAGGAAGGCATCGCGGTGGCCGAGCTGATCGCCGGCCTGCCCGGTCACGTCAACTTCGACACCATTCCGTGGGTCATCTACACCGAGCCGGAAATTGCCTGGGTCGGCAAGACCGAGCAGCAGCTCAAGGCCGAAGGCGTGGCCTACAAGGCTGGCAGCTTCCCGTTTGCGGCAATCGGCCGCGCGGTGGCCATGGGCGAGCCGGCCGGCTTCGTCAAGGTGATCGCCGATGCCGAGACCGACCGCGTGCTGGGCATGCACCTGGTGGGCGTGGGCGTCTCCGAGCTGGTGCACGAAGGCGTGCTGACGATGGAATTCAACGGCTCGGCCGACGACCTGGCACGTATCTGCCATGCGCACCCGACGCTGTCCGAAGCCATCCACGACGCCGCGATGGCGGTGAGCAAGCGCGCGATCCATAAGGCTAACTAAGCCGGGAATCGGGAGTGGGGAATTGGGAATCGTAAGAGCGTTCCCATCACCTCACTCCTCATGCTGACGCCGGACCTAGGTCCGGCGTCATGCGTTCTGGCTTCTGTATTTGCTTCGACCCATTCCCTATTCCCAACTCCCGATTCCCCCCATGAAAAGCCTCTGCGTCTATTGCGGCTCCAATGCCGGTAACAAGCCCGCCTATGTCGAGCGCGCCACGGCGCTGGGTCAGCGCATTGCTGCGCACGGCCTGCGCCTGGTCTACGGTGGCGGCAATGTCGGGCTGATGGGTACGGTGGCCAATGCGGTCCTGGCAGCCGGCGGTGAAGTGACCGGCGTCATTCCTCAGCAACTGGCCGATTGGGAAGTGGCGCATCGCGGGCTGACCACGCTGGAAATCGTCGGCTCCATGCACGAGCGCAAGATGCGCATGTTCGAACTCTCCGATGCCTTCGTCGCCCTGCCCGGTGGCTTCGGCACCATGGAAGAGATTTTCGAAATGCTCACCTGGCGCCAGCTCGGCATCGGCAACAAGCCCTGCGCCTTTCTGGATATCGAGAACTTCTATGCGCCGCTGATCGGCATGATCGATCGCATGGTGGAAGAGCGCTTCCTGCACCCGGACCAGCGCACCGACCTGTGGTACGGCAGCGACATCGCGCAGATGCTGGAATGGATGCAGCACTACACGCCGGCCCAGGCCTCGAAATGGATCGACGAGAAGCGTCGCTCCACGCTGGTATGACCGGTCGCCGGCGCCCGCAACAGGGCGTCGGCGATCACGCCGCCGCAATCGGTGCCACCACCCCGCAGTACAATGGCGGCGATGCCAGAGACCCTTGCCGCTGACGCGCACCACAGCCTGGACATCAAGCACAGTCGCTTTCTGGCCAATGCCTGTGCACTGGATGCTCCCGCACAGGCACTGGAACTGGTGCAACGCGTGGCGGTCCCCGATGCCACCCACAACTGCTGGGCCTACCGCTTCGGGCAGGAATACCGCTCCAGCGATGATGGCGGGCCCAGCGGCACGGCGGGCAGGCCGATCCTGGCGGCAATCGATGGCCACGGCCTGGATCGCGTCGTGGTGGTGGTCACCCGTTGGTACGGCGGCATCAAGCTCGGTGCCGGCGGGTTGGTGCGCGCCTATGGCGGCGCTGCGGCCGAGTGCCTGCGGCTGGCGACGCGACGGCCATTGATCGCACTGACGCAGCTGGATCTGCACTGTCGGTTCGACGACCTGGGGCTGGTGCATGCCGCCTTGGTCGCCTTCCATGCCGACAAGCTGGACGAGCGTTTCGATGCCGATGGCGCAGCCTTGCGCGTGCAATTGCCTGCAGATCAGCTTGCAGGCTTGAAAACCCGCCTGTGCGACGCCACTCGCAACCGTGTCCACCTCTCAACACCGGAAGCCGCATGAACCAGCCAGCCGCCGCCAGGCCCAACCCGTTGCGGAAGCTTGGCAGCCTGCGCGCCCTGTGGCCGTTCGTGCAGCGCCAGCGCGGATTATTTGCCGCCTGGCTGATCGCGCTGGCGATTTCCTCGGCGGCCACGCTGAGCCTGCCGGCCGCGGTCAAGCGCATGATCGACCACGGCTTCTCCGGCGGGGCGCAGATCAACCAGGCATTCGCCCTGCTGTTCGCGGTTGCGGTGGTACTGGCACTGGCCACCGCGGCACGGTTCTACTTCGTCTCGCTGCTGGGCGAAAAGGTGGTCGCCGACCTGCGTGGCCGCCTGTATGCGCATCTGATCGGGCTGGATGCCGGCTTTCACGACCGTAGCCGCAGCGGCGAACTGGTGTCGCGGCTGTCGGCCGACAGCGAACTGCTGCGCGGCTTGATCGGCACCACCATGTCGGTGGCGTTGCGCAGTACAGTGACGGTGGTCGGCAGCATGGTGATGCTGTTCGTCACCAGCCCACGTCTGGCCGGCTTCACCCTGATCGGCATCCCGCTGGCAGTGCTGCCCATCGTGCTGGGCGCTCGCCGGCTGCAGAAGATCTCGCGCGCCAGCCAGGACCGTGTGGCCGATGCCAATACGCTGGCCGCCGAAACCCTGGGCGCGGTGCGCACCGTGCAGGCGCATGCGCGCGAGCAGTACGAGAGCCAACGGTTCAGCCAGGCGCTGTTGTCCGCCATCGACACCGCACGGCTGCGGGTACGTACCCAGGCAGGCGTCACCGCCGTGGCGATCATGCTGATCTTCGGCGCCATCGTCGGTGTGCTGTGGCTGGGCGCGCACGATGTGGTGTCCGGGCGCATGACCCCGGGCACGCTGGGGCAGTTCGTGTTGTACGCGCTGATCGGCGGCGGCTCGGTCGGGGCATTGGCCGAGGTGTGGAACGAACTGCAGCGCGCCGCCGGCGGCATGGGCCGCGTCGGCGAACTGCTCGACGAACAGTCGGCAATCGTGGCACCGGCCACGCCCACGCCGTTGCCGCAGCCGCTGCATGGCGCGATCCACTTCGACCAGGTGGTGTTCCATTACCCGCAGCGCCCCGATGCACCGGCGCTGGATCACTTCGACCTGCATGTCCGCCCCGGCGAGACCGTGGCCTTGGTTGGCCCCTCCGGCGCCGGCAAGAGCACGGTGTTGTCGATGCTGCTGCGCTTCCATGACCCGGTGAGTGGCCGCGTGCGCATCGACGAGGTGGACCTGCGCGACACCGACCCGGTGCGCTTGCGCGAACACATTGCGCTGGTGCCGCAGCAACCCACCCTGTTCGCCGCCAGTGCCGCCGACAACATCCGCTACGGCAGGCTGCAGGCCAGCGACGCGCAGGTGGAAGCCGCCGCTGCGGCTGCCGAAGCCGATGTCTTCATCCGGGCGCTGCCGCAGGGCTACGCCAGCGAGCTGGGCGAGCGCGGCACGCGCCTGTCCGGCGGCCAGCAACAACGCGTGGCAATCGCGCGTGCCCTGCTCAAGGACGCGCCGATCCTGCTGCTGGACGAGGCCACCAGCGCACTGGATGCGCAGAGCGAACGCGCCGTGCAGCAAGCGCTGGATCGGCTGATGCAGGGCCGCACCACCCTGGTCATCGCGCACCGCCTGGCCACCGTGCTCAAAGCCGACCGCATCGTGGTCATGGATGCCGGCCGCATCGTTGCGCAGGGCACCCACGCACAGCTGATCGCAGAGGGCGGCCTGTATGCGGAATTGGCGCGGCTGCAGTTCATCGATCAGTGACGCTGATTGGTGACATCGATTAGTGACGCCTGGCTGACGCGCCGGCGGCCGCTACGCGGCGTTCACCCACCCGCCACCGATGCTGCGCTTCCGCCACTGCCTGCACGGCTGAACCCATGCCCCGCCCCAAGACCACGCTTCGCCAACTCAGCTACTTCGTCGCGCTGGCCGACACCGGCAGTTTCACCCGCGCGGCAGAGCAGATGGGCGTGTCGCAGCCGTCGCTGTCACAGCAGATCCGCGCACTGGAGACCATCATCGGTACACCGCTGTTCGAGCGCGGCGTGCCCGCCATCCTGACCCCGCTGGGCCGCGACCTGCGCGACCGCGCACGCGGCATCCTGCTGGACGTGGCCGACCTGGAAGAGCTGCGCGCCACCTCGGCCGACACCTTGATCGGCACCATCCGGCTCGGCGTCTCGCCCACGCTGGGCGCCTATCTGATGCCCAGCCTGGTGGCGCGCCTGCATCGCGAGCACCCGGCGTTGCGCGTGCACGTCCGCGAAGGCTTGCCGAACGTGCTGGCCAACGACCTGGCCAATGGCGTGCACGACCTGGTGCTGGTGCAACTGCCGATGGCCGGCCGCAACCTGCACAGCGAACGGCTGTTCCGCGAGCCATTGCACGTGACCATGGCCGCCGATCACCCGCTGCGCAGCAAACGCCACATCACCCCGGCCGACCTGCGTGGCGCCAACCTGCTCACGCTGATGCCGGACTACCGCCTGGCCGAACAGATCAGCGCGATTGCGGTGGACGTCGGCGCCAATGTCCTGCGCGATTACGAAGGAACGAGTCTGGATGCGATCCGGCAAATGGCCGGCATGGGCATGGGGCTGGCGCTGCTGCCCGACCTGTACGTGCGCCAGGAGATCCGCGAAGGCGACGACGTGGTGGTGCGTCCGATCAAGGGAGGACGCTATTACCGCGAGATTGGACTGCTCTGGCGGCAAGGCGCCGGCCGCGCGCCCGCGTTCGGGCTGATCGCCGACTTGCTGCGCGCGGCAGCGGCATAGGAAAATCCTATGCGGTGGATAAGCGGTTCGGCCTTGTTCTGTTGCCGCAACTCGTCAATGCTTGCTTGAAATCAACAGTGGAAGGAACATGGCGGCAAAGCAGATCGGATGGCGGGAAGCGGCGGGCTGGCTGGCGGAGATCGTCGGGCCGGACATGCCGTATGTGCGGCTGGCCCTGGTGTACGGCATCGCGATTAGCCTGCTGTCGCTGGCGACCCCGATCTCGGTGCAGCTACTGATTAACAGCGTGGCCAATATCGCCCTGCCCACGCCGCTATGGACACTGTCCGGCCTGCTGCTGGGCCTGCTGCTGCTGGTGGCCGCCCTGAGCGCGATGCGGGTGTGGGTCATGGCGTTGTTCGAGCGCCGGCTGTTCGCGCGGGTGGTGGCCGAGATCACGGTGCGGGCGGTACACGCCCAGAACCCCTTCTTCACCGACCAGAACCGCGGCGACATGTTCAACCGCTACTTCGACCTGGTGGTGGTGCAGAAGGCTGTCCCCAGCCTGGCCGTGGGCGCCTTCACCATCGTGCTGCAGTCGGCGGTGGGGCTGATCGTCACCAGTTTCTACCATCCGTTCTTCCTGGCCTTCAATGCGCTGCTGTTGCTGGTGATCTTCTCGATCTGGATGATCTGGTCACGCAGTTCGATCCGCACCGCAGTCGACCTGAGTCACGCCAAGCACAATGCCGCACACTGGCTGGAAAGCGTTGGCGGCTCCAATGGTTTCTACAAATCCAGCCGCCACCTCAACTTTGCGATGGAGCGCTCCGAAGCGGTGACGGCGGCCTATGTGGCACGCCATCGGCGTCATTTCCGCTACACATTCACCCAGACGCTGGCATTTCTACTCACCTATGCGGTGGCCAGCGCGGCGCTGCTGGCGCTGGGCGGCAGCCTGATCCTGCGTGGCGAATTGTCGATCGGCCAGCTGGTGGCGGCCGAGCTGATCCTGAGCGCGGTGTTCTACGGCATCGCGCAGTTGGGGACCTACCTGGATACGTTCTACGACCTGGTGGCCAGCGCAGAGGAATTATCGCTGCTGTACGCCATCCCGCAGGAGCGCGCGGTGGCCATTGCTGGCAAGACCCCGCGCAACAGCGACGTGCGCCTGGATGGCGTGGTGATCGAAGGTGCGCGCTTCGATTTCGCGCTGGAGGCCGGCGAGCAGCTGGTCACGCTGGCATCCGGTGGCGCCGAACGTCTGCTGGCGATGGTACTCAAGCGCCATGAGGTCCCGGAGCGCGGGCTGGTGATGGTGGGCGGCGCCGACATGGCGACCTTCGACATGTACCTGCTGCGCTCGGAAGTCACTGTGCTTGATCGCCCCACCATCGTGGAAGTCACCATTCGCGAATACCTGTCGATGGCCTCGCCGGACGTCAGCTCCGAGAGCATGCTCGAAGCGATCGATGCGGTGGGCTTGCGCGCCCGCATCGCCGCACTGCCGCAGGGCCTGGATACGCGCCTGGCGGCCTCGGGCTACCCGCTGTGGATCGGCGATGTGATGGGCCTGAAGCTGGCCAACGCCTTGCTGGTACGCCCGCGGGTGCTGATGCTGTCGCAGCTGTTCGACCTGATCCCCACCGAACGCCTGGCGGCGGTGCTGCGCCGGCTCAAGGACGCCGGAACCACGGTCTTGCTGTGTACCGGCCGGCCGGAAGACATCACCCTGGATGGCTGGTTCCGGCTGGAGCCTGGACACCAGCAACGCTACGCCACGCGGGCGGAACTGATCGCATCGGCACAGGAGGCAGGCAATGCAATACGCCACTGACCGCATGCTGCACTTCCCCACCCTGTCGGCCATGGGCCCGCCCAGCATCGCCAAGGTGCTGGCCTGGATGCTGCTGATCGGCATCGTCATCTGCAGTGCCATCCTGGCGTTGGTGCCCTGGGTACAGACCGCCAGCGGCAAGGGCCAGGTGGTGGCGCTGGATCCGGACGACCGCCAGCAGCAGGTCACCGCGTTCGTGCCCGGCCGGGTGGAACGCTGGTACGTGCACGACGGCCAGCATGTGTCCAAGGGCGATCCGATCGCCCGCGTGGGCGACCTGGATCCTGACCTGCTCACCCGCCTCGCCAGCGAACGGGCGCAGGCGCAGGCCGAGATCGCCGCCCTCCAGCAGTCGCGTGCAGTCGCCAGCATCGACGTGGAGCGCAGCCGGCAATTGCTCGCCGAAGGTCTGGCAGGCCGCCGCGACTTCGAGCTGACCCAGATCAAGGTGGCCGAAGCCGATGCCAAGCTGGCCGAATCGCGCGCCAAGCTGACCCGCATCGACATCCAGTTAAACCGCCAGTCCGCGCAGTTGGTGCGCGCCCCGCGCGATGGCCGCGTGCAACAACTCAACGCCGCCAGCGGCAGTGCGATGGTGTCGCCAGGCACCGTGCTGGCGGTGATCGCGCCCGAGCGGGTGGAACGCGCGGTCGAGCTGTACATCGACGGCCGCGACGTACCGCTGATCCGTCCCGGCCGCCCGGTGCGGCTGGAATTCGAAGGCTGGCCGGCGATCCAGTTCAGCGGCTGGCCGTCGGTGGCGCACGGTATGTTCGACGGCCGGGTGCGCGCCATCGACCCCAATGCTGCGCCCGACGGCGTGTTCCGCATCCTGGTCGAACCGGCGCCGGGCAAACCGGCCTGGCCCGCCCAGGAATTCGCCCGCCAGGGCGGCAAGGTGCGCGGCTGGGTGCAGGGCGAGACGGTGAAGGTGGGCTACGAACTGTGGCGCCAGCTCAACAATTTCCCATTGGAATTCGGGCAGCGCCCCGCAGCGGGCATGCAGCAGGATGGCAAGGCCAAGCCAGCCGCCGGCAAGACCGAAGAAGACGCGACGGGCAAGAAATGAGGCATCGTCTTGTTGTCTTGTTGATCGCACTCTGCCCCGGTGCGGCGTTCGCCCAGGCCGCGCCACTGACCCTGGACGAGGTACTGCAATCCTCGGCGCGCTCGGCGCCGCAGATCGTCGAAGCGCTGGCCAAGGTCCGCCAGGCCGAAGGCAAGGGGATCTCGGCCGACGGCGCCTTCGATACCGTTTTCGACATCGAGGGCCGCTCGCGCGAGGCCGGCTATTACGACGGCAGCACCATCGAAACCGGCGTCAAGCGGCCATTCGAGACCAATGGCGGCTATTACTACGGCGGCTACCGCTCCTCGCGGGGCGAGTTTCCGATCTACGAAGACAAGTCCTACACCGACCGCGGCGGCGAAGTGAAGGTCGGCGCGCTGTACGCGCTGCTGCGCGACCGCGTCGTGGACGAGCGCCGCACCCGTCGTAGCGTGGCCAGCACCGACATCGACGTGGCCCAGTACGAAGCGCAGATGGTGGCCATCGGCGTGCAGCGCCGCGCGGTGGACGCCTATCAGAGCTGGGTCGCGGCCGGCCTGAGACTGCGCGCCTATCGGGACCTGCTGGAGCTGGCCGAGCGCCGCCGCACCGCGATTTCCCGGCAGGTGACGCTGGGCGCACGTCCCACGATCCTGTTGACCGAGAACGACCAGAACCTGGTGCGTCGCCGCGCGCTGGTAGTGCGCTCGGAGCAGGACTTCGCAAGCGCCGCCAATGGCTTGTCGCTGTATCTGCGCGACGATGCCGGCATGCCGCTGACGGTGACCGCCGAACGCCTGCCGGCCGATACCTCCGCGCTGGAAGGGCTAGCCGGCGCCAGCAGGATCACCGCCCCGGTGGAGCGGCCCGATTACCGCGCCGTGCTGACGCGCATCGACCAGGCCACTGCGCGGCTGATGCTGGCGCAGAACGACCTGAAGCCGCGCCTGGATGTCAGCGTCGAGGTCAGCAAGGACTTCGGCCCGCCCGGCGTGGGCGGCCCCAACCGCTCGCCCACCGATGCCATCATCGGCTTCCGTTTCAGCGTGCCGTTGGAGAACCGCGCCGCCAAGGGTCGGGTCGCCGAAGCGCGCGCCGAGATCGAAGCGCTGGATCAGCGCAGCCGTTTCCTGCGCGACCAGATCTCGGTCGAGGTGGAATCGGTGGTGATCTCGCTCACCGCCGCCGAGCGCCTGGCCAAGATCGCCGATGAGGAACGCAGCCTGGCCGACCGCCTGGCCGAAGCCGAGCGGCGGCGCTTCGAGCTGGGGTCGGGCGACTTCTTCCTGGTCAACCAGCGCGAGGAAACCGCCAACGATGCCCGCGTGCGCCTGGTCGATGCACAGGCCCGTATCGCCTCGGCGCGTGCCGAGCTGGCCGCGGCTACCGCCGACCGCGATGCGCTGCGACTGAGCCGCTGAGGGCGGCGAATTGCAGCTCTCCACGCCCTGATGATTGCCTGGTCATTTTTTGACCAACGCGATCGACGGACTTGCCGGACAGGGGCCGTCGGCAGTTATCCACATGCTTGTGCAGGTTTCATCCACATCCGTTGTGGATGAAACCTGTACTGCGCGCGCCACGCTCAGGCCTTGCGCTCCACACGCTCCAGCACACGCCCGATCCCGCTGTGGTCGATCTCGCTGGCTGCCCGCCTCAGCGCAGCAGGATCGCTATCGGGCTCGAATCCGATCCGGAAGTGCAGTTCACCCAGCGGCGTGCGCGAGGAGTGGATCGACGACAGGTTCACCGTGTGCCGTTCGAACACGTGCAGCAAGGCGCGTAGCGAACCTGGCCGGTCTTCAGGCAGGTAGACGCTCAAGGCCAGGGACTCGGTCAGGTCGGCCAACAGGTAGCCCAGCCGTTCGTAGGTGTAGTTGCCGGCAGCCAGGGTCTGCGGTTCTAGGGCCGCAGCAGTGTCGTCCAGAAAGCGGCGGCGGAACTGTACACGCGCCGCGTCATCGCCCTGCGCCACCAGCGCGCGCAACTGCTGCAATTGCGCCAGCAGCCGGTCCAGCATCTCGCCAACGTAGGGGTTGCCGAACTGGATGTCTTCGTAGATCGCCGGATTGAGCGAGAGGATGCGCGCGATGACCGCAGTGTCCAGCTCGAACGCGGCCGAGCGGTAGGGCATCAGCGCCTGCAGCTCGCCCAGCAGCGGCGCGTAGTCGCGCAAGGTGCCGGCTTGCGCCAGGTGGGTGGCGTGCACCATCGCCTGTACCAGCGCCATCACCCGGTCGTGGTGTTCGGCAGTCGCGTAGACGCACTCGGCCTGCAAGGCGGTGCACAACGCCTGCACCCACGGCGTCCAGTGCTGCAGGCGCGCCTGGCAGACCACCATCACCCGGCCCTTCAAGGTCGGCGACTTGGGCGGTGCGGTCATCGGATGCAGGCCGACCACCTCGGCCGAGGACACCAGCATCGCCGCCACCGGCGCCTGCTTGATCGAAGTGACGTCCATCCACAGTTGCGAGGCTGCGCGCAGGCCGGCCAGCGCGACATAGCGCTGAATCAACACGGCCGTGTGGCGGATGGGTGCGGCAAAGATCAGTACATCTGCCTGCTGCGCCAGCGTGGCCTCGTCCATGCTACCGGCATCGGCAGGATCAAAGCCAATCACCTGCAGCTGCATACGCGTGCGCAGGAACTGCCCCAGCCATCGCCCGTAGGCACCGGCACTGCCGACGATCCCGACGACCGGTTGGGCGATCATGCCAGGCGCTCGACGGCGAAGCGTGGCGATGCGGCGAGTGCGGCCGGGGCGGCGGCAAGCACATCGAACTCTTCATGCCCTGCAGCCAGGGTCGCTTCCAGGGCGCCATGCACACCACCAAGCGCATGGCCCACCGCCTGCTCGAACGGCAGGTCGCGCAGCAGGAATCCGATCAACAACGCCATCAACACGTCGCCGGTACCGGCGACATCCACCGGTAGGTGCGGGCTGGCCCAGCGATACACCGCCGTGTTGCTGACCGCCAGCGTCACCAGCTCGCCGGCACCGCCGGCCACGCTGTGTGCAAGCACCCAGTGTGGCCCGCGCGCGAGCAAGGCGCGGGCGGCCACGATGGCATCGTCCTGTTGCAGGCTGGGCAGGCCGGTCAAGCGTCCCAGTTCGAACGCATTGGGCGTCACCAGCCAGGCATGCGGCAGCAGGCGTTCGGCAAAGACCCGTTCCAATCCCGGCTCGACGTAGGGGCCGGTATGCGTATCGCCAATCACCGGATCCAGGCAGTAGCGCAGTTGCGGTGCCTGCGGCAGGGTCTGCTGCAGCCAGTCGGCAAACGCCTCGCCGTTGGCCAGGCTGCCGAAGTAGCCGGACACCAGCATGCGTGCGCGTTGCGGCAGGCCGCGTTCGGTGGCGCCGAGCAACAGATCCGCCAGCCAGTCGGCCGGCAGGATGCGGCCACGCAGCGTGGAATAGAACGGCGCATTGCTCAACAGCGTAGTGGGCACTTCGGCCACGCGCAGGCCAAGCGCGCGCAGTGGCGGCACCGCCGCACTGTTGCCGGCGTGGCCATAGACCAGCTGCGACTGCACCGAGATCACATCGATCGGCGAAGGACCCTCCGGGCGCTGGCGGCGACCGTGGACAAGGTGGCTATCGGTTGCATCGCTCATGGGAAACGCCGTCGTGAGAACAGGACGCCATTATCCGCCGCAACGCGTGAGCGCGTGACGTGACTGGAATGAGGCGACGTTGCGTGTTGCGCGCTGAAGTGGGTGCGCTCTTTTGAACGGCGCCGACGTTCGACTTGATCTGCTTTGCAAACGCGGCCGGACGCTTCAGCGCTGTGCGCATGACTTGCAGTCTTTTCGACGCCAACGGTGCCGCTTGCAAGCGGGCGTTGGGTTGACGATCGGTACGGCGTACCCTCATCCGCCCTTCGGGCACCTTCTCCCGGCGGGAGAAGGGAACAAGGCACATTTTCCCGGAGGGAGAAGGGAACAAGGCACCTTCTCCCGAAGAAGGCGAGCAAAGCCCCTCTCCCTGCGGGAGAGGGGTTGGGGTGAGGGTACGCGGCGAAGCCCACATGGACCCAGGCTTCAGCAGGCTTCGCGCATGCCCTCATCCGCCTCTAAGGAGCAGATTCTCTCCATGAAGGCGGCCAATATCCCGGCAGGAGAAGGATGTTGTTCTTCTGGCACGTCTTGCGACACCTGCTCCTGCAAGGAACAGGCACTTATGTCAGCAGCCTTGGTGACAAAAACAGACGTCGCTTACGAGGTCATCCTGTCCCAGAAGCCCTTGACGCCGTCGATGAAGGTCGCCGACTTGGGCGAATGCTTGCGGGCATCCTCACCGGTGAAGGTGGCCTCGAACTGCTGCAGCAGCTCGCGCTGGTCGGCGGTGAGGTTGACCGGCGTTTCCACCACCACGCGGCAATACAGATCGCCTTCGCTGCGGCTGCGCACCGAACGCACGCCCTTGCCGCGCAGGCGGAACAACTTGCCGGTCTGCGTTTCGGCCGGGATGCGGATTTCCGCTTCGCCACCCAGGGTCGCAACACGCACGGTATCGCCCAGCGCCGCCTGCGAAATACGGATCGGCACCTCGCAATGCAGATCGTCGCCGTCGCGCTGGAAGATCGCATGCTCGCGCACCCGCACTTCCACGTACAGATCGCCCGGCGGGGTGCCGGCCGGGCCGGCCTCGCCCTCGCCTGCCAGCCGGATGCGGTCGCCGGTATCCACCCCGGCAGGCACCTTGATCGACAGCACCTTGTTCTCTTCCACGCGACCGGCACCGTGGCAGACCTTGCATGGATTGCGGATCAGCGTGCCGCGCCCATCGCAATGCGGGCAGCTCTGCTGCATGGCGAAGATGCCACGCTGGATGCGCACCTGGCCGCGCCCATGACAGGTGCCGCAGGTCTCGACCTTGCCGTCTTCCGAGCCGCTGCCGTGGCAGGACGTGCATTCGATCAGGGTCGGGATCTCGATGCGTCGCTCGATGCCGGCGACGGCTTCTTCCAGATCCAGCTCCAATACGTAACCGACGTCGGCACCACGTCGCGCAGCGCGCGGACCGGCGGCGCCACCGCCAAAAATATTGCCGAAGATATCGCCAAAGATATCGCCCATGTCCGGGCCACCCGGCCCGCCGCCGCCCCCCATGCCGTGCTCGAACGCGGCATGGCCGTGCGCATCGTAGGCACGCCGCTTGTTGCCATCGGACAGCACTTCGTAGGCTTCCTTGCATTCCTTGAACGCCGCTTCGGCAGCCGCGTCACCAGGATTGCGATCGGGGTGGTGCTTCATCGCACAACGTCGATAAGCCTTCTTCAGCTCCTCGTCGCTGGCACCGCGGGCAACGCCCAGCACTTCGTAGTAATCGCGTTTGCTCATGACAGGGAATCGGGAATCGGGAGAAGGGAATCGTTCAAAGCGTACATCCTCAAATCAATCAGCGTTCGGTGGGGTCAGAACAGCGAAGGAGCGATGCCGTCGCATCGCTCCTCCGATTCTCTATTCCCTATTCCCGACTCACGCTTTCTTATCGTCCTTGACCTCGGTGAACTCGGCGTCCACCACGTCGTCGGCGGCCTTGGAGGTCTGCGCGTTGCCGCTGGCCGCATCGGCGTTACCGCCCTGCTCTGCTGCTGCCGCCGCCGCGTACAGCGACTGGCCGGCTTCTTCCAGAGTCTTGCTGCGTGCTTCGATCTGCGCCTTATCGTCGCCCTTCATGGCGGTTTCCAGGTCGGCCAGCGCCGCTTCCACCTTGCCGATCACATCGCCACCGACCTTGCTGCCATGCTCGGTGATCGCGGTGCGGGTGGCGTGGATCAGGCCATCGGCCTGGTTGCGGGTCTGCACCAGCTCCTGGAACTTCTTGTCTTCCTCGCGGTTGGCTTCCGCGTCGGCGACCATGCGTTGGATCTCTTCATCCGACAGGCCCGAACCGGCCTTGATCTCGACCTTCTGTTCCTTGTTGGTCTTCTTGTCCTTGGCCGAGACGTGCAGGATGCCGTTGGCGTCGATGTCGAAGGACACTTCCACTTGCGGCATGCCGCGCGGCGCCGGCTCGATGCCGGAAAGGTCGAACTTGGCCAGCGACTTGTTGAAGCGGGCCTGCTCGCGCTCACCCTGCAGCACATGCACGGTCACGGCCGACTGGTTGTCTTCGGCGGTGGAGAAGGTCTGCGAGGCCTTGGTCGGGATGGTGGTGTTCTTCTCGATGATCTTGGTGAACACCCCGCCCATGGTTTCGATACCCAGCGACAGCGGGGTCACGTCCAGCAGCAGCACGTCCTTGACGTCGCCGGCCAGCACGCCGCCCTGGATCGCGGCGCCCACGGCCACCGCTTCGTCCGGGTTGACGTCCTTGCGCGGTTCCTTGCCGAAGAAATCGGCAACCGCCTGCTGCACCTTCGGCATGCGGGTCTGACCGCCGACCAGGATCACCTCGTTGATGTCGCTGGCGCGCAGGCCGGCATCGTTCAACGCGGTGCGGCACGGATCGATCGACTTCTTGACCAGATCTTCCACCAGCGCTTCGAGCTTGGCACGGGTCAACTTGATGTTGAGGTGCTTCGGACCTGAGGCATCGGCAGTGACGTACGGCAGGTTCACTTCGGTCTGCTGACTGGTCGACAGCTCGATCTTGGCGCGCTCTGCGGCGTCCTTCAGGCGCTGCAGCGCCAACGGATCCTTGCGCAGGTCGATGCCCTGGTCCTTGTTGAATTCGTCAACCAGGTACTCGATGACGCGGTTGTCGAAGTCTTCGCCGCCCAGGAAGGTGTCGCCGTTGGTGGCCAGCACTTCGAACTGCTTCTCGCCATCGACCTCGGCGATCTCGATGATCGACACGTCGAAGGTGCCGCCGCCCAGGTCGTACACGGCGATCTTGCGGTCACCGCCGTTCTTGTCCAGGCCATAGGCCAGGGCTGCGGCGGTCGGCTCGTTGATGATGCGCTTGACGTCCAGACCGGCGATGCGGCCGGCATCCTTGGTGGCCTGGCGCTGGCTGTCGTTGAAGTACGCCGGCACCGTGATCACCGCTTCGGTGACCTTCTCGCCGAGGAAGTCTTCAGCGGTCTTCTTCATCTTTTCCAGCACGCGCGCGGAGATTTCCTGCGGCGCCATGCGCTTGGCATCGCTGGTCTGCACCCAGGCGTCGCCGTTGTCGTGCGCCAAGATGCCGTACGGCACATGCGAGATATCCTTCTGTACTTCGGCGTCGGTGAACTTGCGGCCGATCAGGCGCTTCACCGCGTAGAAGGTGTTCTTCGGGTTGGTCACCGCCTGGCGCTTGGCCGAGGCACCGACCAGCACTTCGCCGTCCTTGGTGTAGGCGACGATGGAGGGCGTGGTGCGGTCGCCCTCGGAATTTTCGATGACGCGGGCCTTGCCGCCGTCCATGATCGCCACGCACGAGTTCGTGGTGCCGAGGTCAATACCAATGATCTTGCCCATGGATACGCTCCTGATGAGTCTTTAGCTGTGTCCGGCGACGCCGGGTCTGGCTGAGATGTGGGGGTGGCGCGCAGGTGTTCAAGCCACCCGTGCGCATCTGTGTGTCATCCGTGCGCCTGGCAGTTCAGCCGGCGCGATCGGTCAATCGTGCTTGGCCACGACCACCAGGGCCGGGCGCAGCAGACGTTCGTTGAGCAGGTAGCCTTTCTGGAACACCTGCACGACGTGGCCGGGCGCAATGCCTTCGGCTTCGCCCTGGCTGATGGCCTGGTGCTGGTCCGGATTGAACGGCTGGCCAACCGGGTCGAGCAGGGTCAGGCCGTTGTCGGCGGCAACCTTGAGCAATTGCTTGTAGGTCATGTCCAGGCCATCGCGCAGCGGGCTGGGTTGGGTACCAGCCGCAGTCAGCCCGGCATCCAGGCTGTCGAACACCGGCAGCAACTCGCCCAGCAGCTTCTCGTTGGCGAACTTGCGGGCATTCTCCACGTCGCGCGCGATGCGCTTGCGCTGGTTCTCCAGGTCGGCGCGTTCGCGCAGGGCATCGGCCTTGACCAGGGCGATCTCGCTGCGCAGCGACTCGATCTCGGACTTGAGCGGATCGGTCTCGGGCAGGTTCTGGGACGGGTCTTCTGAATCGAATTCGGGGTGGTCTTGGTTCATGTGCAGTTCCCGGGCAAGCGGAACGCCCGCCCCAACGTCACCTCGTATATGGGCGCCGGGGCGCGTTTCAAGCGAAACCCATTGCCGCGATGGAGCGCGACTATCGCGCCCCGGCCGGCTCCATCGCCGCGCCCAGCACCTGGGCGGCGGTCTGCACCAGCGGAATCACCCGGTCGTAGGCCATGCGCTTGGGGCCGATGACCCCCAGCACGCCCAGTACCTGCCCGCCGGCGGTATACGGCGCGGTGACCAACGAGACGTCGTCCAGCGACAGCATGCCGGTCTCCTCGCCGATGAAGATGCGCACGCCCGGCGCCTGGATGGTGCGTTCGAGCAGCTGCAGGATCTCGCGCTTGCTGGCGAAGGCCTCGAACAGCTCGCGCAGCCTGTCCAGGTCCGACAGGTCCTGTACCCCCATCAACCGGGTCTGCCCGGCCATCACCATGTCGTCGGCCTCGGCCGGCACCAGCGCCTCGCTGGCCAGGTCCACACTGTGCTCCAGCAGCTGCTCCATCTGGTTCTTGGCCATGCGCAGCTCGCGCAGCAGGCTGGCGCGGATATCGGACAGCGCGCGCCCGGCGAACTGCGCATTGAGGTAATTGGCCACCCGCTCCAGCTCGGCCGGCTCGTAGGCGCGGCGCGGCTCGATCACCCGGTTCTGCACCTCGTTGTCGGCAAACACCAGGATCGCCAGCACCCGCCGCGCATCCAGGGACACGAAATCGATATGCCGGAACGCGAACTGCTCGCGCTTCGGGGCGCTGACCACCCCGACGAAATGGCTCATCGCCGACAGCATCTGCGAAGCGCTGCCCAGCAGCGACTGGGTTCCGTTGCCGCTGGCCAGCTCCGCGCGCAGCCGGCGCACTTCTTCTTCGCCCGGCGGCTGCATCTGCACCAGGCTATCGACGAACACCCGGTAGCCATGCGCGGTGGGCACCCGCCCGGCCGAGGTATGCGGGGAGCTGAGCAGCCCCACGTCTTCCAGATCGGCCAGGATGTTGCGGATGGTGGCCGGGCTCACGTCCAGCCCGGCGTGCTGGGCCAGGGTCTTGGACCCCACCGGCTCGCCGTCGCGGATGTAGCGCGCAATCAGCGTGCGCAGCAACTGGCGGGCGCGGGGGGCGAGCATTGGGGGCTGGGACGCGCGCATGGGATCATCCGGTGAGACTGGGCATAGATAATGTCTGGCCCCGGGGATGGCAAGCATCCGACTCCCTGCCCGCACCGTCAGGCCCTAAGCTTCCCCAACGCATTCACTCTCGACCCTCATGCTCACACACCTCTCGATCAAGGATTTCGCCGTCGTCCGCGCCACCGAACTGGAATTCGGGCCGGGCATGACCGTGGTGTCGGGCGAAACCGGCGCCGGCAAGTCGCTGATGGTGGACGCGCTGGGCTTCCTGTCCGGCCTGCGCGCCGACAGCGGCGTGGTGCGCCATGGCGCCGACCGCGCCGAACTGTCGGCCGAATTCCAGCTGCCGGCCGAGCATCCCGGCCTGGCCTGGCTGGCCGACAACGAGCTCGACGACGACGCCCAATGCCAGCTGCGCCGGATCATCCGCGCCGATGGCGGCTCGCGCGCCTGGATCAACGGCCGCCCGGTCACCTCCTCGCAACTGGCCGAGCTCGCGGCGCGGCTGGTGGAAATCCACGGCCAGCACGAACACCAGGCGCTGATGGCCCGCCATAGCCAGCTCGCCCTGCTCGACGCCTATGCACGCAACAGCGCCCAGCGCGAGCAGGTGCGCCAGGCCAGCCAGCGCTGGCAGGCGCTGCTGGACGAGCGTGATGCGCTGTCGGCACAGGGCGATGTCTCCGATCGTATCGGCTTTCTGGAACACCAGCTGGCCGAGCTGGAACGCGAAGACCTGGACCCAGCCGCGATTGCCGCGCTGGACGTCAACCACCGCCGCCAGGCCCATGCCACCGCCTTGATTAGCGCCTGCGACAGCGTGGCCCGGCAGCTCAACGGCGACGATGGCCCCTCGGCCCTGGGTCTATTGCAGGACAGCCGCCACGACCTGTCCCGCGTGGCCGAGCACGAACCGCGCCTGGGCGAGGTGGACGCGCTGCTGGACAGCGCCGTCATCCAGATCGAAGAAGCGCTGGCCCTGCTCGACCGCGTGCGCGACGACCTGGAGGCCGACCCCACCCAGTTCGAGGCGATGGAACGCCGCCTGGGCCGCCTGCACGACTTGGCCCGCAAGCACCGCGTTGCGCCGGACGAGCTGGCCGCGCACCGCGACCATCTGAGCGCCGAGGTCGAGAGCCTGCGTGGCGCCGACGAGCGCCTGCAGCAGCTGGACAAGCACATCGAGACGGCCACCGGTGTCTGGCGCAACGCGGCCGGGGTGCTCAGCGACAGTCGCAAGACCGCTGCCGAAGCCCTGTCAGCGGCCACCACCACGCTGATCGGCGAGCTGGGCATGGGCGGCGGCCAGTTCCTGATTCAGTTGCAACCCCAGGACACCCTGCGTCCAGACCCGAACGGCGCCGAGCGGGTGGAATTCCTGGTCGCCGCCAACGCCGGGCAGCCGCCGCGCGCGCTGCGCAAGGTGGCCTCCGGTGGCGAGCTGTCGCGCATTTCGCTGGCCATCGAAGTGGCCGCGCTTGGCCTGGACAGCGTGCCGACCATGGTGTTCGACGAAGTGGATTCGGGCATCGGCGGCGCGGTGGCCGATATCGTCGGGCAGAAGCTGCGCGCGCTGGGCGAGGAGCGCCAGGTGCTGTGTGTCACCCACCTGCCGCAGGTCGCGGCCAAGGGCCACGCGCACTACCGGGTCAGCAAGGCGCCGGTGGACGGCATGACCCAGAGCGCCGTGGAACTGCTCGGCCCGCAGGCCCGCCAGGAAGAGCTGGCACGCATGCTGGGCGGCGTGGAAGTCAGCAAGGAAGCCCGCGCGGCGGCGCGCAAGCTGCTGCAGAGCGCCTGAGCGCAGCGAGCAGCTTGCAAATTCAGGGCCCCCGTTCCCTCCCGTGCTGACGAAGCTCCCTTCCCCCGCCCGCGGGAGGAAGGTGCCCGAAGGGCGGATGGGGGCAACATCGCTGCGACACGACCACCACAGGCGCGACAAGCGCAAACGGTGTTGCCCCTCATCCGGCGCTGCGCGCCACCTTCTCCCGCCAGCGGGAGAAGCGATGCCTGGCTGCGCGTGATCTCTCGATTGCACTGCGACTGACCACCCAGCGCTCCCTTCCCCAGCCTGCGGGGGAAGCTGCCCGAAGGGCGGATGGGGGCAACATCGCTGCGATACAACCACCACGGGCGCGACAAGCGCAAACGGTGTTGCCCCTCATCCGCGCTGGGCGCCACCTTCTCCCGCCAGCGGGAGAAGCGATGCCTGGCTGCGCGTGATCTCTCGATTGCACTGCGACTGACCACCCACCGCTCCCTTCCCCAGCCTGCGGGGGAAGCTGCCCGAAGGGCGGATGGGGGCAACATCGCTGCGACACGACCACCACGGGCGCGACAAGCGCAAATGGTGTTGCCCTCATCCGGTGCTGCGCGCCACCTTCTCCCGCCAGCGGGAGAAGCGATGCCTGGCTGCGCGTGATCTCTCGATGGCACTGCAACTGACCACCCACCGCTCACTTCCCCAGCCTGCGGGGGAAGGTGCCCGAAGGGCGGATGGGGGCAACATCGCTGCGACACGACCACCACGGGCGCGACAAGCGCAAATGGTGTTGCCCTCATCCGGTGCTGCGCGCCACCTTCTCCCGCCAGCGGGAGAAGCGATGCCTGGCTGCGCGTGATCTCTCGATGGCACTGCAACTGACCACCCACCGCTCACTTCCCCCGCCTGCGGGGGAAGGTGCCCGAAGGGCGGATGGGGGCATGGGCCTGCAGCACACCCACCAACACGCCCCAGAACGCACAAGGCGGCCGAAGCCGCCTTGTCGTTCGTATTGGCGATGTAGCGCGCTCAGCGCTGGCGCTTTTTGCGCACGTAAAGCACCAGCGAATGCTCTTCCAGCTCGTAGCCGTGCTTGGCGGCGATCTGCCGCTGCAATGCCTCGATCTCCTCGCTTTCGAACTCGATCACATGGCCGGTATCCACATCCACCATATGGTCGTGGTGGCCACCGCGGTCCAGCTCGTACACCGCCTGGCCGCCCTCGAAATTGTGCTTGAGCACCAGGCCGGCGGCCTCGAACTGGGTCAGCACGCGGTAGACCGTGGCCAGCCCGATCTCGTCGCCGTGGTCGAGCAGCTGGCGATAGATATCTTCTGCGCTGAGGTGATGCTGGTTGCTCTTCTGTTCCAGCAGCTCCAGGATCCGCATCCGCGGATGGGTCACCTTCAGCCCGACTTTGCGCAGGTCGTGGGTTTCCATGGGTTCTCCGTTCATTGGCAATTTAGCGCCAGCTGCCTTCAAACGGGTCGCGGCGACCGGCAGAAGTGTATCATCGGCATGATTTCCTAAGCACTTACTCCCCGATGCGCAATCTCCTGCTGGTCGCCGCCATTGCCTTGTCCACCGCTGGCTGCGGCATCATCTACAAGCAGCCGATCTACCAGGGCAACCTGATCAAGCAGAACGCCGTGGAGCAACTGCAGGTAGGCCAGAGCAAGCAGCAGGTCAGTGCATTGCTGGGCACCCCGTCGATCCCCGACCCATTCCACGCGCAGCGCTGGGACTACACCTCCACCCAGCGGGTGGATCGCCTGGCGCATACCGAGGTCAAGAACTTCACCGTGTTCTTCGAGAACGACCAGGTCACGCGCTGGGAGGGCGACTATTTCCCGTCGCAGGACGAGCAGCTGGCCAAGTCGGCACCCAAGCAGTTCGGCCGCAATCTGGCACGCGACAAGAAGAAGCAGCGCGGCCGTTGATGCGTTCGGTCAGGGGTCGCTCGACGCCTGGCCGCAGACACTCGGGCTTCTAGCGAACCTTCGCGGCTCGCCGCCCAGAGGCCGGTCACCACGGCTCATCAGACGCGTTGTCGCAGCTGCCGAAGGCCAGTGCAGGCTCGCTGCCAGCTGGGCCTGGCACTCAGCACGCGGCTCTCGGTGACCGAGCTGATCGGCAACGGCAGCCGGGATATTGCAGCCACCAGATGGCTTGGGGCGCTACCCGCCCACCCGCTTGCCCGGCCCGGCACGCCGACGGCGCGCCTCCTTCGGATCCAGCAAGAGCGGCCTGAGCAACTCCACCCGGTCGCCGTCGCGCAGGACCTGCGGCGGCTGCGTCACCTGGCCGTGGATGGCCAGCGCCGCAGGCTGAATCTCCTGCAACAGACCGGATGCTGCAACCGCCTCGGCCACCGTGGCACCTTCGGGCAGCGCGAGCTGCACCGCGCTGCAGCGGTCCGGCCAGGCCAGCACCACCTCGACCCGCACGGTCACTTCACACGTCGCCGCGGTCGGCAACCCGCACGAAATCGTTGACCATGCGATCGGCCAGGCCCTGAAACCCCAGCGCCAGCGCCGGCCCCAGCAAGCGCGCGCTGGTCTCCACTTCCAGGGTCAGGCTCACCTTGCAGGCGTTTTCGCCCAGCGCCTGGAATTCCCAAAGGCCTTCCAGGCGCTTGAACGGCCCGTCGCGCAGGTGCATCGCAATGCGTTCGGGGCGTTCGAGGACGTTCTCGGTGGTGAACCAGGTACGGAACGTGCCCAGCCCCAGGTCCAGCCGCGCCACGGTGTGCGCCTGATCCTGCTCGATCACATGGGCGGCATCGCACCAGCCAAAGCGGCGCGGATAGGCGGCGACATCATTGACCAGATCGAACATGCGGGAGGCGCTGTGTTCGACCAGGGCGCTACGACGGATGGTAGGCATTCGCTAACTTGTGAAAGACGGAAGATCGTTTGACGACACCGAATCGGCGACAATGGCGTCATGAGCAAGAAACCATCCAAGGATAAAGCAAACGGCGCGAAGGCCACGAAAACCATCGCGTTGAACAAGCGTGCGCGCCACGAATACCACCTGGAAGAACGCTACGAGGCCGGTCTGGCGCTGCAGGGCTGGGAGGTCAAGGCGATCCGCGCCGGTCGCGCCAACATCGTCGATGGCTATGCGTACGTGCGCTCCGGCGAGATCTACCTGATCGGCGCGCAGATCACCCCGCTGATCCAGGCCTCCACCCACACCGTGCCGGTAGAACGCCGCGACCGCAAGCTGCTGCTGCACCGGAACGAGATCGACAAGGTGCTCACCCGGGTCGAGCGCGAGGGCTATACCCTGGTACCCACCGCGCTGTACTGGAGCAGCAACAAGGTCAAGCTGGAGATCGCCCTGGCCAAGGGCAAGCAGAACCACGACAAGCGCGACGCCGCCAAGGACCGCGACTGGCAGCGCGACAAGCAGCGCGTGATGCGGCGGCATAATCGCGATGCGTGAATCGGGAATCGGGAATCGGGAATCGGGAATCGGGAATCGGGAATCGTAAAAGCTTGGCTGGTCGGGCGGTGCTGTATCCAGCCTGACGGCAACTCAGCTCAAACAGCCGCTGCTCCTGCGATTCCCCATTCCCGATTCCCGATTCCTCACGTCGCCCCAAGCATGCGCATCAAATTCGGCACTCCCCTGCCCTGCACATAGCGATCGCGTTGCAGGTCGGTGCTGGTGTCCAGCAGCAGTTGCTTGACCCGGTCCGGGAAGCCGATGAACTCGCGGCGTGCCGACAGAAAGCCGGCCAGCACGCCGGAGACGTGCGGTGCGGCCATGCTGGTGCCGCTCATTTCCACCATTAGGCTGGCAAGATCCTTCGGGTCGAAGTCGTAGTAGGCCGAGACGATCTTCTCGCCCGGCGCCACGACGTCGGGCTTGCTGCGACCATCGGCAGTGGTGCCGCGCGATGAGAAATACGACACCCCGTAGTTGTGCGGGCTACTCTTGTGCACCGAGCCCACCACGATCGCTTCTTCGAGATTACCTGGGTCGCTGATCGACAGATCCATGTTGGCCGGGTAGACGCCGCCGTCGTTCTGCATCAGCCAGGTCAGGCCCTCGTTGCCGGCCGCCACCACCACCAGCACACCCTGCCGCCACAGCCGGCGCAGTTCGTTGCACAGCGGCGTGAAGCCGCAGCCGTAGCTTTCCGGGTCGAAGCAGCCACCCAGACTCAGGTTGACCCCGTGGATCACCAATTCGCCAGCACGTTCGTTGATCGCGGCCACCTGTTGCACCGCTTTTATCATCCACGAATCGCGGCCGTTTCCGGCATCGTCAAGCACCTTGAAGCCATACAGGCGCGTGTCCGGCGCCATGCCGGCAAACTCCAGCGGGCTACCGGGATTGCCTTGCGCGTCGGGAATCGAAGCATGGCAGTGGCCGGCGATGATGCCGGCGATGTGGGTGCCGTGCCCATGCCGATCGAGCCGGGCAAACGCCTGACCATCGGCACGCGTGAGTTGCCTGGGCGCGCCACGCCGCGTGCAATCCCACTGCGCCACCACGTTGTCGCGCTGGCCCTTGACGTAGAAATGCGGGTGACTGGCCACGATGCCGGTATCCAGCACCGCCCACCCGATCTGCTGCCCGCGCGCCCGATACGCGGTGCGCGCCGCATCGGCGTGCAGCACGTTACCGGAGACATGGATCAGCGCACGCTTGCCGGCATCGCGCCAGACCCGACGAAAGCCCAGCGCGCGGTAGCGGTCCTGCAACGACTCGATCTCGTAGCGCGTCAGCCGTGCCGAGACGAAACGCTGCAAGCCGTCTTCCAGTTCGATCGCCTCGTCCAGCGCCTCGCCCTTCAATCCGGTGCTGTGCGCGGCGACCTGCCGCAACTGGCTCAGCAACTGGGCGCGCACGCCGTCCGGGTCCATGCCCAGCACTCGCCGATCCAGCTCGATCAACACTTCATGCCGATACTCCGCACTGTGTGCCTCGAGCTGCTCGCTGAGATCCTTGATCAGCACCGCATTGGACACCGGCTGGTCGAAACCGACGCCGACCGCCTGGCGCACCGCCGCACGCACCTGCGGAATCGACAGATAGCCCGAGCCCGAATGCGGGTTGTCCTGCCAATCCGGATTCAGGCGCGCCGCGGCCAGATTTTCAAAGCGCCCCTTGGCATTGCTGATGTCGTCGGTGAGATCGGGGTCCAGCGCGATCGGGTCACGGGTGTCGGCCGCATTGACCCAACGCTGCACGCATGCGGGAAACGGCAGTTTGCGGGTGCCGGTCCAGCGCTTGAACATGCTGCGCACCTGCGGCAACCCCAGCGGTGACCCCACGCTCAAGAACAGCGTCACCTCGCACTCCGCTGCCTGCAGTTGCCGCAGTACGTCGTAGGCGATCATCGAACCCTGGCTGTGCGCAACCACCACGAACGGCCCGCCACCGGCACGCAACCGCTGGGCCAGGCTCTCGCGCATCAGTGCCGCGCGTTCGGGCACGAAGAACAGGTCATGCACATCCTGCAGCAGAGCGGCGGAGATCAGCCGCAGCAGCACCCGGTTGATGGCATCGATCGGCCCCTTGGCCTGCACGCTGCCCGGCGCGCTGGCGCCCTCCAGTTCGTCCAGCAGGCGGTGCAACTCTGCGCGTTCCTGTGCGTTCTTGGCCAATGCGTCGGCCAGCAGATGCAGATCCTGCGCACCCGGCACCAACCCCAGGGTGCTCAGCGCGCGTTGCACGCTCTGGTTCAGCGCCGGCCCCACATCGCGGCTGTCGCAACTGCCCGGCTCGGGCACCGGATAGCGTTCGCGGTTGACCCAGTAGGCCATGCGCGTGCGCTCGCCCATCGGCCGCCCGAACAAGGCCTTGTCCCACTGGCAGCGCAGCACGTCGGCCGGCGGCTTGTTCCCGATACCGTGGATGTAGATCACCGTGCGCACCTTGCCTTGCACGCGCGTGGTGGCGGCCTGCGCCTCATCCGCAGGTTGCCGGACCTCGCGCTTCCGCCGCGCCGGTGACTTTTCTGTCTTGCCCCGCGCCACGCGCGCCGGCCGAGGACGTGAGGGCTTGCCTGTCGCCATTGCTTCGCTCCTTCGCTTGCGGACCATTCCGTTGGGTCCGGACTGAAGCCACTGTAAGCGCTGGAGATCTCACCCCTTGTGACAGGCCGCGCCGATCCCTACACTGACCGGGTCAGCGTTTGATGCTTTCCCCGGGGGTGCACTGGTTTCGACGGGGGTCGCGAAGTCGCTTGGCGCATGCCGAGGGGGCAGCTTTCCTCGTTAATCCAGCAGCAAACTTTTAGTTGCCAACGACGACAACTACGGTTCGGACTTCGCTATCGCCGCTTAATTGGCTTTAGTTGTAGTTCTACAGCCGCCTAAGGCGAACCCCCGAAACTACTTGTGCCCGTGCTCGTAGATGTAGGGTCATTATCACGGAACCGCCGGTAGTGGCTGCCTGTCAGCTGCCGGTTAGATCAAGCAGGCTGGTTCTCAGGTGCGCTTTGCCCGCCGTGCTGCCTGGGGACGAGATCTAACGGAGGGATAAGCATGTAGTGCCGGGGATGGAGTGCTTCCGGACGGCGGTTCGATTCCGCCCACCTCCACCATTCTCGCCTTGAAGTTTACGCTAAGTGCGTTGATTTTTCAAGGTTTTTTGGTGAAATGACGAGCCTCAAACGATGCCCTTCAAAGGTATCGTTTGAGGTATCGTTTTGCCCAAACCCTTCTTATTGAAGCGCCCGAGCGGCCTCTACGCCCGCTTCCTTGTGCCCGTCGATCTGCGCGAGCGTGTGGGCTCTCGCTTCCTCGTGCGCGCTCTGCCTGGTCGTGGTGACACCGCGCGACTGGCCGCCGCTCAAATGGCCGTGTCACTATCAGAGTTGTTTGCGACCGCACGCAGGGGGGCGGCGATGACCGATGACATGTTCAAGAAAGCGCTTGCTGCGCTCCAAGGGAACGCCACGCGCCCCTACACGATCAGGACCGGTAGCGGTGGCTTGGAGCTGTCAGCCGACGGCCCCGAGGACCACGCGCGCTTGATGGAAGCGTTGAGGGCAATTCCCAACATGCCCGCGCCCGTCGCCAAGCCCGACAGCCCTATGTTGTCCGAACGCGCAGCCATCCACATCGGCGAGATGAAGCGCGTAGGCCGAAGCTCGAAAAATGTGCTTGACACCGAGCACACGCTTTCTCTCTTCGTCGCCCTGGTCGGTGACAAGCCTGTCCAAGACTACAAGCCCGACGATGTGCGCGCTTTTTTGAAAGCCATTGAGAGCTACCCGAGCAACGCGTCAAAGATGGCTGTATTCGCCAACCTTGCGCCCATTGATATCTTGAAGAAAGCGCAAGCGGGCGACTACGCCAAGCTCAGCATGCGCACGAAGGAAAAGCACCGCGACCGCGTAGCGGCATTTTTCAACGCGTTAGCCAATGAAGACCTAATCAGCAAAGCACCGCACAAGGCCATCATCAACCGCTCAAAGGCTGTGACCGATGAGCCAAGCCGTGAGCCGTTTAGTCAAGCCGAGCTTGCCGCTTTATTCGATCCAGAGGCGTTCACGACCTGGGCAAGCAAATATCCGCATCGCTGGTTTGGCACGCTTTTAGGGCTTGCCACGGGCGCCCGAGTTAATGAAATTGGACAGCTTTATACGGACGACATTTCAAAAGTCGCAGGGCAATGGGGTGTTCACTACCGTGTGACTCGCCCCGACCAGCGTTTGAAAAATCCACACTCATCGCGCTTTGTGCCCTTGCCAACTAAACTCATTGACGCAGGATTTTTGACTTATCTTGAAGAAGTCAAAGCGGCCGGGCATGAGCGGATTTTTCCTCACCTACCGTTTTCGAAAGACAACGGCTATGGCGACGCCCTCGGCGATCAGTTCAGAGCCTATGCAATCAAGCAGGGACTGACTCAGCGCCTTAAAAGCTTCCATTGTTTCCGCCACACGCTTTCTAATTCTCTCATCAATGAGCACGGGGTTTCGCCCCTTATTTCCCAGCAAATTACGGGGCATGAGCTGACTTTGCCAGCTGGATTGAAACACTATGTGGATCCGCCGTCCATTCCAGCAAGGCATAGAGCACTTGAATTGTTTGGCCCACCTATCGCCCTACCTGCATACCTCGCTGGGCAATTCGACCAATCGTTCAAAAGAGTGGGTCTTCGCGGATCACTGTGGGTGCAATCGAGCATTTTCGGGTAGCGCGGGCAGGAAGCTGGCGATGATCTTGAGCCTCAGGAACTCC
>NZ_MDED01000002.1 GCF_002939885.1 Xanthomonas cucurbitae
TGAAAACGGCGAAAATCGAGGGTCTGAACGAGTTTTACGCGACCCAGGACGGCTTTTTCCGTCTCCTGGCTGCGTTGATCAGACAATCCCTAAAGCTGGAGGAAGGCAGCGACGCGTTGCTGGATCGCTTCGATGCCAGAGGAATTCAAGACATCATTACGCTCAATCGCGTCAACGTCGCCAAGAAGCGTTTCGGGTTGTTCTGATGCGCCCGCTTTTTTGCCCGACCGCTGCAAGCTTTACGGGACAACTCGTATGACCATTCTCGTCACCGGCGCTGCCGGCTTCATCGGTGCCTACACCTGTCGCGCGCTGGCTGCACGCGGTGAGGCGGTGGTGGGACTGGATAACTACAATAGCTACTACGACCCGCAACTCAAGCGCGACCGGGTGGGGGCGCTGTGCCCGGAGATCGACATCCGCACGCTGGATCTGACCGACCGCGATGGCCTGGCCGCGCTGTTCGAACAGATCCAGCCAACCCGCGTGGTGCACCTGGCCGCGCAGGCCGGGGTGCGCTATTCGCTGGAAAACCCGCATGCCTATGTCGACAGCAACCTGGTCGGCTTCGTCAACATGCTCGAGCTGTGCCGGCACCGTGGCGTGCAGCATCTGGTGTATGCCTCCAGCAGTTCGGTGTACGGCGACTCGGCCACCCCGCCATTCTCCGAAGACCAGCGCGTGGACCAGCCGCGTTCGTTGTATGCCGCGACCAAGGCGGCCAACGAGCTGATGGGCTACACCTATGCGCAGTTGTACGGCCTGCGCGCCACCGGGCTGCGCTTTTTCACTGTGTACGGTCCGTGGGGCCGGCCAGACATGGCGCCGCTGATCTTCAGCCGCGCGGTGCTGGCCGGGCGCCCGATCGAGGTGTTCAACCACGGCAGGATGCAGCGCGATTTCACCTTCGTGGACGACATCGTGGCCGGCGTGCTTGGCGCGCTGGACACGCCCAGCGACGCGCCGGTGCCGCACCGGGTGTTCAACCTGGGCAACCACACGCCAGTGGAGCTGGAGACCTTCATCGAGGTGATCGCCCAGGCCGCCGGTCGCCCCGCCGAGAAGGTCTACAAGCCGATGCAACCGGGCGACATGATCCGCACCATGGCCGACACGCGGCGCGCGCAGGCAGCCTTCGGCTTCGATCCGGCCACGCCGGTCGAGCACGGGCTGCCGCAGGTGGTGGAGTGGTGCCGGCACTACTTCGGCGAGCGCGCCTGAGCGTTTCGCGGCGCAGGTAACGCATCGGGCCAGGAGCGCCCGATCGCGCCCTTGCAGCCCGTACACTGGAGCAGATGGCACCTCCCTGGCTGCCGTCTGCGTGCCGCGGCAAGCGCGGCAGCCCTGCATGCGCAAGGCTACTGGTGCGCCTGCCGGTGCGACTGATGCGCACAGGCTTCATGCCTGGCTCAGACGCTCAGGGCACAATGCGCGATCTTTTTTGCTCTGCCCTCCTCCGGCCACCACGAATCCATGAGCCAACCTCAGCTTTCCGTCGTCGTCCCGGTGTTCAACGAGCGCGACAACGTCGCGACCCTGGTCGGCGAAATCGTCGCGGCGTTGCGCGGCCTGGTGGCCTTTGAAATCGTCTATGTCGATGACCATTCGCGCGACGACACGCTGGCTGTCCTGCAAGGCCTGAAGAGCACCACGCCAGAACTGCGCGTGCTGCATCACGTCACCCAGAGCGGCCAGAGCACGGCGGTACGCAGCGGGGTCAAGGCCGCGCGTGCCAGCTGGATCGCCACCCTGGATGGCGATGGCCAGAACGACCCGGCCGACATTCCCAAGTTGCTGGTGGCACGCAGCCAGGCGCAGCCGCAGGTCAAGCTGTTCGCCGGCTGGCGGGTCAACCGCCAGGATTCGGGCTCCAAGCGCTGGGCCAGCAAGTGGGCCAATGCAATCCGCTCGCGCATGCTGCAGGACAACACCCCCGATACCGGGTGCGGTATCAAGTTGTTCGAGCGCGACGCGTTCCTGGACCTGCCCTATTTCGACCATATGCATCGCTACCTGCCGGCGCTGATGCAGCGCGCCGGCTGGCGCACGGTGAGCGTGCCGGTGAACCACCGCCATCGCACCGCCGGCGTGTCCAAGTACACCAATCTCAATCGCGCACTGGTAGGCATCCGCGACCTGCGCGGGGTGGCGTGGCTGATTACCCGCAGCAAGCGCACCGCGGTGGAGGAGCGTTGATGGACACCAGCTTGCTGGACCAGCCGCTGACCTGGCTGTACTGGACCGGTATCCATGTCACTGGCTGGAAGTTGATCGGCTATGTGGGCGCGCTGATGTTCGGCGGCCGCTGGCTGGTGCAGTTCGTGGCCTCCAAGCGCGCTGGCAAGCCGGTGATCCCGCGGCTGTTCTGGTACATGAGCGTGGTGGGCAGCCTGATGACGCTGAGCTACTTCGTGTTCTCGGCCAAGCAGGATTCGGTGGGCGTGCTGCAGAACCTGTTTCCGGCGTTCACTGCGTTCTACAGCCTGTATCTGGATGTAAAGCATCGCGGCTGGAAGCGCGATCGGGCTGGGCATTGAGGGGCTGGGAATGGGGAATGGGGAATGGGGAATGGGGAATGGGGAATGGGGAATGGGGAATGGCGGTAAGCGGTAAGCGGTAAGCGGAATGTTGGTGCTGGCCGGCAGGTATGGCTGATCCGCAGTGGAGCGCGGCGCTTATTCGTACACGGCGTTGGGCAAACGGCCGACGCCTCGGTGCGCGGTTGGATGATGTTGCTGCCCTGGCGGCATGGGCAGGCTGTGGGCATGCCCAGTGCGCCCCTCCTTCGCTCCGTTTTCATGCCGATTCCCACTGCGGTGTATTGGCATCTATGCCTGCCCACCCACCAAGGCGTGCCGTTGTTTGCGGACTGGCGCTGCGCGCGCGCGGCTGCGGCCACGTTGGCGATGGCGCGCCATTGGCACGGTGCGCAGTTGCTGTGCTGGGTGCTGCTGCCACAACGCTGGTGCGGCTTGCTGCAGGCACCAGGCAAGGCCGGCTTGTTGCAACTGGCGGGCGCCGCACGGGTGGCAGCCGGCGACGCGGTCAATCGTGCGCGCGGGCGCGGCGGCACGGTCTGGCAACCGGCCATGCAGGCGGCAGCGCTTCCGGCCGAGATTGATCGCCGGCAGTTCGCGCGCAGCCTGGTGGCGTTGCCGTTGCGCGCCGGGCTGGTCGACCGGATCGGTGCGTATCCGTATTGGGATGCGGTATGGCTGCAGCGCGACGGCCTGCAGGCCAAAGCGCCACCGGTTGCGGCCAATGGCCTGCACCTGCATGCAGTGGCCGGCAGTGCCGGTAGCGGCCGTAGCGAGTGCTGAGCATGCCGATGCGATGCGCCCGCTTCGCCGCTGCTCTGTCAAGCCGCGTGCAACGGCGCTGCCGCCGGAGGGGCAACGCCGCCAGCGACCTCACCCCTCGCTCAAAACACCAGCGGATGCTCGGGCAGCAGCGCCTGCAATTGACTGCGAAACAGCGCGCGGATGCGTTCCAGCGCCGCCTCGCTGTCGGCTTCGAACCGCAGCACCAGGATCGGCGTGGTGTTGGAGGCGCGCACCAGGCCCCAGCCATCGACAAAGTCCGCCCGCAGGCCGTCGATGGTGGACAGCCGCGCCGATTCGAACGGCGATTCTTCGCCCGCCTGCGCACGCGCGACGAAGCGTGCCACCAGCGCATGCGCATCGCCGTCCACCGGCACCTTGATCTCCGACGTGGAGACGCTCTCGGGCAGGGCGTTCAGCACCTCGGACGGGGTTTCATCGCGCTGGGCCAGGATTTCCAGCAGCCGCGCTGCGGCATAGATGCCGTCATCGAACCCGTACCAGCGCTCCTTGAAGAAGAAGTGGCCGCTCATCTCGCCGGCCAGCTCGGCATCGGTTTCGCGCATCTTCGACTTGATGAGCGAATGCCCGGTCTTCCACATCAGCGGGCTGCCGCCATTGCGCAGCACGTAATCGGACAGCTTGCCGGTGCATTTCACGTCGTAAATGACCAGCGCGCCGGGATTGCGCTGCAGCACATCGGCGGCGAACAGCATCAGCAGGCGGTCGGGGAACACCACCGCGCCGTCCTTGGTCACCACACCCAGGCGATCGGCGTCGCCGTCGAAGGCCACGCCGATATCGGCATCGAAGCGCTGCACCATCTTGACCAGATCGTCCAGATTGTGCGGCTCGCTCGGGTCGGGGTGATGGTTGGGGAACCTGCCGTCGATGTCGCAATACAACGGCACGACGTCGGCGCCGATCGCCTCCAGCAGGCGTGGCGCGATTTCGCCGGCCGCGCCATTGCCCGCATCCACCACGACCTTGATCGGGCGGTCGAGCTGCACGTCATCGGCGATACGCTGGATGTAGGCATCGCTGAGATCGCGCTGCTCCAGCTCGCCGGGCGTGGCGGCGGTATGCAGGCGGCCTTCGTTGATACGCTGGTGCAGTTCGGCGATGGCCGTGCCGGACAACGTCTCGCCACCGATCACGATCTTGAAGCCGTTGTAGTCCGGTGGATTATGGCTGCCGGTCACCGCCACGCAGCTGCCGGCACGCAACTCATATGCGCCGAAGTACACCACCGGCGTCGGTGCCAGACCGATGTCGGTCACGTTGCAGCCGGCGCGCCGCAGACCTTCGATCAGGCCGTTGGTCAGCTCCGGACCGGACAGGCGTCCGTCACGGCCCACCACCACATCGCGCAGGCCCTGCGCCTGCATCACGCTGCCGATGGCCTGGCCGATCAGCGCCGCCACGCCGGGATTGAGATCCTTGCCCACCACGCCACGGATGTCGTAGGCGCGGAACATGTCCGTGGTGACCTGCACCGTCGCCGCCAGCGGCGGCGGCGGTGCTGCGTCCGCTTCCACCGCAGCGGCCTGGCTGGCGAGGCTGGCGTCGTGCTGCAGGCTTTGACCGAAGGTGGGTTCGTCGAGCACCGACGCGCTGGCGACACGGCGACGGGGCAACGCCACCCGACCACGGCTGGCCAGCGCCAGCAGTACGGCGATGACCAGCAGCAGCGCAGCCACGATCGCGCAGCCAACAGCGCCCAGACCCAGCGGGCCGTTGTCGCGTTGCGGGACGGCGGCGGCCACGCGCAGGCCGCTGCTGCCCAGCGGCTTGGCCAGTGTTTCGGCCGCGTCGGCCAGTGCCAGATTGCCCTGCTGGGCCACGTTGTAGCTGCCCTGGCGCAAGGCCAGATAGGCGCTGCCGGGCACCGCAATCGCGTCCAGCGGGCCGGTCAGGCGCAGCAGCGGCAGGCGTGCGTACACCACCGCCGGCTGCCCGCCCAGGCGCACCGCGGCGGCCATGCCAAGGCGCACCTGCCTGGCGTCGCGCACCACGCGCACCTGCGCCCGGTCGGCCACCTGCGCCGATTCGAGCAGGCTCAGCCGCGCATAGCCGAACTCCCTGGGGTTGGCGTAGGCTGCAGCAAGGTCGCCAGGCAACACCTGTACATCCTCGACGGCCTTGAGGCGTTCACGAATGGCCGAGGCGGCCGCCAGTGCGTCCCCATTGCCCAAGGCGGCAATCACCGGTGGCTGCTTGAGCACGGCATCGAGCTGGCTGGCCTGCGCGGCCATCGCCTGGCTGACTTGTTGCACGGCGCGGTCGCGGGCCTGCTCCAGATCCTGCGCAATGCGTTCCTCATGCCATTGCGTATAGCCGTTCCAGCCGAACCAGGCGGCCAGCAGCAGCAACACGCCCCCCAACACCGGACCGCTCGTGCGCACGCTGGACATCGATTGGCTGCGCTCGTTCGCCTTGCTCATGTGACTCCCCCGTCAGCGCACCCCGGTGTGGCCGAATCCACCCGCTCCCCGCGCGCTGTCGACGAAAGTATCCACCACTTGCAGGCCCACGCGCACGATCGGCAGGATCACCAACTGCGCGATGCGGTCGCCCGGCTCGATGGTGAAGGCCTCGCGACCGCGATTCCAGGTACTGATGAGCAGCGGGCCCTGGTAATCGGCATCGATGAGCCCGGTGCCGTTGCCGAGCACGATGCCATGGCGATGGCCCAGACCCGAGCGCGGCAGGACCACCGCACACAACTGCGGGTCGGCCAGATGGATGGCGATGCCGCTGGGGATCAACGCCGCATCGCCCGGTTGCAAGGTCATCGGCGCTTCCAGCGCGGCGCGCAGATCCATGCCTGCGCTGGCCTCGGTGGCGTAGGCCGGCAGCGGCCACACGTCGCCGAAACGCGGGTCGAGCAACTTCAGCTGCAACGCGTGGGTGGAGTGGCTCATGCCTGCAATCTCTCTGCGATCAGGGCCAGCAGTTGCTCGGCCAGTTGGGTCTTGCTGCTGCTGGGGAACACGCGCTCGCCATCCTGCCAATAAGCGGTAGCGGCGTTGTTGTCGCTTTCAAACCCGCCGCCCTCGATCCCGACCTGGTTGGCGATGATGAGATCCAGCCGCTTGGCCGCCAGCTTGCCACGCGCGTACTGCTCCACGTCGTGCGTTTCGGCCGCAAAACCGACCACCAGTTTGAGCGCGCCGGTCTGCGTGGCCACCTCGGACAGGATGTCCGGGGTGCGCACCAGTTCCAGGGTCAGGGTTTCGCCGGTCTTCTTGATCTTCTGCGACACCACCCGCTTGGGGGTGTAGTCGGCCACTGCGGCCGCGCCGATGTAGATATCGGCCGGGAAGGCGCCCAGGACTGCGTCGCGCATCTGCGCGGCCGAGCGCACGTCGATACGCTGTACGCCGGGCGGCGTGGTCTGGTGCACCGGACCGCTGACCAGCACCACGTCGGCGCCCTGGCGGGCGGCAGCAGCAGCTAGGGCATAGCCCATCTTGCCGCTGCTGCGATTGCCGACGTAGCGCACCGGGTCCAGGTCCTCGAACGTCGGCCCGGCGCTGATGACCATGCGCAGGCCTGCCAGCTGGGCACTGCTGGGAATGCATGCTGGTGCAGCGGCAGCCGGGGATGCGTCAGCCGCCGAGGGTGCGGTCTGCGCGCCTGCCAGTGCGGCGATGATCGCCGCCGGCTCGGCCAACCGGCCGGGACCGGATTCGCCTTCGGCCAGCGGGCCATCGTCCGGGCCCACCACCGCCACGCCGCGCGCGCGCAAGGTGGCGACATTGGCCTGGGTGGCTGCATGCAGCCACATGCGGTGGTTCATCGCCGGGGCCACGGTCAGTGGCGCGGTCGTGGCCAGGCACAGGGTGGTGACCAGATCGTCGGCCAGGCCGTGCGCCAGCCGCGCCAGCAGATCGGCCGTGGCCGGGGCGACGATCACCCGATCGGCCCAGCGCGCCAGTTCGATATGCCCCATTGCCTGCTCGGCGGCGCTGTCCCACAGCGTGGTGCGGGTCGGTTGCCCGGAAAGTGCCTGGAAGCTCAGCGGGGTGACGAATTGTTGCGCACCGCTGGTCATGGCGACCTGCACCTGTGCGCCGGCGTCGCGCAGGCGACGGACCAGTTCGAGCGATTTGTAAGCGGCGATGCCTCCGCCGACGCACAGCAGCAAACGCTGTCCGTCCAGGGGGCGGGCCTGAGTGGAGCCGATCACGTCGGAGTCGTCCTACGGTTACAAGGACAACTAGATTAGCCGATGGTCCTGCCTGGCCTGATGGGCGTGGGCGATAAGCACCGGCAATCTCGCCATATGCACATACACGACTGGCCCAGCACCGAACGCCCGCGCGAAAAACTCCTGACGCGCGGTGCCCCTACCCTCTCCGATGCCGAGCTGCTGGCGATCTTCGTCGGCTCGGGCCTGCGCGGCCAGGATGCGGTCAAGACTGCGCGCGAGCTGCTGCACCGGCATGGGCCGCTGCGCGTGCTGCTGGACCGCCCGGCCTCGGCGCTGGCGCGCCTGCCTGGCCTGGGCCCGGCCTCTGCCTGCAAGCTCAACGCGGCGCTGGAACTGGCGCACCGGCATTTGATGAGCGGGCTGGAGCGCGGCGAGGCGCTCAACGACCCGCCCAGTGTGGGCCGCTATTTCTCGCAGCGGCTGCGCGCACGCGCCTACGAAGTGTTCGCGGTGCTGTTCCTGGACAACCGCCACCGCGCGATCGCCTTCGAGGAAATGTTCACCGGCACCATAGACGGCGCCGACATCCATCCGCGCGAAGTGGTGCGCAAGGCGCTGCTGCACAATGCCGCGGCGGTCATCGTTGGGCACAATCATCCCTCCGGCAATCCGGAACCTTCCGAGGCCGACCGTGCGGTCACCCAACGCCTGCTGCAGGGGCTGGACCTGGTGGACATCCGCTTGCTGGATCACTTCGTGATCGGCGATGGCCGGCCGGTCTCTCTGGCCGAGCGCGGTTGGCTGGAATGAGCACGCCGCTCCCACCTGAACCATCGGCCGGACCCTGCGGCGCGCGGTCGGGTAAAATCGCTGGTTTGGTTCCAAGCAGATCCCACGTGAAAGCCCAACTCCGCGCATTGATCGGCCAAGGCATCGAAGCCTTGCGCGCCAACGGCACCCTGCCTGCCGACACCCTGCCGCCGGATTTTGTGGTCGAGCGGCCCAAGACACGCGAGCACGGCGACTTCGCCACCAATGCGGCGATGCTGCTGGCCAAGGCCGCACGCAGCAATCCGCGCGCACTGGCGCAGGCGCTGGTGGCGGCATTGCCGGCCAGCGACGAGCTGACTAAGGTAGAGATCGCCGGTCCCGGCTTCATCAATTTCCATCTGGCTCCCAGCGCGTACCAACGCGAAGTGGCGCATGTCATCAAGCAAGGCCACGACTACGGTCGCGGGCTGGCCGGCAACGGCCGCTCGGTGGGCGTGGAATACGTCTCGGCCAACCCCACCGGCCCGCTGCACGTCGGCCACGGTCGCGCGGCGGCAATCGGCGACAGCCTGGCGCGCGTGCTCGATGCCAACGGCTGGAACGTCAAGCGCGAGTTCTACTACAACGACGCCGGCGTGCAGATCGAGAACCTGGCGCTGTCGGTGCAGGCGCGCGCGCGCGGGCTCACCCCCGACAGCGCGGGCTGGCCGGAGAACGGCTACCGCGGCGACTACATCGCCGATGTGGCCAACGCCTACCTGGCCGGCGACCACGTCGACCTGGAAGGCCATTTGGTCACCGGCACCCAGGATCCGGCCGACATCGAGTCGATCCGCCGCTTCGCGGTGGCGTATCTGCGCAACGAGCAGAACCACGACCTGGCCGCGTTCCGCGTCGACTTCGATATCTATTTCCTCGAAAGCTCGCTGTACAAGGACGGCAAGGTCGAAGAAGCGGTGCAAAAGCTGATCGCCTCCGGCCATACCTACGAGGAAGACGGCGCGTTATGGCTGAAGTCCACCGACTTCGGCGACGACAAGGACCGCGTCATGCGCAAGTCCGACGGTACCTACACCTACTTCGTGCCGGACGTGGCCTACCACCTGACCAAGTGGCAGCGCGGCTACGAGCGCGCGATCACCGAACTGGGCGCCGACCACCACGGCTCGCTGACGCGCGTGCGCGCTGGCCTGCAGGCATTGGAACTGGGCATCCCGCAGGGCTGGCCGGAATACGTGCTGCACCAGATGGTGACGGTGGTGCGCGGCGGCGAGGAAGTAAAACTGTCCAAGCGCGCCGGCAGCTATGTCACCTTGCGCGACCTGATCGAGGAGACCAGCGCCGATGCCGTGCGTTGGTTCCTGATCGCGCGCAAGCCCGATTCGCAGCTCACCTTCGATATCGACCTGGCCCGCGCGCAGAGCAACGACAACCCGGTGTTCTACGTGCAGTACGCGCATGCGCGCGTGTGCAGCGTGCTGCGCCAGGCACAGGAAAAGGGCCTCAAGTACGAGCAGGCCAACGGCCTGGCCCAATTGGCGCGCCTGGACGATGAGCACTCGCTCGCGGTGATGCTGGAGCTGTCGCGTTACCCGGAAGTGGTGGAAATCGCAGGCCAGACGCTGGAGCCGTACCAGATCGCGCAGTACCTGCGTGAATTGGCGCACGCCTTCCACACGTGGTATCACAACAGCAAGGTGCTGGTGGACGATGCCGCCGAGCGCGATGCCAGACTCACCCTTGCAGTGGCGACCCAGCAAGTGCTTGCCAACGGCCTGGAACTGCTCGGCGTCAGCGCGCCGGAAAAGATGTAGCCACACCCCATGGCAGCCGGGCGTGGGCGGCATGCCCGCCTTGGCTGCGCAGTGGGCAGAGCGGTCGCGACCGCACAGCGCTGTGTCTGCCTTACCAGGGCGGTGGGTGCAGCGACAGCGACAGCCGCAGCAAGCCGGGCACACCGCCCGCAACGACACGATTCGGAGAAGTGGTAGATGGCAGCACGACGCGGTAAGAGCCAGGCACGACGCAACACCAGCAATGGCACACCCGGTTGGGTGTGGTTGGTGGCGGGCGCCGCGATTGCGGCGGTGATCTTCCTGGCCGCGCCCAACCTGTTCAAGAAAGACGGAGACGGCTTCCTGCGCGTGGGTCCGCGGGCCAACCCCGACGCGCAGCCCGAGCCTGTGGCCGATGCCGACACCGATACGCCGGCCGAGCTGCCAAAGCCCAGCACGCCGCCGCCCAAGCCGCAGGCCAAGCCCGGCGATGCGCAGACCCAGTACGACTTCTATACCTTGCTGCCCGGCAAGGAAGTCCAGATGTCCGATGCGGAACTGGCCGCCAGCGCACGCGCCGAGGAAGCTGCGCGCGCGCGCGCAGCGCTGGAAGGCAAGCCGGTGCCACCGGCACCGGGCGCCGCTGCCAGTGTCGTCGCGGCCACGCCTGCCGCCAGCGTGCCGGTGCCCTTGAACGAAACCGCCGCCCGCGTCCCCAAGCCGTTGCCGGAGGCCGGCCAGACCCGTCCGGCTGCCACGCCTGCGCCAGTCAGCACCGCCGCGCTCACCACGCCAGCGGCCGCAGCGCCCAAACCGGCCGTTGCCGCCACCACGACGGCAGCCAGCCCCACTGCGGCGCCTGCGGTGACCGACACCACCCGTTACATCCTGCAGGCCGGCTCGTTCGGCGCCTCCGGCGATGCCGAATCGACCAAGGCCAAGCTGGCGATGATGGGCCTGGCCGCACGCGTGGAATCGGCCGAGATCAGCGGCAAGACGGTATATCGCGTACGCATGGGGCCCTATGGCAGCGCCGGCGAACTGGCCGAAGCCAAGCAGAAACTCACCGGCAGCGGCTTGCCTGCCATCGCGATCAAGGCGCAGTAAGCGCAGGTGGTGCGCGGTCTCGCCGGCTCGGTACTGGGACTGCTTGCGGTGACCGGCAGCGCGCAGGCCACCGAGCAGATTCCCGATCGCATCCGGATCGACGGCCGGCAGGCACACCTGCTGGCGGAGCCGTTGTCCGGGCCGCTGGACGACCCCGCCACCTGGAAGCGCTTCGTCGCCAAGGCCGGCACCACCCTGGGCAGCTGCACGGCCAATTGGCGCGGTTACCAGGCGTTCTGGCGCCTGGACGCACGGCAGCTGGTGCTCGATCGCGTGGTGCTGGGCGCCTGCAACGACACACCGCCGGAATTGCCGCTGGAGGTGTTGTTTCCCGGCCAGCACGCGCCGGTACCGGCAGTGTGGGTCGATGGTGAGTTGATCGTCGCGATGCCGCCCGCCGCAGATGCATCATCGGCGGCGGCCAGCCATCTGCTCCTGCGGCTGCGGCGCGGCCAGGTGATCGCGCAAGACATCCTGACCGAGCAGATGCTGCGCGCCCGACGCGCTGCCGCTGCCAGCGGCCCTGCTGTTCCCTGAAACCCCCTCGTTCCCATCCCCTGGAGTTCCCCATGTCCAAGACCGTGCTCATCACCGGCGCCACCTCCGGATTCGGCAGCGCCGCCGTGCGCCGCTTTGCCGCCGCCGGCTGGAAGGTCATCGCCACCGGCCGACGCGCCGAACGCCTGGATGCGCTGGCTGCGGAACTGCCCGCCGGCCAGGTGCACACCGCCGCCTTCGACATGCGCGATGCGCAGGCACTGGCGGCGGCCATCGACGCAGTGCCGGCGGCCTTCGCCGACATCGACGTGCTGGTCAACAACGCGGGGCTGGCACTGGGCACGGCGCCGGCACAGCAAGCCGACCTGCAGCAGTGGCAGCAGATGATCGACACCAACGTCACCGCGCTGGTCACCCTCACCCACCGGCTGCTGCCGGCGTTGATCGCGCGCCGTGGCGCCATCATCAACATCGCCTCGGTAGCGGCCACGTATCCGTACACCGGCGGCAACGTCTATGGCGGCACCAAGGCCTTCGTGCAGCAGTTTTCGCTGGGCCTGCGCTCGGACCTGCATGGCACCGGCGTGCGCGTGACCTCGATCGAACCGGGCATGGCCGAAACCGAATTCACCCTGGTGCGCACCGGCGGCAACCAGGCCGCCTCCGACACGCTGTACCGCGGCGCCACCCCGATGACGGCCGAGGACATCGCCGAGCAGATCTTCTACGTGGCCGGCCTGCCGGCGCACTTGAACATCAATCGGCTGGAAATCATGCCGGTGACGCAGTCGTTCGCCGGGTTTCAGGTGGCGCGCGACGCGCAGTGAGGCCGTGCGGCTGAGAGGTGGCTGCAAACGGTGAGCACGCAGCATGCGGGATACGTTGCGCGGTGCGCCGCGCAAGGCATGTGGCGCATCGAACCGATTCATCAGAAAGCCGCGCATTGCGCGGCTTTTTTACTTGTACCCCTTCGACCGATGAACTACACAGCGCATTACGCCAGCTCGGCATCACTGCGCATTGCCGCACGCCGCCGTAGCAGCGCGCCGCGCAGCTGCAGGAAGGGAAGTTCCACCGCGTAATGGAGCAACGCGCCTGCCGCGAGCGCCACCACGCCATACCCCACGAATGCCAGGAGGCCTCGGCCTTCCAGCGTGGCGGCAAACCATTGTTGAGTCACATGAAACATCGCCTTGTGGGTCAGATACAGGCTGTAGGAAATCGCCGCCAGCCAGGCCGCGCCGGGTACGCGCAGGCGGCCAAACCTGCTGTCGGTCGCGGTGCCTGCCAGTACCAGCAAGGCCAGGCCGAAAGAGAGCACCGGCCAACCCAGCGCATTGCCGATCAGACCGGTGCGCTCGCGAAACAGCCACATTGCCAGGGCCGTTAGCGCACTGCCGGCCAACAGGCCGTCGAGACGGTTCCAGGTGGGGTAGTAGATGTCTTCGACAAACCAGTTGCGCTGCTGCCCGCTGCCGATCTGGTCCAGCGCGGTGTTGTGCAGCCACACGCTGCTGCGCAAGGCGATGCCGGCCACCACGACCGCCACGCACAGCGCGATGAAGCGGGCCGCCGACGGGCGTCGCAGCAATAGCGTGGCCAGCAGCGGAAACACCAGATAGAAATGCTCTTCCACGCACAGCGACCAGGCGTGCGAAAAGGCGGCCTGCTGGCCGTAATCGACGAACAGGTTCAGGGTGAAACTGGCGAACATCCACCACGGCGCCAGCCCGGGCGCTTCGCGAAGCCCCGGCCACGCCATGTAGACGATCAGCACCACCGCAAACGCCGGCAGGATGCGGAAGGCACGCCGCAGGTAGAAGTCCTTGAAATCCAGGCGCTGCCCGCGCGCCAGCGGCATGAGCACCTGGCTGCCAATCAGGAACCCGCTCAGTACGAAGAACAGGTCCACCCCCATCCAGCCGTAGCGCGACAGCCACGCCCAGTCCGGCCCCAGCCCGCCGACCACGAAGGAATGGAACAGCATCACCCAGACGATGGCGATGCCACGCAGCAGATCCAACGCCGGATAGCGCATGGGGAAATGGAGAACCAGGGAAGCCGGATTGTGCCGCACGCCAGAGTGCCTGTATGCATCAGGACGCCAAGCATCCGGCCCCTGTCACCCGGCAGCATCGCGGGCGCAGAACCTGATTGTGGTGCGCCCGCGATGCTTCAGCCACCTGATGCAGGTGCCAAACATGCTGCCGCAGACGCGATGCAGCTGCACGATGCGGTGATTGGAAAGCGCGACCACGTGCGGAGCGCGGGCGATCAGGCAGCGGACACGCGACTGGAACGGAGCAATGTTCGGAAGGCTCGCTCGCCATGGCGTCGCGGACGCCTGCGCGCCTGGCGGCGACGCTCGCCGGCAGCGCGCCACTGATGGGTCCGTGTCATTGAACCCCGCCTGCGTCGGCACTGCTAGCGCTCGTGCGGCGATCCAGGCCGCGCGTCGCCTGTGCAACTGGTGCTGGTTGGAAACACGGCCGTGTCTCTGCAACTGCACCTGCCTCTGCCTCTGCCTCTGCCTCTGCCTCTGCCTCTGCCTCTGCCGACGCAGCGTGACTCAACCGCACCGCCGGCAGTAGAGGCATGCGATGACGCGTCGGCGCACCGTGCGGCCGCGTGCTCGCCTTCGCGGCCCGCCTGTCTCTTCGTCAGGCCACCGCTGCCTGCGCCACCCGTGCGTGCGGCCTTGCTGCCTCCAGCAGTCCCCAGGCTTGCAGCTGATCCACAGCGGTGCGTACGCCATCTTCATCGCCGATGCGCTGCCCCAACGCACGCGCGGCCGCACGCATGGCCGGCGTACCGGCCTGACGCAGTGCGTCGGCCAGCCGCTGCGGCTGCAGCCCGACGCGAGCAAGCGCCGGCGGCGCCACCCCGCGTTGGGCCAGGCAATGCGCCCAGAACGGCTGGTCGTACCCAAACGGCAACACCACCGATGGAATCCCCGCCGTCAGCGTCGCACCGGTGGTGCCCGCGCCGCCGTGATGCACGGCCACGGCCACGCGCGGAAACAACCAGTCGTGCGGTGCGTGCTCCAGATGGAAGAAGCGCTCTGCATCGTCGGCAGCGGTCTCCTGGTTATCGGTCAGCCCGCCCCAGCCGCTGGCCAGCAAGGCGCGCTGCCCGGTCAGACGCACCGCCGCCTTGACCGTCGCGGTGAGCTGCGCCGCGTCGGTGCTGGTCATGCTGCCGAAGCCGATGTACAGCGGCGGTGGCCCGGCCTGCAGGAATGCCTGCAACGCTGCCGGTGGTTTCCATTGCGGCTGCGGCAGTTGCCAGAACCCGCAGACCTGTGCTCTGGCCGGCCAGTCCGGTGGGCGTGGGCACAGCTGCGCGCTGTAGCCGTAGATCACCCTGAGTGCGCTGCGGTCCGGGCCGCGCCACGGATAGGCCGGCAGTCCCAGGGCCGGGCGTACGATGTCGTTGAGCGCCGGGCGCAGCAGTTGCCAGCCGGCAAAGCGCGCCAGGTGATGCAGCGCCACGCTCACCCGCCCGGGCAGGCGGATGCCGGGCATCGCCATCAATGGCAGATGCCGCGAGGCGGTCAACGGCTGCAATTGCGCGAACACTACTGGCAGCCCGTAGGCCTGCCCCAGGCTGTGGGCCAGGAAGCTCGCGCTGCCCACCCCCAGGATCAACCCGGCATCGGTACAGGCCGCGCGGCCCTGCTCGGCCCAGTCGCGTGCCCCGCTCAGCAGCTGCGCGCGCAAGGTGCCCCAGATGCCGCGCCAGCCGCCACGCATCTCGGCCACGCTCGGGTTGCCCTGCAGCAGTTGCTGGTGGTCGCCGCTGAGTGGGAAGAAGTCCAGCCCGTTGGCGCGGATCAGCGCTTCGAAATTGCGGCTGGTCAACACCCGCACGGGATATCCGCGCTCGCGCAGGCCACGCCCCAGCGCGATGATCGGGCGCACGTCGCCGTGGGTGCCCAGGGTGGCAATGACGATCGGCCGATGCGCTGCAGGGCTTGCCGGGATCTCAGGCATATTCGGCCACCCCGTCGCTGGCGGTGGCAATGCTGCCGTCGCACTGGGATGCAGGCGCGGTGGCGGCGTGCAGCAACCTACAGAGCCTGGCCGAGTGCGTGGCCGACAGCATCGAATGATGGTCGCTGTCCAACCCATGCAGGTGCAACGTGCGCACGTAAGGACGCCAGGCCTGCGGCCGGTAGTCCACCCAACGCGCATCGTCGCCACCGGAGCTCATGCGAACATTGGCCTCGACGAACAGCACGTCCTGGTTCAATGCCCGGGGCCGGTGACGGCGCGCCAGGTGCAGATGGTGCTGAGTCACAGCGCCCAGGTCGTTCAGCAGCGTGGGGCGCTGTTCGAGCAGCTGGCGCACGGCTGGCAAGGTGGTCAGCCCATAGTGGTCGCACAGCAGGCTGGCCAGCTCGGCCACGGTGGTCGGCATCGGCTGGTTCGCGTCGAGGGTCAGGCCCAGCGCATGGACCGAGGCGCGCACGTTCTCCGACTCCGGCAACGCCGCGGCCTGTTCCAGATGCGGGTAGCTGTCCAGCATCGCCAGCAATTCGACGTCCTCGCCAAGGTCGTGCAGTTCGGCCGCAATGGCATGGGCGATCAGCCCGCCCAGTGACCAGCCGATCAATCGGTAGGGCCCCTGCGGCTGCACGCTGCGTAGCCGCGCCAGATAGTCGCGCGCAATCGCCTCGATGCTGTCCGGGCGATGCTGCGGGTCGCTCAATGCCGGCGACTGCAATGCGTACACCGGCCATTGCGGGTCCAGCTGCCCGAGCAGGGTGAGATACGACCAGCCCAGCCCGATCACCGGGTGGATGCAGAACAACGGCGTGGTGCCGGGCGTGCCTGCACGCAATGGCAGCAGCACGCCCAGGGGATCGTTCGCCGGCTGCGCGCTACGCCTGATCACCTCGGCCAGGCCGGCGATCGTCGGGGCATGGAACAGCGTGCCCAACGGCAGTTCGACACCGAACAGCTGCGGGAAGCGCGCCGCCATTTCCGCCGCGCGCAGCGAGTCGCCGCCCAGCTCGAAGAAGTTGTCGTCCACGCCCACCGCCTGGATGCCCAGCACCTCACGCAGCAGGTCTGCCAGCTGCAGTTCCAGCGCATCGCGCGGCGCCACCTGCGCACGCACCGGCACGACATCTGGCGCGGGCAATGCACGGCGGTCCAGCTTGCCGTTGGCCGTCAGTGGCAAGGCCGCAAGCATGACCCACAGGCTTGGCATCATCGCCGCCGGCAAGCGCTGCTGCAGATGCGCGCGCAGCGTATCGGTCGACGGCGCCGTGCCGTGCCTGCCCACCACGTAGGCCAGCAGCTGCACCGCCGTATCGCCGTCCTGGTGCGCCACCACGGCAACCTGCGCCACCTGGGCATGCAGCAGCAACGCGTTCTCGATCTCGGCCGGCTCCACACGATGGCCGCGGATCTTCAACTGCGCATCGGCGCGGCCGATGAATTCCAGCAGGCCATCCTCACGCTGACGCACGCGATCGCCCGTGCGGTACATGCGGCTGCCGTCTGCAGCGAACGGGTCGCGCAGGAATCGCTCGCTGGTCAACTGCCGCTTGCCGCGGTAGCCCTTGGCGACGCCGGCACCGCCGATGTACAACTCGCCGATTGCACCGGTCGGCAGGGGCTGCCGCTGCGCATCGAGCACGTAGACACGCGTATTGAGCAGCGGCCTGCCGATCGGCGGTGCCGCGGCGTCGGTCAACTGCAGCGGCATGATGGTCGACCAGATGGTGGTCTCGGTGGGCCCGTACAGCTGGGTCAGGCGCCCCACCCGGCCCAGCAACTGGCTGGCCAGTTCCGGCACCAGCGCCTCGCCGCCCACCAGCGCATGCAGGCGATCCAGTGCAAGGTCCTGGTTTGCCAGCAGGATGCGCCACAGCGACGGCGTGGCCTGCACCAGGCTGATCTGCTCGTGGGCGATCAAGCGCGCCAGGCCGCGCGGATCGTGGCTGATCCCGGCCGGTGCGATGACCACGCGCGCGCCCACCAGCAACGGAAGGTACAACTCCAGCCCGGCAATATCGAAGGTGATGGTGGTGACCGCCAGCACGCGGTCGCGCGGGCGTAGCGCCAGCTCGTTTTCCATCGCATGCAAGAAATTGAACAGATTGCGATGGCTGATCTCCACGCCCTTGGGCGCGCCGGTCGAACCGGAGGTGTACAACACATAGGCCGTGCCATCGGGCGTCGCCAGCGGCGCAATCGCTGCCGGCAAGAGCGCAGGGCGTGGGTCCAGCCAGACCATGCCGCCGATCAGGTAGCGCTTGCACAGCGCCGGCTCGCACACCAGCGCGATGGCACCGGAATCGTCGAGCATCTGGCGGTTGCGCGCGGCCGGGCTCTCCGGATCCAGCGGCAGGTATGCCGCACCGCTCCACATGATCGCCAGCAGCGCCACCAGCAGGTGCTCGCTGCGCGGCAAGGCCACGGCCACCACATCGCCGGGGCGCACGCCATCGGCGACCCACTGCGCAGCAATCCGCGCGGCCAGCTCGCACAAGGTGGCGTAATCCAGCGTGCGGTTGTCGTACTGCACGACCACGGCGGCCGGCATCAGTTCGGCACGCTGCAGCATCCCGTGCAGGAGTGTGGCATCGGCCGGCAGTGGCGCGTCGGTGCGGTTCCAGGTGTACAGCAGGCGCTGACGTTCTTGCTCGCCCAGTACGTCCACCTCGCCCAGTGCACAGGTGGGGTTGTCGAGCACGGCATCGGCCAGCTGGGTCAGGCGCCGGCAATGCTCGGCCAGCTCGTGGCTGTCGTACAACGCCGGGTTGGCATCCAGATCAAAGCGCAGTGCCGCGCCATCGCCACGTTCGTAGCAGAAGATGGTCAGGTCGTCGGCCGGACCGTTGGAGAGGTTGTGCGGCGTCGCATACGCCTCGCCGAAGCGCAGCGTGTAATCGAAGGCTTCGATGTTCACCGCCAGGCGTGCGAGCTTCTGCTCGATGCCGAACATGCCAAGGTCACGGCGCACGTCCTCGAAGCGGTATTGCTGGTGGCGCAGCGCACTCTTGACCACCGAGGCCACCTGTACGAACAAGGTGTGGACCGGCTGCTGCGGGTCCATCTTCAGACGCAGCGAGATCACGTTGGCAACCAGCCCGGCGGTGTGTCGGTAGCGCGCGTTGATCCGGCCGGTTACCGGCATGGCCAGCACCAGGTCTTCGGCGCCCGTGCAGCGGTAGTAGTAGGCCGCAATCAGCGAAATCAGCATCTGCGGCAGGCTGGCGCCGTACTCCTTGCCCAGCGCACGCAGGCGCACCATTTGCTGCGGCGAAAACTGCCCGATGCCACGCAGCAGCCCGGTGGACAGGTGATTGCCCGGCCGCGCCAGGGTCACCGGCGGCGGGAGATCGGCCAGCTGCTGCATCCAGTAACTGCGGTCGCGCTGAAAGCGATCGGAGTCGCGGTACTGTTGTTCCATCTCGATCAGCGACAACGCGCTGCCGTACTCGGCAGGCTCGGGCTCCACGTTCGCCGCATAGGCGTTATAGAGCACCGCCATCCGCTGCATCATGATCGAGGCGCAATAGCCATCCATCACCAGGTGGCTGACGCACTGCACCCACATGTGGTGATCCTCACCGAGGCGGAACACCGCGCAATGCCACAGCGGCCCATTGCGCAGGTCCTCAGGCTTGCGGATCTCCTCGGCCACCCAATGCTCGGCGGCATCGCGCGGCGCCGGGTCGTCGCTGACGTCGAAGAACGGCACTGGCGCGGTGTAGTCGGGCAGCACGACCTGGTGCGGCATACCCTCGTGCTCTTGGATGCACAGGCGCAGCGTGTCGAACTCGCGCGCCAACTGCAGCGTGGCGCGGATCAACAACGCAGGATCCAGTGGGCCGAACAACTCCAGTGCTTCGGACAACATCAATGTGTTGTCGGTATATAACTTACTGGTCACCCACAGGCCACGTTGTGCCATGGTCAGGGGAAACGATTGAACAGCGTCAGCGCGCATTGCAGGCATCCTTCTGTGTGGCGCACGATCGAACGGCGTGCCTGCATCGCAATGCGGCAAAGAACACGCCGGATCAGCGCCTGGCGATATGCGGGGTCGTTGAACATCGACGACTGCCGACAGTCGTCGGCAATGCACGATGGAAACGCACAATGAAACAAGGCGCACAACCAAAGCCACGACAGGCAGGCAGGTTGTTTAGGCGCTTGTCCCCGAACAAATTAGGACCAGGCTAGCAACTCGCGAATCTTTTGGACCGTGCAACAATCACGAAATGCATGCATCCAAGGAAATTCATTCTCAAAAATGTGATTTCTGATATCCATCAGAAAGCATATCGGCACTCATTCCCGGTTCTGCAAACCACCGGTCACTGTGCGAGCGGAAGATACCGAACGCACCTGATCCTGAAGCTGGACAACACACTTGCGTCGAGGCGGCAAGCATGACGCCAAGCAGCGGCACGTGCTTCCGTTGAGCATCATCGGCAGTTGCAGACACCATCCGGCAGCATCGCTGCGGGCACTGCTGACCATCACGGTGACGCACGTGCAAGATCGTCAGTCCATCACATCACATGCGTCTTGCACGTAGATGACAAAGAACATCTCGCGACGATACGCACACCGCTGTTTCGATTGGCATGTATCAGCGCCCTCGGCGCACGCTGCGGCACGCAGGCCGCAGCGCGTGAGCAGACTTCAACTCAAGGGTTCGTCGGACAGGTAGGTGTAACCAGTCAATCCGGCTTCCAGCGCCTGGCTCAACTCCTGCGCGCGTTCCGGCGTCAGCTGCGCGGCGGCGATGCGCTCGGCATAGGTCGCGCGCAACGTGTCCAGGTGATAGCCCACGTAATCGAGCATCACATCGGTGGTATCACCACGCCGCTGCTGCACGATGCGATATCCATCGCCGTCCACCGCTACTTCCACCGCGTCGGTATCGCCGAACAGGTTATGGATGTCGCCCAGGATTTCCTGGTAGGCACCGACCAGGAAGAAGCCGATGCGATAGCTTTCGCCGGCATTGAGACTGTGCAGCGGCAGCGAGCTATCCAGGCTTTCGTTCTCGACATAGGTCTTGACCATGCCATCCGAGTCGCAGGTCATGTCGGCGATGATGCCGCGCCGCTGCGGCGCCTCGTTCAGGCGCTCGATCGGCACGATCGGGAACACCTGATCGATCGCCCACACATCCGGAATTGATTCGAACACGCTGAAGTTGACGAAGTACTTGTCCACCAGTCGCTCGTTGAGCTCGTCCAGCACCGGGCGGTGGCTCTTTTCGTCGAAGCTCAAACGTGCGCGCACGCCGTGGGCAATGGCATAGAACAGGTCGTCGATGCGCGCGCGGTGGGTCAGGTCGATCTGGCCCAGCGCATAGGCGCTCAAGCCTTCGGCATGGAAGTGCTGGGCCTCCTGGAACAGTTCCACCGCCGGACGCACGTCCAGTTCGCCGTGGATCTCCCGCAGGTGGCGGATGGCCGCCGGCTCGTCGTCGTGCGCATCCGGCACGCGGCCTTCCGGCGCCTGCTCCACTTCGGAGACGTTGGCGATCAGCACCGCGTGGTGGGCGGTCATCGCGCGGCCGCATTCGGTGACGATGCGCGGTGGAGTCAGGCCGTGTTCTTCGCAGGCGCTGGCCAGCGGCTGCACGATATTGCTGGCGTAGGAATGCAGGCCGTAGTTGATCGAGCAATAGCTGCGCGAGCGCGTACCTTCGTAGTCGATGCCCAGGCCGCCACCGACGTCCACGTGGCTGATCTTCGCGCCCAGGCGCGAGAGCTCCACGAAATAGCGCGTGGCTTCGCGCATGCCATTGGCGATGTCGCGCACGTTGGAAATCTGCGAACCCATGTGGAAATGCAGCAGGTTCAGGCTGTCGGCGTATTCGGTGTCACGCAGCGACTTCCACAGGTCCAGCACCTGACGCGGCGACAGCCCGAACTTGGCCTTGTCGCCGCCGCTGTTCTGCCATTTGCCCGCGCCCAGCGAGGCCAGGCGCATGCGCACGCCCAGGCCCGGCTTGATGTCCAGCGCGCGTGCCTCTTCCAGCACCAGCGTCAGCTCGGACGGCTTTTCGATGACGATGAAGGTCTGCAGGCCCAGCTTGCGGCCGATCAGCGCCAGGCGGATGTATTCGCGGTCCTTGTAGCCATTGCAGACGATCAGCCCACCCGGACGCGACAGCGCCAGCACCGCCATCAGCTCCGGCTTGCTGCCCGCTTCCAGGCCGAAGCCCTCACCGTGATGGCCGGCCAGGGTGCCGGCCACGCCACGGTGCTGGTTGACCTTGATCGGGTACACGGCCGTGTAGCCGCCGGCGTAGTCCCATTCCGACTGCGCCTGCGCGAAGGCCGCCTGCAGCTTGCCCAGGCGCTGGCCCAGGATGTCAGGGAAACGCAACAGCAGCGGCAGTTTGGCCCCGGCCGCACGCGCGGCATCCACCACTTCGGGCAGCGACACTGCCGGGCCATCGGCGGTCGGTTTGACCACCACATGGCCGGCGGCGTTCACATCGAAATACCCATCGGCCCAATGCGGGATCGAGTAGGTCTTGCGGGCTTGGTCGAGGGACCAATCGCTCATTTCGTTGTCTCGGCTGGGGCAAAAGGGCGTGAATTGTAACGCCTGGCATGGACAGGGTCCGTTACAATCCGCGCCGACTTCACGCCCCGCTCCTGGTCGGATCGGGGCCGAGCAAGGGTCAGCCGCTGCGCCATCTGACTGCACGCGGCTGCGCCCAGCCCTCATCCGGCGCTTTGCGCCACCTTCTCCCGGTGGGAGAAGGGACAGCTCCCCTTCCTTTTTAGGATTTTTGCATGAGCAGCAACGACAACTGGTACATCGAACACTTCCAGCCCACCGGCTCGGCCATCGGCTTTCGCATCAGCGGCAAGCTGGACGAGGTGCAGTCCCCGTTCCAGAAGATCGAGATCTACCAGACCACCGATTGGGGCAAGCTGATGCTCATCGACGGCGCGGTGATGCTGACCAGCCGCGACAATTTCTTCTACCACGAGATGATCAGCCACCCGGCGTTGTTCACCCACCCCGCGCCCAAGCGCGTGGTCATCATCGGTGGCGGCGACTGCGGCACGCTGCGCGAGGTGCTCAAGCACCCGGGCGTGGAAAGCGCCACCCAATGCGATATCGACGAGCAGGTCACACGCATGTCGGAGAAATATTTCCCCGAGCTGTGCGATTCCAACCACGACGCGCGCGCCGAGCTGCTGTTCGACGACGGCGTGGCCTACATGGCCAACTGCCCGGCCGGCAGCGTGGATATCGTGATCGTCGATTCCACCGATCCGGTGGGGCCAGCCGAAGGCCTGTTCAACAAGGCGTTCTACGAGAGCTGCTTCAAGGCACTGAAGGACGACGGCCTGCTGGTGCAGCAGTCCGAATCGCCGCTGGCATTGCTGGACCTCATCAACGCAATGCGCACCGAGATGGGCAAGGCCGGCTTCCAGTCGTTCAAGACCCTGCCGTTCCCGCAGCCGTGCTACCCCACCGGCTGGTGGAGCGTGACCATGGCCAGCAAGCAGGCCAGGGCCGATTTCGCGTTCCGCAAGGCCGATGCGCAGGCCAAGGGCTTCGACACGCTGTACTACACCGCGCACCTGCACACCGGCGTGCTCGTGGCCCCGCCGTTCGTGGCCAAGGCGCTGGGTGAGTAAGCGCGCTTGGCATCGCGGGTGCCGCTGCGCGCTCGCGATGGCCTGGTCACTGCCGGCCTTGCGTAGGCACCAGAGTCAGGCGGAAAGGTCGTTGTCAGCGGCCTGCCGGCGGAGGCATCACCGGTCACGACCGTGCTGCTTCCCACACGTTCGCAGGTGCACCTGCCTGTCGGCCTCGCCGTCGTGTTTTCACGTCACGCCCAGCGGCGCGGCCGCTTACAGCCTTGCCAGTATCTCAGCCTTCTTCGCGTCGAATTCCTGCTGCGTGACCAGCCCGGCATCGAGCAGCTGCTTCAACTTGCCCAGTGCCTGCATCGGATCCTCTGCCGCAGGCGCTTGTGGCGCCGATGCGGGTGGAAGGTGCGCTGGCGGTGCGTGCACCACCACGCCACCGGCCGACACGCGCAGCTTCTCGATTTCCAGCTGCTGGCGTTTCTCGTAGGCGGCCTCCTCCACTTGCTGCGCGTAGGCGTACACCCGCCGCGCCTGCTTCTTGGGCAGGCTATCCACTGACAGATAGGCGCCCTGCGTGGTGCGGCACATGACCGTCGCCCCCAGCATCTGCTCGCTCATGTGTACATCGAGCACTTCACGCCAGGGGACATCACGAAACGTCATGCCGAACAACTTCGGATAGACCACGATGAACCGGCGGTTGGTCAGCACCACTGCATCGGGCGACAGGTTCATCACCATCTTCTTCTGCACGGCGATGTACTCGACCTGCTCGTCGCGGGTCAGCAACTCGGTGACCTTGGGCAGGATCTTGCCCACGGCCACCGGGTCTTGCTCGTCTGTCAAAAATTGCGCCAATGCGTCCATCTGCCCTTTCCAATGGCTGAGTCACTGCGTTGACCGTGACACTACAATACCCCGCATGGATGCCTGTGCAACGCCGGTGACCGTGCGCGGTGCGGCTCAAACAGGATCTTTGGCTGCAGCGTTGCTGATGCCACGCTGCCTGGGGCAGAAGGGCGGACGCTGCAGCCCGCCCTTCTGGACTATTCGCTCAGCTTAGAAACGGACTTCGAGTGAGGCGTTCAACACATCGGCTCGGTTGATGGTGAAGTCTTCTTCGCTGTAGTCGTTGGCGTAGAGATAGCGCGTGAACTGACCACTTAAACTGACATGCCGGCCAAGATCGATGCCCAATCCAGCGCCCAGATAAGCCCCATAGAAACGATCGCCGTCATAGCCGACAGACTCACCGCCCCAGTAACCCAGGCGAACCGAGGCGAACACCGGGCTGTCGCCGAAATTGAACCGCGCGTTCCCACCTAATCCTCCGAAACGAGCAGATGGGGCGAAAGCATCATCGGAGCTAAAGCGCTCGATATGTCCTGCAAAAGCCTCGATGCCGATCAGCGTGACCGCACCAGCACGCCAGCGATAGCCCACGCTCCCGCCAAGCATGTCCTGTTTGACGTCTTCAAACACCTCTGCCCTGCCACCCTGCACACCAAGGAAGACACCGCTTTTGAGGCGCTGTTCTTCTTCGCGCGGCGGCGGAGGTACATAGGCAGGCGCGACAGGCGCTGCCACTGCCGAGGTCTGCTCAGTCACCGTGCTGAAACCACTGGGCTCACCCGTTCCGCTTCCACCGACGGCCACCGGCGCTCCGCCGGTGCCGGCTTGCGCAGGGCGCGCCGATGGCGCTGCCGGCGCGGCGGCGCCCTGAGTGCCGGCCTGCTGCTTTTGCTGTTGACGATAATTATCCCAGCCGCGCGACAAGGATTGCGCTGAGGCCTGAGCCGTGACGCCAAGCGCCGTGCAGGCCAATAGCAGTGTTGCGGTCCTTTTCATCACATCCCCCTGAATGGTCGTCCCTCGTTTCCGCATCCTTACGCGCGCAGGCGGACCTGACGGGCGTCGGAAGTGGCATCGCTGCCGGTCATCTTTCGGGGGCGTCCCCACAGCGCGCGATACCGCCAAACCATCGCAGGCGACCTGGACAGGTATGCAAGCATGGGCGCGCTGCAGCCCCCTTGACCGCAGCGCGCACAGTGTCTGGAGTCGTTGTCGCTGTCAAGAAGCGCTCGGCCTGGTGGGCGACCGGGAGCGAACCCTGGCCGCACCTGCCCGCTGACTGGGTGCGTTCGAACGTCTCCATCCCGCGATACCAGCCTGTCGCAACGGAAGCCGCAGGCGACAGGCTGGTTCAGGGCACGCCCGTCTCGGGTACCCGCCAGGTCACCGAAGCGGGGCATGCCCGCCGCCACGCCCGCCGCTATGGTGTGGTGGCAGACGCCGCCGCTGGCGACCGATACGCGATCAGCTGCGGCGCCTCGGCCACGAACCGATCCAGCACGCCATCGGCGATCTTGACCGGTCCGCCGAAGCGCGTGGCGCCGGGAATCGATGGAATCGCGGCCGCCTTGGCCGCAACCGCGGCCGCATCGGCAAACAACGCCGTTGCCTCGCTGCTGCCGCGATTGGCCGCCTCCAGGCCGGCTGCGGTCTGCCGCAGCGCGCGGCCCCAGCCTTCCATCGCCTCCAACCACGGGCGTGATTGCTCGGCAAAGCCCTTGTCGGACACGCCGTCGCGGATGCGTTGCGGTGCGGCGGCGATCTCGTCGGCGGTGCGCGCCAATTCGGCAATCGCCTGGCTGCGTGCTGCCGTATCGCCCAGCGCGATCGCTTCGCGCACATGGTCGAGCACGGCCTTCAGGCGCGGCGCCTGTTCCTGCCACGGCTGGCTGCCGAAGGTGGGCGCCAGGTGCTGGGTATCGAAGAAGGTCAGCAATGCCGCCGTGACACGCGCATCGCCACCGGCCAGGTCGCGCGCCGCCGCATGCCAGGTGCGTTGCGCGTCGTAGCCTTTGTCGTTCCAGGCGTACGCCGTCAGCCCCATCACCGCAACGCGGCTGGGTACTTCCTGGTTCATCGGGTTGGATACGATGCCCGACAGCTCGGCCGACAGCCCCGCCTCGCGCCGTGCATACGGCGCCATCAGCAGGCGCCCGGCCGAGGTTTCGAAATCGTTGACCGGGTAGTTGTCCCACAACAGCGTCTTGCGGCCGAACGTCTTGGTGGCCGCGCGTGCATCCGGAATGGAAATGGCCGGCGGCACCACGTCGGTACCGGTCCACTGCACCACGATCTTCGGGTCCAGATGCTTGCGCAGCGCTTCCTTGTACGGGCTCTCCTTGGCGTCGAAGTATTCGGTGGGCACCATGATGAGTTCCGATGCCGCATCGTGGCGGGCAACCAGATCGGCCTGCACCAGGTTGAGCAGATGCGATTGCGCAATGCCTGCCGCCTGTGCGCCAGACTCACCGAAGGTGGTCTTGTCACGCTCGCAGTTCCATTTGGTGTATTCGATATCGTCCAGCGCCACGTAGAAGCTGCGCACGCCCAGCGCGCGGAAGGCATCGAACTTGCGCAGCAAGGCCTTGGCATCGGCCGGGTCGGAGAAGCACACCGTCGGACCCGGCGAGATCGCGTAGACGAAATCGACATGGTTGCGCTTGGCGGTGGCCACCAGTTGGCCCAGCGCCTTCAGGGTCGCCTTCGGGTACGGCGCGCGCCAGCGGTCGCGCGCATACGGGTCGTCCTTGGGGCTGTAGATGTAGGTATTGGCCTTGGTGCGCGCAAGGAAATCGATGTGCTTGATGCGATCGCTCATCGACCACGGCGCGCCGTAGAAGCCCTCGATCGTGCCGCGGATCGGCATGGCCGGGTAATCCTGGATCGTCAGCGTCGGAATGGCCGGCCGCTCGACCAGCTGGCGCAGCGTCTGCGCGGCATGGAACAGGCCATCGCCGTCGTGGCCGGCCAGCGTGATGAGGCCGCTGCCCAGCGCCACGCTGGCCAGCGTATAGCCTTCGGCATGGGTGTCCTGGCTGGCCTTGCTACGCGTCAGCGCATCGCGCACCACCTCAGCCTCGCCGGTCCCGACCACCACATGCGGACGGTCGAAGCTGGCAGGCAGACGCGAGGCAGTGGCAATCTTGGAGACCCCGGCCGAACCGAGCACGCGGCGCACCAGCGCGACTGCGGCCGGGTCGGCGCCCGGCGCCACCACCAGTACCACCGAGTCTCCCAGCGTGATCGTCCGGCCATCCAGGCTGATCGACACCGGGGTGGGGAAGATGGGCGGCTGTGTGACCGGTTCGGCCAGCGCCGGCAATGCCAGGGCCAGCGCCATCAATACCGGGAGCAGGCGCGCGCCCCGCTGCCTGTTGCCTAGCCGCATATCGAACTCCGGTATTGGAATGGTATTACTGCCTAGAGTAGGCAACTCGCGCCCCCGCGACAAGCGCAACCGGTTCTGCGCCCGCGCACCTTCTCAAGCAAGCTGGCACAGTCTCCGGCAGTCCGTGAGATCACTCAGACATAGCGACAGCCGAGCGTCTTCGGTATTGAAATGGTATGAATTCCGGGATCATTCGCGGCCTGCCGCGCCCGCAGCGCGCCCAGGCCGGCCACTACCGGCACGGCCAGCATCGCGCAGAGGTGGTTTCAAGACGCCAATGGAGCAGCCGGGGGCTTGCAACATGAGCGTGCAAGGTGATTCCAGGCACCCTCGCAGGCGCCGACCTGGCGACACTTCCGTCAGGTGGGCACGCCGGCAGCGTGCGCGTTACAGCGCGTCGCCGTCCAGCTCGCCGGTGCGGATGCGCACCACGCTGCCCAGATCGTAGACGAACACCTTGCCATCGCCGATCTTGCCAGTGCCCGCCGCAGCGACGATGGCTTCGACCACGCGCTCGGCCTGGTCGTCGGTCACCGCCACTTCGATCTTCACCTTGGGCAGGAAATCGACCACGTACTCGGCACCGCGATACAGCTCGGTGTGGCCCTTCTGGCGGCCGAAACCTTTCACTTCGGTCACCGTGATGCCTGCCACCCCGCAGCCGGCGAGCGCTTCGCGCACATCGTCGAGCTTGAACGGTTTGACGATGGCCATAATCATCTTCATCGGTGCAGGTCCCAGGGCGTGGCGGGCGCGCAGCATACCGTGGACGGCTGCAACACTCATCCACGCCGGCCCCTCCGTTTGGACGACAGCCGAATGGGACTATCCTTACCGCCTGCCGACTGCCTTGCCGATGTCCCGCGTGTTCCGGCCTGCATTAGGCTTCTGACGAACCTGCGGAGACCACCATGATCGATTTCAATCAGCTCGACGACCTCGCCCGCCGCCTCAGCGACCTGGTGCCGCCGGGCCTGCGCCAATCGCGCGAAGAACTGCAGAGCACCTTCAAGGGTGCCTTGCAGGCCGGCTTGGGCAAGCTGGACCTGGTCACCCGCGAGGAGTTCGACGTGCAGCGCGCCGTGCTGCTGCGCACGCGCGAAAAACTCGACGCACTGGAGCAGGCCGTCGCCGCCCTGGAAGCACGCGCAACCGGCACGCCGCCCAGTGCGGCGCCCGCCTCCAATACCCCCTGACCCGAGCCTGCCACCATGAGCCTGGCGCTGGTGCACAGCCGTGCCCGCGTGGGAGTGCACGCGCCTGAGGTTCGGGTGGAGGTGCATCTCTCCGGGGGACTTCCCTCCACCCAGATCGTGGGCCTGCCCGAAGCCGCCGTACGCGAATCGCGCGAACGCGTGCGCGCTGCGCTGCTGTGTGCGCAGTTCGAATTCCCGGCCCGGCGCATCACCATCAATCTGGCACCGGCGGATCTGCCCAAGGAGGGGGGCCGCTTCGACCTGCCGATCGCGCTCGGCATCCTGGCCGCTAGCGGGCAGATCGACCGGCAGGCGCTGGCCGAGTACGAGTTTCTGGGCGAGCTGGCGCTGACCGGCGAGCTACGCGGCGTGGACGGCGTGTTGCCAGCCGCCCTGGCCGCCGCACAGGCGGGACGACGGCTGATCGTGCCACTGACCAATGGCGCCGAGGCGGCCATCGCCGGGCATGTCCAGGCCTTTACCGCACGCACCCTGCTGGAGGTCTGCGCAGCTCTCAACGGCACCCAGCCGGCGCCTGCCGCGGAACTGGCGGTTGCCGCAGTCGGCGCGCGCGCGCTGCCGGACATGGCCGATGTGCGCGGGCAGCCGCATGCGCGCCGCGCCCTGGAGATCGCCGCCGCCGGTGGGCACCATCTGCTGCTGGTCGGCAGCCCCGGATGCGGCAAGACCTTGCTGGCCTCGCGCCTGCCCGGCTTGCTGCCGGACGCCAGCGAAGCCGAAGCACTGGAAACCGCCGCCATCAGCTCGGTCAGCGGCCGCGGGCTGGATCTGGCCCGCTGGCGCCAGCGGCCCTACCGCGCCCCGCACCACACCGCCAGTGCGGCTGCGCTGGTCGGTGGTGGCACGCATCCGCGCCCCGGCGAAATTTCGCTGGCGCACAACGGCGTGCTGTTCCTGGACGAATTGCCCGAATGGCAACGGCAAACCCTGGAAGTGCTACGCGAGCCTTTGGAATCGGGACTGGTCACGATTGCGCGTGCGGCGCGCAGCGTGGACTTTCCGGCACGCTTCCAGTTGGTCGCCGCCATGAACCCCTGCCCCTGTGGCTGGGCCGGTGATGGCAGCGGGCGTTGCCGCTGCAGCAGCGATAGCATCCGCCGCTACCGCAGCCGCATCTCCGGGCCGCTGCTGGACCGTATCGACCTGCATGTGGAAGTGCCGCGCCTGCCGCCCCAGGCGTTGCGTAGCGGCCACCCTGGCGAGGACAGCGCCAGCGTGCGCGCCCGCGTGGTCGCCGCACGGCAGCGGCAGCTTGCGCGCGGCGCCCTGCCCAACGCACAGCTCGATCAGCCCGACACCGACCGCCACTGCCGGCTGCACGGCGACGACCAGTTGCTGCTGGAACGCGCGATCGAGCAGCTGCAGCTGTCCGCACGCTCGATGCACCGCATCCTGCGGGTGGCGCGCACCATCGCCGACCTGGACGACAGTGCGGCAATTGCCACCGGTCATCTCACCGAAGCCATTGGCTACCGCAAGCTGGATCGCGCGCCGGGTACTGCCAGCGCGGCATAGGCGCAACCGCGACCGGGCTGCCTGACAGCAGCGCAACCGGCCCCCGGCAAGCGCTGTGCCGTATTGGCCGCTTGCCGCACCTGCAACTGGCACAGCGGCCGCCCCAGCCATTGCCGCCCCATCGCAGAAGGACAGCCTCCACGACGCTACCTGCCGCCATCCGCAGACTTGCACGATTGCCGGAATAGGCGATCGCCTGATTGCAGGACGCGATCGGCGGAGACCGGGTGGGCGAGCGATCGCGAACGCCATGGCGAGGGCCGCGGCTCCATGCGCCGTCGGTCGCCACAGGCCGTATCCCGACATGCACTTCATGGCCGTGCACGTACAACATCAATCATCCACCTGTCCGGAAGCCGTCATGCGCCAGCACCCCGAATTGTCCACTGTCACGTCGCTGGATCTGGATCGCTATCTGGGCACCTGGTACGAAATCGCCCGGCTGCCGATCCGTTTCGAGGATGCGGACTGCACCGACGTGTCGGCGCTTTACACGCTGCAAGACGATGGCTCCGTACGTGTGCAGAACCGCTGCCTGTCCGTGGACGGCAAGCTGGAAGAAGCCATCGGCTAGGCGCGGCCCATCGACGACTCCCGCGCCCGACTGGAGGTGACCTTCCTGCCCGAAGGACTGCGCTGGATTCCCTTCACCAAGGGCGACTACTGGGTGATGCGCATCGATGCCGACTACACCGCCGCCCTCGTCGGCAGCCCGGACCGCAAGTACCTGTGGCTGCTCGCACGTCTGCCGCAACTGGACGAGAACATCGCCCAGACCTATCTGTCGCACGCCCGCGAGCAAGGCTTCGACCTGGGCGCGCTGATCCATACCCCGCATACGGGGCGATTGACCGAACAGCCCCTGTCCTGAGTCCCGACAGCCGCGCCAGGCAACCGCCGTTGGCGCGATCGGGCGGGCGCCATGCGTCGGGTCCGATCGATCCGGCAACGCCAGGACCTGGAACGGCGGGGCGTCCTACCGACTGCATCACCGACCGCCCCGCCATCACGCCGGCTCGCCCTTGACCGACAGGCGCATGTTTCACCGGTTGAGCGTATCCAGATCCCTGGCCGCTGCCTGCGCGCCCTCCAGGCTGTCGAACGCAACGCCGGTCTCGCCGACCACGTACTTGATGAGTTCGCCATCGCGGGTGGTTTCGTGCATCTTGAAAATCGGCACCGCGTCGGTGCCGCCGACGCGCTCTTTCTGTGTTGTCATGAGTCGTTCTCCACTGCGGGGAGCGGGCCGAGCCGGTGAGCCCGGCAAAACCCGCATGGATGCATACGACCCTAGCGCGTGCACGCACGCGTGCGCGTGAACGTTGCCGCGACCGATGGCAATGGGTGCAAGAGGCGGCGATGGCTAAGGAATTCATCATTAATTCGCAGCGACAGCGCGCGCAGCACGCGCGCGTGGCGTACATTCGCCGCGTGCAGGCTCATCCGTTCCCATCCGTGTTCTTCATCGCATCGTGCTCCATGCATCGAGGCCGTTCCGTGACCAAGTCCGATGCAACACCTGCATGTCTGGCGCGTCAGTCGACGCGCCGCCATGCCGGATGCTTGCCACGCCTGCGGGCAGACGGGTGAAGCGTCAGCGCATCATCCGCGTCACCGTGCTGTTGGTCGTGTTGTGCGCCAGTGTGCCGGTCGGCCTGTCCTACTACTTGGCCTGGCGCCTGGCGCTGTCGCGCGAGCAGAGCAGGCTCAGCCAGTTGGCGTCGCTGTCGATCCGGCGCACCGAGGCCGCCTTTGGCCAGGCGCATGCCATGCTGCTGGACATGGCCAAGACGCGCACGCCGGCGTGCTCGCCCGCGCATCTGGCACAGATGCGCGCACTGGTGCTGACCAGCCCTGCCATCGAGGAGCTGGGGCACTTTCGGCAGCAGCGCCTGCGCTGTACCTCGTGGGGCAAGCTGCCCAAGGCACTTCCCCAGGCCCCGGCAGACTTCCTCGTGCGCAGCGGCATCTCGGTCACCACCCGGCTGCGCCCATTGGCCAATCCGCAGCACCCGCTGATCGCCCTGCGGCTGGGCGATTACAACGTGCTGATCGATCCAACCACGTTGGTGGATATCGATGTCCCGCCCGGCCTGCAGCTGGCAGTCGGAACACCCGAGGGGCACATCCTCAGCAGTACCGGCGCTGCGGCCGAGCGGCTGCTGACGGCTACGCATGCGCAGCCCACCGCACACGCCACGCAGGAGCAGGAACAAGAGCAGGTGCTGTACGGACGCGATCGACGGGGCGATTGGGTCGCCGTGGTCACCGAGCCGGTGGCCTATCTGCGTGGGCCGCTGGCAGCGGCTCGTTTGCAGGTGGTGCCGGCAGGCATCGCCGTGGCGGTGCTGCTGGTGACGCTGGTGCTGTGGGTATCGCGGCGGCGATTATCGCCATTGGCGCGGCTGCGGGTCGCGGTGCGGCGCGGCGAATTCGTGGTGCACTACCAGCCGATCATCGCGCTGGAGAGCGGCGCCTGTGTCGGCGCCGAGGCGCTGGTGCGCTGGCAGCAGCCCGATGGCCCGCTGGTGCCGCCGGACGCCTTCGTTCCGCTGGCCGAAGAAAGCGGCCTGATCCTGCCGATCACCGACCTGGTGGTGGCGCAGGTGGTGCGCGAACTCGGCCCCACCCTGGCGGCCGATCCCACCCTGCATGTGGCCATCAACGTCTCGGCCGAAGACATCAAGAGCGGCCGCGTGCAGTCGCTGCTGGCCGAGGCGCTACGTGGCAGCGGCGTTGACAGCGGGCAACTGTGGGTGGAGGCCACCGAACGCAGCCTGATGGATATCGAGGCCGCGCGCGCCACCATCATCCACCTGCGCGGTGCCGGCCACACGGTGTCGATCGACGACTTCGGCACCGGCTACTCGAGCCTGCAATACCTGCAGGGCCTGCCATTGGATGCGTTGAAGATCGACAAATCCTTCGTGGACACCATCGGCACCCACTCGGCCACCAGCGCAGTCACCGCGCACATCATCGACATGGCCAAGACACTGCGGCTACGCACCATCGCCGAAGGCGTCGAGCGCCAGGAACAACTCGACTACCTGCGCGCGCACGGCGTGGATCTGGCACAGGGCTGGCTGTTTTCCCGCGCACTACCGGCACTGGGTTTCATCGCCTACCACGCACGCGCCCGCGCGCGGGGCGCAGCGCAACACGCTAGAACCAGTCCCGCGCAGCCCGGTTGATTGTCCGCTGCGATGTCGAACGCGCATCGGCATCACATGCCTCGCGCGCCTGCCACGATCCGCCCCCCGCGCCTGGCCGCCACCGCTGGCCGCACGCCCACAACGCAGAAGGCCGCCCACCGGCGGCCTTCTGCGTCACGCGCGCTGCAACGCTGCGCTGTCCTGGGCAACCGGCCTGGGCCGGCTGGGGAAGGCATGCCGCACGATCCGCCACATCACCTGCCCGAACTGCCGCGGCAGCGAGCCGGTGTTGTAGTGCTGGCCGTAGCGCGCACAGACCTGCTTCACGTCGACCGCAATCTGCGCATAGCGGTTGGCCGGCAGGTCGGGATAGAAATGATGTTCGATCTGGTGGCTCAGGTTGCCCGACAGCACGTTCATCAGCTTGCCGCCGGTGAGGTTGGACGAGCCACGCAGCTGGCGCAGGTACCAGTGACCACGCGATTCGTTGCGGATCGACTCTTTCGGGAACACTTCCGCATCGGCGGTGAAGTGGCCGCAGAAGATGATGACGAAGGTCCAGATGCTGCGCAGCACGTTGGCGGCCAGGTTGCCCAGCAGCACGGTCAGGAAGAACGGACCGGCCAGCGCTGGGAACACGATGTAGTCCTTGAGCATCTGGCGGCCCATCTTGCGGCCGACCGGCAGGAACGAGGCGCGCAATTCGGCCGCCTTCATCTTGCCGGCGAACCAACGGCCCAGACGCAGGTCCTGGATCGCCACGCCCCATTCGAACAGCAGCGCGAACACCACCGCGATGAACGGCTGCAGCAGGTAGAACGGGCGCCAGCGCTGCTCGGGGAAGATGCGCAGCAGACCGTAGCCGATGTCATCGTCCATACCGCGCACGTTGGTGTAGGTGTGGTGCTTGTAGTTGTGCGTCTTGCGCCAGTTGTCGCCGGTGGCAACGATGTCCCACTCGTAGGTATTGCCGTTGAGCTGCGGGTCGCCCATCCAGTCGTACTGGCCGTGCATGACGTTGTGGCCCAGCTCCATGTTCTCCAGGATCTTGGACAGTGTCAGCAGCAGCACGCCGGCGATCCAGGCCGGAATCAGCACGCTGTGCACGAAGGCGCCCAGGAACAGCAACGCGCGGCCGGACACACCGGTCCAGCGCACCGCGGCCACGATGCGGCGGATGTAGCGCGCGTCGTCGGCGCCCACCTGGCGCTGCACGCGGGCGCGGATGGCATCGAGCTCGTCGCCGAAGGACTGCAGTTCGGCAGCAGACAAGGCGCGGTTATGGACTCGGCTCATGAGGTTCCTTACAGATCCAGGATCAGGTCGGTGCTTGGGGCACTGATGCACAGGCGCACCTGTGCGGTGGGTTCGTTGCTGCGCTCGCCGGTCAGCAGATGGCGCGTGGTGCCGGCCTGGCGCGCGCAGGCGCAGCTGTTGCAGATGCCCATGCGGCAGCCGTGCTTGGGCCGCAAGCCCTGGGCTTCCAGCCCTTCCAGCAGCGACTGGCCGCGCGACAGGCTAACGGTGCGGCCGCTGCGTGACAGCTGGACCTGCACCTGCCCGGCCTCTGCCTGTTCCAGCGTCGGCACGCTGAAGGCCTCGGCCTGAAATGCCGCCACGCGGCCCTCCAGGCGTGCACGTGCGGCCTGTACAAAGCCGCCCGGGCCACAGGCCATGACATGGCGCTGGTCCAGCGCGGCAATCTCATCCAACGGATAGGTGTCGATACGTGCAGCCGGTGTCTCGCCTTCGCGGGTGGTCAGCAGCTGCACATGCAGGCGCGGGTGCGCTGCAGCGAGCGCGTGGAACTCGTCCAGGAAGCAGGCGTCTTCGCGCTCGCGCACCCAATACAGCAGGTCGATGTCAGCCGGCATGCCGGCCTGCGCTGCGGACCGCAGCAGCGCACGCATCGGCGTGATACCGGAGCCGGCGGCCAGCAGTAGCAAGGGGGTCGGCGTAGCCGGCAGCAGCATGTCGCCAAACGCCGGGTCCAGCGACACCACCGTCCCCAGCGCGACCGCGTGTGCCAGGTAGCGGCTCACCTGCCCGCCCTCGATCGGCTTGACCGTGATCGCCAGGCGGCCGTTGTCCAGCACCGTCGGGCTGTAGCTGCGCAGCAGACGACGGCCGTCGATCTCTACGCCCAGGCTGACGTGCTGGCCGGCCTGCAGACCCTGCCAGTGGCCATTGGGCTGAAACACCAAGGTCACCGCATCGCGGCTGGCCGCACTGCGCTCGACCAGGCGGGCCATCGGCCGTTCCAGTGTCCACAGCGGGTTGATCCGGGTTGCCCAGAAGTCGAACAACTGCGGCGACACCAGGCGGCGCGCCAGCCGTGCGGGCAGCGGGGGGGAAGACTTGAGGGGAGGTGCCAGGCTCATGGAAGGAACTATACGCGTGCATGCACAGCCGTGTATACACTTGTATACTGAAGTAAGCGGCTATGATTCAGGCCCAAGCCTGGCTGTTGCCCATGACCTCCATCGCCCTGCCGTCTCACGACGCGTCGCCGTCACGCAAGCCGGCGATCTCACGCGAAGACCTGATTGCCGCCGCGCTGTCGCTGATCGGCCCGCACCGCAGCCTGTCCACGCTGAGCCTGCGCGAGGTCGCGCGCGAAGCCGGTATTGCGCCCAACAGCTTCTATCGCCAGTTCCGCGACATGGACGAGCTCGCCGTGGCGCTGATCGACCTGGCCGGGCGTTCGCTGCGCACCATCATCGGCCAGGCCCGCCAGCGCGCCACCTCCACCGACCGCAGCGTCATCCGCGTCTCGGTCGAGGCCTTCATGGAACAGCTACGCGCCGACGACAAGTTATTGCACGTGCTACTTCGCGAGGGCGCGGTGGGCTCGGATGCGTTCAAGCAGGCGGTGGAGCGCGAGCTCGCCTACTTCGAAGACGAGCTGCGGCTGGACCTGATCCGCCTGGCCGCCGCCGACAACGCCACCCTGCACGAACCGGCGCTGGTGTCCAAGGCGGTCACCCGGCTGGTATTTGCGATGGGCGCAGTGGCGATGGACCTGCCTCCGGAGAAGGACCCCGCGCTGATCGAGCAGATCTCGCAGATGCTGCGCATGATCCTGACCGGCGCACGCACGCTGGGCACGCACGGCCACTGAGCCCGACCGCCCGGCGCCAGCGGGCAATGGCCGTGGCCACGAACAGCGTCCGCGGGCCGACAGCATCCAAACCCGCATGGCGCAATCGGGCCTGGCAAGGGCGCCGCACAAGCGGCGCTTATCGTCCACAGCGGTGCAAGGCAACCTCATCCGCATGCGACCTGCATGGTTCAGTCATGTGGCCGCAGTACTCACCTCTACGCACATGCGTTTTACTCCTGCGACGCCATCGTGGCCCCACATTCGCGAGCCTGCCATCAGTCAGGACGCGTCCTTGAGCAACCCGGAGGCGACATGACCAGTGACGACAAGCAGCAACGCAGAGCAGAAGCGCAGGACCTCAACCGCGACCCAATTTCGGGTGCACCCGGGTCACATCCCGTGGGTGTGGGTGTAGGCGGCATTGCCGGCGGCGCGGCAGCAGGGGCGCTGGCGGGCACAGTGTTCGGGCCGCTGGGCACCTTGATCGGAGCCGCTGTGGGCGTGGTTGCAGGCGCCGCCGCCGGCAAGGGCGTCGCCGAGCGCCTGGACCCCACCGTGGAAACCGAATATTGGCGCCAGGAACATCGCAATCGCTCCTACTACAAGGAAGGCACTGATTACGACCGCGACTATGCCACGGTCTATGGATTCGGCCTGCAGGCGCGCGAGACGCGGCCCACCAGTACCTGGGAAGAAACCGAAGCCACGCTGGCGGGCGAGTGGCCGCGTAACCGTGGCCAGTCGCGCCTGGAATGGGACGACGCCCGCCATGCGGCGCGCGATGCGTGGGATCGTGCCGATCGCACCCACGCCGTGTACCGCGATGGCGATACCCATTATGAGGGCCGCTTCGATAGCGCCAGCTACCGCGATACCGAATATTCCTACGACGATTATCGCCCCGCCTATCGGTACGGCATGCAGGCGCGCCAGCAACATGCCGGTCGCCAGTGGGACGATCATCTGGAGCGCGATCTCGGCGACGGCTGGGACCGCTTCAAGGCCGGTTCGCGGCTGAGCTGGGAAAAAGCCAAGCACGCGGTACGCGACGCATTCGATTCGGATCGTCACGACGACGCGGCACGGCGCTATTCCACCGACCCGCGCGTCTGATCCATTACACCAGTCCAGCTTCAATCGCTGCAGCGAGGACGGGTCTCAAGCGACCCGTTCTCGCACGCGGATCGACGTTGCTCATTGCACCATCAGGCACAGGCCAAGGACGAGCAAAGCGACGACGACAAGGCTAAGGATCACGCGCCCGCCTCGCAATTCCAGCAAGGCATGCCACCACGGGTTCGCTGGCGGTGTAACGCTCGCGGTGTGCCGTTGGCCACGACCGTCCTGACTCTCCTGCATCCTGGATGCTCGCTCATTGCGTCCTCAGCGCACCGTAGCAACCGGACGTTACAAGTGCGTGGAACGCAGCAATCAGCGGGCGTGAACTGACAGTGCCGTGGTCGGATTGGCAAGCTGGCGACCGCTCACACGCAAGCTGCGCGTCTGCATGCATGCGCGTCGATTCACACCCGCAACGCCGCAGCTAATCGCACGCTGCCCATCGCATGCATGCGAAGCGTGTACATCCTGGACGCAAGTCTGACCAGTTAAGCGCATCGGCCTGCGCGATGGCGACATGGTCCGGTTCGATGATCGTCCGTTGACATAGCCGCAGCTACCCTGAGGGTCAAGTTTGTTTACGTTGGACTATTTCAGATCATGAGCAGAGACCCATCCGTCATCGATGTGCAGGCCGAGATCGCGCATTGGCAGGCGCGGCACGCCCAGGGCAATCTGGGTGCAGGCAAGTTCAGCGAACTGTCCCCGGTGGTGAAGATGGCCTGCGACATCTATCTGCAGGCGCCACGCTCCAGCGATCAGGAACGGCTACGGCTGTTCCGCGATCGCCTGGAGCATCACTTCATTTCGTCCAGCACCCAGTCCAACTACGAACAGTTGGCAACCGATTGCTGGCAACGCCTGGGCGCAAGCAACAACTGAGCATGCAATCGCTGCAACCGTGTAGAGCAGCACCCGTTATCCCTTGGAGATCGTCATGAAAACCCCGTATCAAGTGCAGCAGGAGCTGGAACGACTGGAGCGGCTGGTGCCGCACATCATCAGCGACCAGGGCGACCGCGCGGAGGAAATCCTTGGCTTCCATGTTGCCTGCCTGCTGGGCAGCGCACCTGCCAGCGAACACGGTCTGGTTCGCGAACGCACTGCGCGGATGGCGCGCCAGTGCCGCACCGCGCAGGATGCGCTGCGGGCACCGGTCCGCTCCTTGGGGATTGGCGCGGTCGCGCAGCCGCAGTGGGCCTGATCGACATCTCCCCGATGCCGCGCGGCGGCTGTTTCACATTTCAACGCCGGCACCTGCCGGCATATGTCAGGACATCCATGAAATCCCTTCTTGTCGCTGCTTCACTGTTGACCGTACTGTCCCTGACTGCCTGTGATCGCCCTGGCGGCGACGCGTCGCGCACTGCCCCTGCGGTGTCACCCAAGCCGACCGCTGCGCCGGTTGCCGGTAGCGGCACGACGGAATTGGCCAAGGGCGATGGTGGCGCGTTGGGCGTGTTGGCAGCCATCGACGAGAACGAAATCGCGCTGGCCAAGCAGGCCATCGCACAGGACCTGGGTGGTGCGGCCGGCCCATTCGCCGAACAGATGCTGCATGACCACCAGGCCAATCTGGAAAAGACCAAGGCGCTGGGCGCAGCCGACAGTCCGCGTGCGCAGGCCATCCGTGCCAAGGGCAAGGCAGCGACCGATGCGCTGACCCAAACGCTGACCCTGCCCGATGGCAAGGATGCGTACCGCAACGCCTTCATGCGCACCATGGTCAGCGACCACGGTGACGCCATCAAGATCCTCGACGCCGAGCTGCTGCCCGCCGCCGAAAGCGCGCCGGTCAAGCAGCATCTGGAACAAACCCGCCGGGTGGTCTCGGCGCACTTCGAGCGCGCTCACGCGGTGTCCTCGTCGAGGTAATCCGGCCGCACGTTCCGCCGAGCAACGAACGCGCCGGCTCGCCCGGCGCGTTCGCGTGAGCCAGCAAGCGATGCACTGACGGTTACTGCCAACAAGGATGCGCCGCTGACCCCACGGCACCAGGCGCAAACCGTCAGCGCGATCATGTCATCGCGTAGCTTCACCCGACTTGGGTGCACGCTGGCCTATCGTGCCGCATCGACTCGCTCCAGGACTTGCGCATGCGTCTGCTCATTACCGGTGGCACCGGCTTCATCGGCCAGGCCTTGTGTCCGGCGTTGTCCGCTGCCGGCTACCAGGTCTGCGTGCTGACCCGGGATGTGCAACGGGCCACGCGTCACTTCCCCGACATCGTCGCCGTGGACACGCTGGAGGGCGTGCAGGCCGATGCGGTCATCAACCTGGCCGGCGAGCCATTGGCGGAAGGCCGCTGGAGCGCCTCGCGCAAGCGACGCTTCCGTGACTCGCGGCTGGGCACCACGCGCCAGCTGCACGACTGGATCGAACACCAGCCTGCTGCGCAGCGCCCGACAGTGCTGATCTCCGGCTCGGCCGTGGGGTACTACGGTGAGCGTGGCGACACTATCCTGACCGAAGCCGATGATGCCGGCGACGACTTCGCCGCAGTGCTGTGCCGCGACTGGGAGCACGCCGCAGCCGGGATCGCGGCACTGGGTCCGCGCGTGAGCTGGGTGCGCACCGGCATCGTGCTGGACCGCGACGGCGGTGCGCTGGCGCGCATGCTGCCGGCGTTCCGGCTTGGCGGCGGTGGGCCGTTCGGCAATGGCCGGCACTGGATGAGCTGGATCCATCGTGGCGACATGGTCGCGTTGCTGTCATGGCTGCTACAGCACGGCCAGGCAGGCGCCTACAACGCCACCGCACCGACACCGGTCACCAACGCCGAGTTCGCACAGACGCTGGCCCGGGTGCTGCGGCGCCCGGCCATGCTGACGCTGCCAGCCGGCTTGCTGCGCCTGGGCCTGGGCGAAATGGCCGATCTGCTGCTCATCAGTCAGCGTGTAGTACCGCAGCGTGCGCTGGAGGCGGGCTTCGACTTTCAACATGTCCAGCTGGAGGCCGCACTGCGCGCGATTCTGCTGCGCTGAAGCAGCACGTCGTCCGCTCACGCCTTGACGCGGCGGGGATCCAGACGCTGGAAACAGACGCGGCCACGCGGCCATTGCATCGCGGGAGGTGCGCGCGGCCGCGACCGCCGCGCACTACGTCACCCTGGCCTGCAATGACCACAACAACCGCGCTGCCTGTCAGCGGGAGACGCGCTTGGCGACTTTCTTGCCAACCGCCTTGCGTGCCGCCGTGGTCTTGGCCACCGCGCGCGTTGCCGGGGTCTTGGTCACCTTGGCGGCCTTCTTCAATGCGGTCTTGGTCACCGCCTTCTTGACAGCGACCTTCTTGACGGCGGCTCGGCCGGCCGCCGGCGCCTTCTTGGCAACGCTACGGGCCACCGCCTTCTTCACCGCTGCCGAGGTCGCGGCGGTTTTCTTCGCTGCGGTTCGGGCACCCACCTGTGCCACTGCCGTCTTGCGTGCGGCGCGCTTGGCGGCCGTCTTGCTGCTCAGCGCAGCGGCATCGGCCTTGGCGTTGGCCTTGGCGGTTTCCAGCTTGTGCCTGGTGGCAGCCTTGCTGTCGGCGATCTTTTTCCTGGCGGCAGTCCCGGTGTTGCTCAACGCCTGCTTGGTCGCTGTCAACCGCTGCTTGGCCGCCTCCTTGGTCGCAGTGAGTTTTTCCTTGGCCGCGTCTTTGGACGCGCTCAGCGAGCGCTTGGTCCTGGCAACGCCGCGCTTCACGGCACCTGCCGCCTTGCTCGCCTTGTCCACAGCACTGTGCTCTGCCGCAGCAACGGCCTGACGCGCCTTGCGCACGCGCGTCTTGACCTCGTCCACCGCCGCGCCGGCGGCCTGCTGCACATTGCTGGCCGCCGCACTGGTGGCGGCGGAGAGGGTTTCGCTCAGTTCGTTGGCTGTGTTCTTGACGCCATCGACGGCGTCGGACAGCGTTGTGGTGACACCATTGCCGTTGCTCATAGACCCTCCTTCAGGGCGTCAGTGCTGAAACCGCGAGCGATGCGCGACGGCATGCGTGAATGCTGAACAGGCATCGGATCAAGCGGACGCTACGCCCGGCATCTACCGCTGTCAACGCGGCGGCACCATCGGCGGCCAGTTGCTTTCACCGGCAGTTACATTGCCGGCCGGCACTCTCGTTCAGCTTGATTTATGCCGTCAGACGCCCTAATTGTCTTTCGCCCATCGCGTAACCCGGAATCCGTTCCATGCGACCGCTTCCCACCCTGCTGACGCTTTCGCTGGCCGCCGCGTTCGGTGGCTTCGCCGCCACCGGCATCAACGCCTGGCTCGACAACCGCGCCGAGGCCACGCCCCCCGGCAATGCCGCTGTTACCCTGCCGGCGACGGCGGCGTTGCCCGCCGCCGCCGCCGGGCAGCCGGTGCCTTCACTGGCGCCGATGCTGCAGCAGGCGATGCCGGCGGTGGTGAGCGTGAACACCAAGCAGGTGGTGCGGGTGCGCAATCCCTTCTTCAACGACCCCATCCTGCGCCGGCTGTTTCCCGAGATTCCGCAGGAGCGCATCAACGAGTCACTCGGCTCGGGCGTCATCATCGATGCGCAGAAGGGCTACGTGCTCACCAATCACCATGTCATCGAGAATGCCGACGACGTGCAGGTCACGCTCGGCGACGGACGCACGGTGAAGGCCGACTTCATCGGCTCCGATGCCGACACCGATATCGCGCTGATCCGCATCAAGGCCGACAAGCTCACCGACATCAAGCTGGCCGATAGCGACCAGCTGCGCGTCGGCGATTTCGTGGTGGCCATCGGCAACCCGTTCGGCTTCAACCAGACCGTCACCTCCGGCATCGTCTCGGCGGTGGGCCGCAGCGGTATCCGCGGGCTGGGCTACCAGAACTTCATCCAGACCGATGCGTCGATCAACCCCGGCAATTCCGGTGGTGCGCTGGTGAACCTGCAAGGCCAACTGGTGGGCATCAATACCGCCAGCTTCAATCCGCAAGGCAGCATGGCCGGCAACATCGGCCTGGGCCTGGCGATTCCGTCCAACCTGGCACGCAACGTGGTCGAGCAGCTGGTGACCAAGGGTGTGGTGGTGCGCGGCACGCTGGGCCTGGAAACCCAGAACCTCACCCAGCAGATGTCGCAAGGCCTTGGCCTGGAATCGCAACGCGGCGCGCTGGTGACGCGTGTATTGCCGGGTTCGGCCGCAGCCGCGGCCGGGGTGCAGCCAGGCGACGTCGTGGTGGCCGCCAACGACCAGCGTGTGGACAGCGCCGAAGCCCTGCACAACTATGAAGGTCTGCAGGCGGTCGGGAGCGCGGTGACCCTGGATATCCGCCGCGACGGCAAGCCGCTCAAGCTCAAGGCGACCCTCAAGGAACAGGACCGCACGGTCGCCGGCGACATGCTGGACCCACGCCTGGGCGGCGCGACGTTCGCAGACCTGCCCGAGTCGCTGCGCCAATCCGGTATCAGTGGGGTCATGGTCAGCGAGGTCAAGCGCGGCGGGCGGGCGGCGGCCAACGGCCTGGTCTCTGGCGATGTGATCGTGGCCAGCAGCGTCGGCGAGGTGACCGACCTGGCCAGCTGGCGTGCCAACTTCCAGCGCAAACCGCAGCAACTGGTGGTGCGCATCCTGCGTGGCAACGCGCAATACGACGCATTGATGCGTTGAGGTGATGTGCAGTGCGACGGCATTCCACTAACACCTCCTACACCATCTCGATGCTATTGCTATTGCACGACCGCACGTGAGTGGCGGCTGCCATCAACGACCGAAGGAGATATCGCATGAGCCCCACCAATACCGAACAGCTGAAGGACAACCTGAGCGAAGCCGGCACCCACCTGAAGTCGGCTGCCAGCGCCGCCGGTGAAGCCGTCAAGGGCGCCACCAGCGCTGCTGGCGACGAACTCAAGCTGGGCCGCGCCAACGTCAAGGCCGAGCTGTCCGACACCGCGCTGGCCGGCATGGCCGCCGCCGAGTTCGGCGGTGCCGCCGCCAAGGAACAGATGGACGTGCTGGTCGCCAAGGGCAATGACCTGCTCGATAGCGCCACCGACCTGATTCGCGAGCGCCCGCTGGCAGCGTTCGGCGTGGCATTCGCCGCTGGCTGGGTCATTGCCAAGCTGGCACGCAGCAACGACAACTGATCCGTGAGCGATCAGGCTTCCACGGCGCCCGGCCCGGACGCTCCCGACGGACGCGGCGCAACGCCGGGGTTGGATGAAAGCGTACGCGCTGTCGGCACGGCCGGCCGCGAGACGTTGGGCGCTGCAAAGGACACCGGTCGCGCGCTACGCCGGCTGGTGTCGGCCGATCTGCAACTGGCCCGCAGCGCCTTCGGGCACGGCCTGGCCTGGGCGTGCGTGGCGGTGGTGTTCGGCGCCTCGTCCTGGCTGTTGCTGGCGGGTGCGATCATCGCCTTGTTGCAGCGTGCCGGGTTGTCGTGGTTCCAGGCCATGTTCTTTACTGCGCTGGCTAGCTTGGTGGTCACCGGCATCGCGGCGTGGCGGGTGTTCTTCTACTTCGACCACACCGGCCTGAACGCTACGCGGCGTCAGCTGGTGGAACTGGGCATTTTCGATGACGGCAGCGGTGACGAGGACACAACGTCCTCGCCCGCCAGCGGAGGACGCGCATGAAATTCGGCACCTTGCGTCAGCGCGTGGATCGCGCTGAGCTGTTGGTTGAAGGCCGTGCGCAGGAAACACGCGCACACTGGGGTCAGTTGCGGGACAGCTGGCGCGCCGGCTGGTCGCCACTGCGGATTCTGGCAGTGGGGTTCGGAGTGGGGTTTGTCACCGGCCGTAACGAACCGCAGGCCGCACTCGGCAGCATTGCCGGCAAACTGGGCGGCATTCCCAAGATCCTGCAGATGATAAGCACGCTCTCTGCGTTGTTCACCGCCCACCGCGCGCAGGAGGCCTCCGAGCAGGCCGAACGTGCTGCGGACAACGCCGAAGAGGTGGCGGCCGATCCGCCAGTGACGGTCGTGCAGGTGCCGGTGGAACGCGCAGCCTGAGCCAGTCCTGCATTGACGATGTGGCCAACGCGCAGACAGCCAGTTGGCCTACCAGGGCGATCATCGGCATTGCATCTCCGCTACGGTCTCCCCACACGGGCGCGTGGTGAATACTGCACGCACATGTTCTGTGCGCGCTGTTGACACAGTGTGCCGATAATGGCGCACCGCTGGCAGCACGCCAGTCTGCTGCCAGGGCGCGCATGTCTCTTCCCATCGATTCACCCGATCCTGCCGCACCGGCAGATCCGCTCCCGCCGACACCGGCACCTCGCCCGCGCGCTCCCGCCTCGTTGGTGGTGCTGGCGACCCTGGCAGTGGGTTTCACGCTGTGGGCGGCGCAAACCATCATCCTGCCGATCATGCTGGCAGCGTTCTTTGCGCTAATCGGTAACCCCATCCTGCGCGGGCTGCGCAAGCTGTACATTCCGCGCTTCCTGGCTGCGTTGATGGTGTTGTGCCTGGGCCTGGCCGCCACCGTGGCGTTGGCGGTGCAGCTGGCGGGTCCGGCAGCGGAATGGGTGCAGCAGGCGCCGCGACAGATGCGCCAGATTGCGCGCGACGTGCACGACCTCACCAAGCCGGTAATGCAGGCCAACCAGGCGGCGGAGAATTTCGCGCGTGCGGCCGGCGGTGGCGGGCAACGCGGCGTGCAGATCGTGCGCACGCAGATGGATGACCCGTACAAGATGCTGGTGCGCACACCCAAGCTGGCCGCCTCGGTGCTGGCGGTGGTGCTGCTGACTTTTTTCTTCATGGTGTATGGCGAGAGCCTGCAACGGCACGCGATCGCCCTGCTGCCCAATCGGCAGCAGCAACGCTTCACCACCGAAATCATGCTGGATATCGAGCGCGAGGTATCGCGTTATGTGCTCACCATCAGCGTCATCAATACGCTGGTGGGCCTGGTGTTCGCCGGCATTCTCTACGCGTTGCAAATTCCCCTGCCGGAAGCGCTGTTGTGGGGCACGGTGGTGGCGCTGCTCAATTTCGCGCCGTATGTTGGCCCGCTGATCGGCGTGATGCTGATGTTGCTGATGGGCTTTGTGGAATTCCGCACCACGCTGTCTTCGCTGCTGCCCGCCATCCTGTACCTGGCGCTGCATACCATCGAAGGCCAGGTGGTGACCCCCATCGTGCTGGGCCGCCGCATGGCGATCTCGCCACTGATGCTGATCCTGGCGCTGATGCTGTTCGGTTGGTTATGGGGCATGGTCGGCCTGCTGCTGGCGGTACCCCTGCTGGTCTGTATCAAGATGGTGCTGAGCCGGGTGGAGGGCACGCAGCGCTGGGCAAGGTTGCTTGAGTAGCCGGGAATGGGGAATGGGGAATGGGGAATCGCAAGAGCAGTGATGCGGCCCGCAGCTGCACTGCTCTACCCATTCCCGATTCCCGATTCCCCATTCCCACGCTACAGCCGTAAAATCGCGCGATGAGCTTCCAGATCAGCGCCATCACCCTCGACCTCGACGATACGTTGTGGCCTTTCGCACCGATCGGTGCGCGCATCGACCAGGTGTTGTACGACTGGATGCGCGAGCATAGTCCGGTGACCGCCGAGCGCTTTCCGGTGGAGGCCATGCGCACGCTGCGCGAGCGCAGCTTCGCCGACAACCCGCAGCTGCATCATGACCTGAGCGCGCTGCGCCGGTTGACGCTGGAAATGGCCTTGCGCGAAAGCGGCGGCGATCTGGCGCTGCTGGAGCCGGCCTACGAAGTGTTCTATGCCGCACGCAACCAGGTGGAGTGCTACCCGGATGCGCTCGACGCGCTGGCACGCATGGCCCGGCACATGCCGGTGGCCGCGCTCAGCAACGGCAATGCCGACCTGCAGCGCATCGGGCTGATGCATCACTTTGCCTTCCAGCTGGGTTCACGCGAACACGGCAGCGCCAAGCCGGAGGCGAGCATCTTCCTGGCCGCCTGCGCACGCCTGCAGGTACCGCCTGCACAGGTGCTGCACGTAGGCGACCACGAGCGCATGGATGTACTCGGCGCGCTGGATGCCGGGCTGCGCGCGTGCTGGATCAACCGCGACGGCGCGCAGTGGTCGCATCCCACCCAGCGACCGGATCTGGAATTCGACAGCCTCACCGGGCTGGCCGATTGGCTGGATGCCCAGCACCCGCACCCCGGCGGCGCGCGCGATGGTATCTGACCTCCCGCCTGAGCCGCCCCCATCTGGCGCACGGCGCCATTGAAGGATGTCCATGTCGCACCTCACCGGTTTCACCGATCCCACCGCCGCCGCGCTGCCGCTGCACGTACTCGACCGCGAAGGCTTCGCGCAGTGGTGCGCCGCGCAGCCCACGCGCGTGCTGGCGTGGGCGCAGGCACAGCGTTTCGATGCCGCACCGGGTAGCGTGTTGCTGCTGCCGGACGAGCAGGGCCTGGCAGGGGCGGTCATCGGGATCGGCGACCGCGCCGATGCCTACGCCTATGCGCATGCGCCGATGGCGTTGCCGCCGGCCAGCCGCTGGACCGTGGCGACTCCGCTGGATGCTGCCGAGCAAGCGTTGCTGCACCTGGGCTGGGGGCTGGGCGCCTATCGCTTTGCGCGCTACCGCAAGGTACCGCGCGCACCTGCCGAACTGGCGGCCACGCCGTCTGCGGCGACGCGCGCGTTGATCGAGGCCTGCATCCGCGTGCGCGACTGGGTCAACACGCCCACCGAAGACATGGGCCCGGAACAGCTGGAAGCGGCCACCCGTGCCGTGGCGCAGGCCCACGGCGCGCAGGCGGAGGCCATCGTGGGCGATGCGCTGCTGGCGCAGAACTTCCCCACGATCCACGCCGTGGGCCGCGCCTCGCATCGTGCGCCGCGGCTGATCCAGCTGCAGTGGGGCGATGCCGCGCATCCGCACTTGGTGCTGGTCGGCAAGGGCGTGTGCTTCGACACCGGCGGGCTGGATCTCAAGCCCGCCGATGGCATGCGCAACATGAAAAAGGACATGGGCGGCGCCGCGCACGCGCTGGCGTTGGCCGGGCTGGTGATGGCGCAGCAACTGCCGGTTCGGCTCACCCTGCTGATTGCGGCGGTGGAAAACGCCGTGGGCCCGAATGCCTTTCGCCCCGGCGAAGTGCTCACCACCCGTGCCGGCGTCACCGTGGAAGTGGACAACACCGATGCCGAAGGCCGTCTGGTGCTGTGCGATGCACTGAGCTACGCCACCGAGCAGAAGCCCGACCTGATCCTGGATTTCGCCACCCTCACCGGCGCGGCGCGCATCGCGCTGGGCCCGGATCTGCCGGCGTTGTTCGCCAACGACGATGCGCTGGCACAGGCCTGGATCAGCGCCGGCGAGCAAACCCGCGACCCGGTCTGGCGCATGCCGTTGTGGCGGCCTTACCTGCGCTATCTCAACAGCCATGTGGCCGATCTGGCCAACGCCGGCTCGCGCATGGCCGGCGCGGTGACCGCCGCGCTGTATCTGGAGCGCTTCGTCGCACCGGGCCAGCCATGGGCGCATCTGGACGTCTACGCCTGGAACGACAGCGACCGACCGGGGCGCCCGGCCGGTGGCGAAGCGCTGGCGCTGCGCTCGGCGTTTGCGATGCTGCAGCAACGTTACGCCGGCTGAGCAGCCTGGCGCCGTTGGGCTGCGGCGCGCCTGGACACCCGCCCGCCCTGTGCGCGGCAGCGGTAGCGTCTGTCTGGAACCACCTGGCGTGCCAGGCGCTGCGCCGCGGCGCTGGCCTCACACGCCCACCGCAGCGTGTTGCGGATGATGCGCCCAAGGCGTGGTCGGCGGCGGCGAAGGCGCGGCCGCACGCCCTGCCACACGCCCCCCATCGCCCCGCCGGAGCCAGCCATGACATTGCCACCTCCCTCCCCCCAGCGCGCGCGCCATCCGGTGCTGCCGCTGCTGGGCATTGCGGCTATTGCCGGTGGCATTGCCATCGCCTTCGCGTGGACCGCTGGCTGGATCGGCGGCGACCGGCTGACCGCCGCGCGCATGACCGACACCATCGAATCCAGCGGCCCGCCGCACCCGGGCTTCCGGCGCGCGCATACCAAGGGCGTCTGCGTCAGCGGACAGTTCCAGTCCAGCGGCAAGGCGAGCTGGCTATCGTCGGCGCGCGTCTTCGGCCAGACCAGCACGCCGGTGCTGGGACGGATGTCGATCGGCGGTGGCGACCCGCATGGCGCCGATGGACAGGCGCGCGTGCGCAGCATGGCGCTACTGCTGCGCAGTGACGACGGACAGGAATGGCGCACGGCCATGAACAGTTTCCCATTCTTCGTGGTGGCCACGCCGGCCGGTTTCCAGGCCTTGAGCGTGGCCTCCAGACCCGACCCGGCCACCGGCAAACCGGACCCGGCCAAGCTGGCGGCATTTGGCAAGCAGTATCCGGAGGCGGCCAAGTTCCAGCAGTGGGCCAAGACCGCGCCCTGGTCCGATAGCTGGGCCAATACGCAGTACAACGGCGTCAACGCCTTCCGCGCAGTTGCAGCCGACGGGCGCGAGCGCTACATCCGCTGGTCGATGCGCCCGCATACGCCGTTCAAGGAATTGAGCGCCGAGCAACGCAAGCAGGCCGATGGCGATTTTCTCGCCACCGATCTGGACGCGCGGCTGGCGCAGGGGCCGTTGCGCTGGGACATGGTGCTGACCGTGGCCGAACCCGGCGATGCAGTGGATGACCCCTCGCAGCCGTGGCCACAGAACCGCAAGCAGATCGTGGCCGGCACACTGACCCTGGATCGTGCGCAGCCGCAGGCCACCGGGCCGTGCCGCGATCTGAACTACGACCCGCTGATCCTGCCCAAGGGCCTTGCCGCCTCCAACGACCCGATCCTGGCCGCGCGTTCGTCGGTGTATTCGCAATCGTTCAACCGCCGCGAGCGCGAGATCGCCAGCGGCACCGGCAGTGCCGCCACCGGCCAGGGAGCAGGTCAATGAGCCGCCCGACGCATTTCAATCTCCCCGCACGCGTGCTGCATTGGCTGATGGCCGCGATGATCCTGACCATGTTGTTCGTCGGCGTCGGCATGGTCGCCTCGGTGACGCAACGGCCGTGGTTGATCGACCTGCATCGCCCACTGGGCATCGCAATCCTGATCCTGGCGGTGCTGCGCCTGGTCAACCGCCTGCGCCATCGCCCGCCGGCGCTGCCTGCCGACCTGCCGGTCTGGCAGAAGGCCGCGGCGATCGCCTCGCACTGGCTGTTGTACGCCTTGATGCTGGGCATGCCGCTGATCGGCTGGGCGATGCTGTCGGCCGGTGGCTACCCGATCGTACTGTGGCCAGGCGCCAACCTGCCGCCGATCGCCCCGCACGATCCGGCGCTGTACGCCTGGCTGCGCAGCGCGCATGGCTGGCTGGCGTACCTGTTGTTCGCCACCGTGCTGGGGCATCTGAGCGCGGCCCTGTTCCATGCCTGGGTGCGCCGCGATGGGGTGTTTTCCAGCATGGTGCGTGGGCAGCGGTCGGCGCGTTGATGGATTGGATGAGTGGTGGAACTCGTCTTGCACGAAGTGATTTCACTGCGCGGATGTACTCATCCCAGGAGGGAGAGGCGGCTAGGCGTCAATCACGGCGCTTTGCTTTGGCCGCTGGTGCAGGCGTTTCGATGCCCTTGCCGGTGGCGGCCCAGTAAATCCCGCCATACAGATGCTCCAGATAGCGCGGGTCGTTGTACGCCTCGGCCTGGTGGCCTAGCGCGGTGGCGAACACACGGCCACCTTCGAAATGGTGGTACCACGCCACCGGGTGGTGCTTGCCCATGCCCTTGGCGACCTGGCCCGGCCAGATCAGCGTGGGGTCGTAGCTGGTTTCATCCACCGTCAACAGCGTGACCAGATCGTCGCTGTAGGGTGGGTCGTACTCGTACCACTCATCGCTCCATACCCAGCGCCTGGGCAGGCCGGCGGTGGCGGGGAAGTTGGCATCCACCACGTCGACCATCGCCGTCTGCAGGTAGGGATGGGTGCGGAAGGAACGGCCGATCAGGTGGTCGTACCACTCCCACTCGCCGCGCTTGATCGCAAAGGCCTTGTGCACGGCGACTACGCCACCGCCATTGCGCACGTATTGTTGAAAATTGGCGCGCTGGGCCGGGTCCAGGTCGGTGGCCGGTGTATTGAGCAGCACGATGGCCGCGTACTGCGAAAGATCGCCATCGAAGGCCTTGGCATTCCATGCCCACACCATCTCCACATAATGCTTGCGCGCCATCGCTTCGAACTGCGGCTTGGCGACGGGGATATAGTCATGGTGATACTGATTGGGGATAGCCGCCACCAGAACCTTGAACTGCTCGGCGCAGGCATTGCCTGCGCAGGCCAGCAGCAGGCCGAACAGCCATAGGGATTTCATGTGTCGCTCGCCATGTCCACGCTGGTTGCGCAGTGTAGCTGCATCCCTGCGGCATGCCTTCGCATGGGTTTGGCATGGCGGTGGCGCGTTTCTACAACCAGCCCTTCTGCCGGGCCAGCCGATACGCTTCGATGCGGTTGGCCACACCGAGTTTGCCGATGCACTCGGACAGGTAGTTACGCACGGTGCCGTGCGACAACTGCAGCTGTTGCGCAATCTCGCTGGCCGAGCGGCCTTCGCCGGCCAGGCGCAATACCGTGCGCTCGCGTTCGCTCAACGGGTCTGCTTCCACCCAGGCATCCATCGCCAGTTGCGGGTCGATCACCCGGCCACCGCGATGCACCTGACGCAAGGCGCCGACCAGTTGTTCGGCCGGCGCATCCTTGAGCAGGTAGCCGGCCACTCCGGCATCCAGCGCGCGCCGGAGAAAGCCCGGGCGCGCGAAGGTGGTGACGATCATGACCCGCACCGGCAGCGAATGGCGCTGGATGCGCTGGGCCAGCTCCAGGCCGCTCAGCCCGGGCATTTCGATATCGGTGACCAGCACGTCCGGCTGCAGCCGCTGCAACTCGCGCCAGGCGCTCTCGCCATCGCCGGCGCTGCCGACCACGGCGATATCGTCTTCCAGCCCGAGCAGGGCCACCAGCGCGCCACGCAACAAGGCCTGGTCTTCGGCCAACAACACCCGGATCGTCACTTGCGCTCGCCTTTGTGCAACGGTTGCGCACGATAGCAGCGCGGGCCGGCAAGGTGCAGCGGCCGGCCGGCGCTCAGCGTGGTTGCGGCGCCAACGGCAGCGGCGCAGGCGGTTGGGCCGGCTCCGGCACAGGCTGCGGCAATGGCACGCTCGCGCGCAGGCGCATGCCACGCGGCAACGCCTCGACCTCCAGCGCACCGCCCACGGCCTGCAGGCGCGCGCGCATGCCGGCCAGGCCGTTGCCGGGCACGATCACCCCGCCACGTCCATCGTCGGTGATGTCCAGCAGGGCCTGTCCGCCCTGCGCCTGCAGGCTGACACGCACACGCTTGGCCTGCGCATGGCGCTGCACGTTGGTGGCTGCCTCGCGCAGCACCAGGGCCAGCGCGGTCTCGTGCCCGGACGGCAGTGGCAGCGGCTCCAGCCGGTCTTCCAGCACGATCCCATCCATGTCCAGCAGCACCCGCGCCGATGCCAGCTCGGCCACCAGCCCAGCCGCACGGATGCCGGTGACGGCATGGCGCACCTGCGCCAGGGCATCGCGCGAGATCTGCGCCACCGCCGCGATCTCACCGCGCGCTGCCTGCGGATCGCGCTCGATCAGGCGCACGGCCAGGTCGGACTTGAGCGCCACCAACGACAAGGTGTGGCCCAGCAGGTCATGCAGGTCACGGCCGATACGTTCGCGCTCGGCGGTGGCCGCCAGCCGGCGCACTTCATCCTGCGACAAGCGCAGCAGCGTGTCCTTGCGTTCGTTGACGCTGTAGACCGCGCCAACCGCAGCCATGCCCAGCACCGACACCGGCAACCACACCAGCGACGGCCAGGCCATCCCGAGCCAATGCGCCCAGGCCAGATAGCCGGCATTGAGCACCAGCAACAGCGCGAAGTGCCGCCACAGCGCCTGCCGCGTGGAGGGGCGCAGACTCAGGCAGGCAAACACGAAGTAGCTGATGCCCGCCGTGTACACCGGCAGCAGGGCGGCACTGAGCAGCCCCATTGCCCAGGCATAGCGGTTCAAGGTGTCGCGTGGCGCCAGCAACATGCGCGCGTACAACAGCAGGAACAGCGGATACGACAGCAGGGTGCAGAGCAACCAGGTGGTGTCGTAGCCTCGCGGAGAAAACACCGGCACCACGAACACCCAGGCCGACCACAGCAGGTGCACGCTGTCCATCCACGGCGACTGCGCTTGCGCCAGGCGCGCCGCCACGCGCGAGGTTGTGGCCGGACGCAGCCAGGCGGGAAGCTTCACATGCATCGCGGTCGGTCCCGAGGTGTGGATGGATTCTGCCACTGCCCGGCTTGCCTGTATCAACGCAGCGGCAGGGCGATGCCGGGCGAGTGCCCCCGTGGCTGTCGGCCGCTGGCCCTTGCGACGAGATGCGAGGCCGCCGCGCGGACAGGGCTTCCGGGCTGGCGCGCTGGTCGGGCAATGCATCCTGGCCGCCAGCCCCGGCCGATGACAGTCGCGCCTGTCATCGGCGTGGAGTGACAGCTGTCACTGGTGGGTGCGACGGTGCGGCCGCATGCTGCGCAGCACCTCGCAGGCATGCCGGGCCGTGCGACCGTCTGTCGCCACGGTGCCATTGGTGGCCTCCGGCAGCTTGCAGCGGGCCTGCTGGCCCGTCACATTCTGCGCAGCCTTCCGTCCTGGTTATCGATGAACACCTCCGCCGATCTGCTCAAGCAACTCCGTATCGACCGCCAGCAGCCGGTCACACCGCCGCCTGCACGCCGTGGCGGCTGGATCATTGCCGCCATCGTCCTGGTGCTGGTGCTGGCAGCGGCGGCCTGGTGGTTCACCCGCGCGCCGGTGGTCAAGGTGCAGACCGCGCCGGTGGTGGCGATCAGTGCCGGCAGCAGCAGCGCCTCGGTACTGGACGCATCCGGCTACGTGGTGGCCCGGCGCATGGCCACGGTGTCGGCACAGGTCACCGGCAAGGTGCGCGAGGTGATGATCGAAGAAGGCATGCGCGTCGAGCAGGGCCAGGTGATGGCCACGCTGGACCCACTGGATGCCGATGCGCAGCGCACGCTGTCGGCTTCGCAACTGTCGGCCGCGCGCAGCCAGGTCGACAACATGCAAGCGCAGCTGGCGGTGGCCAATGCCGATGCCGCGCGCCTGCAGTCGCTGGTCGGCGCGCAGCTGGTGTCGCGCTCGCAGTACGAGCAGGCCATCGCGCAGCGCGATGCCCTGCGCGCGCAGCTGCAGAACGCGCAACGCAACGTGCAGGTGGCGGCCGATCAGTTGGCCATTGCCGGCATCCGTTCGGACTTCAACGTGGTGCGTGCGCCATTCGCCGGCGTGGTGACTGCCAAGGCGGCGCAGCCGGGCGAAATCGTCTCGCCGTTGTCGGCCGGCGGCGGTTTCACCCGCACCGGGATCGGCACCATCGTGGACATGGAGTCGCTGGAGATCGAAGTGGAAGTCGGCGAGTCCTTCATCGGCCGCGTGCAACCGAAGATGCCGGTGGAAGCGGTGCTCAACGCCTACCCGGACTGGAAGATTCCCGGCGAGGTGATCGCCATCATTCCCACTGCCGACCGCGGCAAGGCCACGGTGAAGGTGCGGGTGGCGCTCAAGGTCAAGGACGCCCGCATCGTGCCGGAAATGGGCGTGCGGGTGAGCTTCCTGGAGGCGGCCAAGCCGCAGCAGGCCGCCACGCCGCAGGGCGTACGCGTCCCTGCTGCGGCGCTGGTCGAACGCGATGGCGACACGCTGGCGTTCGTGGTCGGCGAACGCAACACCGTGGCCGCCAGGAAAGTCACCACCGGCCTGGTGATGGGCGACGACCGGCAAGTGCTGACCGGATTGCATGCGGGCGATCGCGTAGTGCTGAACCCGCCACAGACGTTGAAGGAGGGTGGCACGGTGGCCGAAGCGGAGCCGGATGCGGCCGAGTAGCCGTTTTCGTGGTGGCAGCGCACACGCGCTGCGGTTGCGGCCCGGTACGGGTTGTCGTTGCTGCTGTGCCTGAATGTCGCTTTTCATCGCTGCCACAGCAGCGTCCCCGCCTCACCGCTGATGCAGTTGCCGTTGCCGCCCTTCGCTTCCCTCTTCCCTTGCATCGCCAGGACTCTCCATGACCGCTCTTGTCAGCTTGCGCAACATCACCAAGACCTACCAACGCGGCGCCGAGCAGGTACAGGTGCTGCACGGCATCGATCTGGAAATTGCCAGCGGCGATTTCGTGGCGCTGATGGGGCCGTCCGGCTCGGGCAAGACCACCTTGCTCAATCTGATCGGCGGCCTGGACAGCCCCAGCGGTGGCGAGATCGAGATCGAAGGCCAGCGCATCGACCGTATGAGCGGCGGCCAGCTCGCCACCTGGCGCAGCCATCACGTCGGCTTCGTCTTCCAGTTCTACAACCTGATGCCCATGCTTACCGCGCAGAAGAACGTGGAACTGCCGTTGCTGCTGACCTCGCTCAACGCCGCGCAGCGCAAGCGCAATGCCGAGATCGCGTTGACCCTGGTCGGTCTGCAGGAACGTCGCAGCCACAAGCCCAGCGAACTCTCTGGTGGCCAGCAGCAGCGCGTGGCGATCGCGCGCGCCATCGTGTCCGACCCGACCTTCCTGATCTGCGACGAACCCACCGGCGATCTCGACCGCCAGAACGCAGAGGAAATCCTGCGCTTGCTGCAGGAGCTCAACCGCGAACATGGCAAGACCATCGTGATGGTGACCCACGACCCCAAGGCCGCCGAGTACGCCACCCACACCATCCATCTGGACAAGGGCGAGCTGGCCGATGCGCCGCTCGTGCTCTGAAGGAGCGCTGCCATGAAGTATCTCTCGCTGGTGTGGGCGCAGCTGTTCCGCAGCAAGACGCGCACCTTGCTGACGTTGTTGTCGGTGGTGGCGGCGTTCCTGTTGTTCGGCATGCTCGATTCGGTGCGCGTGGCCTTCAGCTCCGGTGGCAGCGTCAGCGGCGTGAACCGGCTGGTGGTAGCCTCGCGGCTGTCGATCACCCAGTCGCTGCCGATCCGGCTGGAAGCGCAGGTGCGCCGCGTGCCGGGCGTGCGCGATGTGACTTCGGCCATGTGGTTCGGCGGCATCTACCGCGACCCGAAGAATTTCTTTCCCAACTTCTCGGTGGCGCCGAATTTCTTCGACGTCTACAGCGAATACGAGATCCCCAAGGACCAACTCAAGGCCTTCCAGACCACACGTACCGGCGCGGTGGTGGGTGAAACCCTGGCCAAGCAGTTCGGCTGGAAGATCGGCGACACCATTCCGCTGCAGGCCACCATCTTCCCGCGCGGCGGCAGCAACGACTGGCCGTTGCAGCTGGTCGGCATCTTCCGCATGAAGGACCGCACGGTGGCGGCCAACCAGGAACGCCAGTTGATGATGAACTGGAAATACTTCGATGAATCCAATGACTACATCAAGAACCAGGTGAGCTGGATGACAGTGACCCTGAGCAATCCCGACCAGGCCTCGCGCGTGGCACAGGCCATCGATGCGCTGTCGGCCAACTCCGATCACGAAACCAAGTCGCAGACCGAATCGGCGTTTCAGCAGGCCTTCGTCAAGCAGTTCGCCGATATCGGCCTGATCGTCACCTCGATCATGGCCGCGGTGTTCTTCACCCTGCTGCTGCTGACCGGCAACACCATGGCGCAAGCGGTGCGCGAGCGCATTCCCGAATTGGCCACGCTCAAGACGCTGGGCTTCCAGGACCGCACGGTGTTGAGCCTGGTGATGATCGAGTCGGTGGCGTTGATCGGCCTGGGCGGTTTGATCGGCATGGGCCTGGCGGCACTGGTGATCCCGGCGGTGTCGGTGCGCAGCGGCGGATTGATCCCCACGCAGAGCGTGCCGCTACAGACCTGGCTGGTGGCGCTGGCCCTGATGGTCGGTATTGGCCTGGTGGTGGGTGTGCTGCCGGCATTACGCGCGCAGCGCTTGAAGATCGTCGATGCCCTCGCCGGCCGCTGACAGGAGCATGCAGATGCAAAGCAAATGGAAGAACCGTGGTGCGAACCTGCTGTCGGTCGTGCTGCTGGCGGTGGGGCTGGGAATCTGGATCGCGCTGCCGTGGATCGGCGTGCTGGGTATCGCGGTGGCATTGACGCTGTGGCTGGTCGCCACCCGTAGCGGCCGCCTGTCGCTGGCCGCCGCACGCATCGGCATCGCCAGCCTGCCCCAGCGTTGGGGCTCCACCTCGGTGATCGTGGTCGGCATCGCCGGCGTGGTCGGCGTGCTGGTGGCGATGCTGGCAATGGGCCAGGGCTTCCAGGCCACGCTCAACAGCACCGGCGACGACACCACCGCCATTGTGTTGCGCGGCGGCTCGCAGGCGGAGACCAACTCGGTCATCACCCGCGACCTGGTGCCACTGATCGGTAGCCTGCCCGGCATCGCCAGCGATGCCAACGGGCGCCCGCAGGTGTCCCCAGAGCTGTCGCAGGTGGTCAATATCGCCTCGCGCACCGATGGCACCGATGTCAACGCGCAACTGCGCGGCGTGGGCGAGCAGGCCTGGGCGGTGCACCAGAAGGTCAAGATCGCGCAGGGCCGCCGCTTCACCCCCGGCCTGCGCGAACTGGTGGTCGGCAAAGGCGCGCTGAACCAGTTTCGCGGGCTTGAGCTGGGCAAGACGCTCACGCTCGGCAGCCAGCAGTGGACCGTGGTCGGCGTGTTTGCCTCCGGCGATGCGCACGATTCGGAGCTGTGGACCGATGCCCAGACGCTGGCCACCACCTACAACCGCAGCGCTTACCAGTCGATCAATGTGCGCACCACCGGCAAGGCCGGCTTCGCGCAGTTCGAGGCCGCCATGGCCGCCGACCCACGGCTCAAGCTGGATGTGGAAACCACCCGCGCGTACTACGGCAAGCAGGGCGGCGGCTTGAACAGGGTGATCCGCATCCTGGGCACGGTGATCGGCACGATCATGGCGGTGGGTGCGGTATTCGGCGCGCTCAACACCATGTATGCGGCAGTGGCCACGCGCGCGCGCGAAATCGCCACCATGCGCGCGATCGGCTTTCGCGGCACGCCGGTCATCATGGCGCTGATGCTGGAAACCATGCTGCTGGCGCTGCTGGGCGGGCTGCTGGGCGGGTTGATCGCCTGGGCGGTGTTCAATGGCTACACCGTGTCCACGCTGGGCAACAACTTCAGCCAGGTGGTCTTCCAGTTCAAGGTGTCGCCGGAGCTGCTGTGGAGCGGGCTGAAATGGGCACTGGGCATCGGATTGGTGGGCGGGCTGTTTCCGGCGTTGCGGGCGGCGCGGTTGCCGATCACCACGGCCTTGCGCGAGGTGTAGGCGGGCGGTGGCCCGCCCGGGAATGGGGAATGGGGAATCGTGACGGCCAAAGCAGCGCAAGCACGCCGCTGCGGCTGAATGTATTGCAGGCTGTCATGGTTTTGTCACCGCCGTGCGGTAGATGCACGGGCCGGCAGGCCGTAGCCTGCCCGGCCGTTTGCTCGATTGATGTACTGCCATGACGCGCCTGCTTCTGCTGGCCTGCGCCTGCCTGTGGCTGGCCGGCTGTTCTTCGTCTTCCACCTCGCTCAGCGAGCGCCTGGTCGCGCCCGGTGGGGTGTCGCCGTTGCTGGACGAAGAGCGCATCGCCGCCGCCATCGCCACGGTGCCCAACCGCAGTGGCCATGTGGTGACGCGCGACCAGGTGCCGATCTTCTGGCGTGCGATCGATCCTGGCCAGTACGCCCTGCACTACCGCTACCTGGGCCAGCGCCACGATCCGGCGCACGCGCTGGATGTGGACTTCACCTTTTCCGTGCCCACCGCCACGCCGCCTGCGCCGCGCGGCACCGTCGTGCTGCTGCATGGCTGGATGATGGATGGCGACTCGCTGCTGCCCTGGTCGCTGCAGCTGGCGCAGGCCGGCTACCGGGTTATCACCATCGACCTGCGCAACCACGGCCATTCCGGTGGCGGCCCGTCGGGCTACGGCACGCGCGAGTCCGATGACGTGATCGACGTGCTCAATACACTGCAGCCGCGTGGCGAAATCCAGGGGCCGCTGTACCTGTTCGGCATTTCCTATGGCGCAGCCACGGCGCTGTTCACCGCCGACAAGCTGGGGCCGCGCGTCGCCGGGGTGGTGGCGATGGAATCCTTCGCCAATGCCGGGCGGGGCATCCGCGACATGGTGCCGCACCTGCTGGCCGGCCAGCCCAGCGGCTGGCGCGGGCGGGCGGTGGCCGCGTATGCGCGCTGGCGCTACGCCGACCAGAACATCGACGCGGTGATCGCCGCAGCCGATACCCAACTCAAGCTGGATCTGGATCATGTCGATGTCGCGCACGCCCTGGCCGACACGCGCAGCTGCGTGCTGCTGCTGCATGGCGATGCCGATCAGCACATTCCGGTGGCACATGGCCGCGCACTGGCGCTGGCTAGTCCGCGTGCGCATTACCTCGAGCTGCCCGGCGAAAACCACCTGAGCCTGCCGCTACGGCTGGATCTGCTCGGCGGGCCGATCGGTCTATGGCTGGCGCAGGTGCAGCAAGACCCCGACCATTGCCCTGCACTGCAAGCGCTGCCGGCCTCCACGCTGGCGGTGGCCAGCCCCTTGGCGGTGCCCCGCAGTTGAGTGCGGCAATCGCTGCGCGCTGGGGCGCAGCGCGCGTGCCGATCCACATACCGGGCCGCACGTAACGCTCGCTCAGCGCGGCGCCAGCGGTTGCCGCGAACGCAGCACACTGTCGCCGACGAACAACAGCAAACCGACCCAGATCGCGGCGAATCCAATCGCCCGCCCCTGGTCGAACGGCTCGTGGAAGAACCACACCCCCAGCAATAACTGCAGGCTCGGCCCGATGTACTGCAGGATGCCCACCAGCGACAGCGGGATGCGCCGCACACCGTACGCAAATCCGATCAGCGGCACCGCCGTCACCACGCCACCGAAGATCAGCAGCAGATCGGTCCGCAGATCCCAGCCGCTGAAGAACGCGCCGCCATGGCCCTGTTCGCCCCATGCGGCAACCAGCAGTGCCGGCACGAACAGGTACACGCTCTCCACCCCCAGGCCCGCCACCGGGTCCACCGCCACCAGCTTGCGCAGCAACCCATAGAGGCCGAACGAGACCGCCAGCCCCAGCGCAATCCATGGCGGCGCACCGGCATCGATGGTCAACCACATCACGCCGATTGCGGCGCACACCACCGCCAGCCACTGGATGCCGCGCAGGCGCTCTTTCAGCACCAGCACGCCCAGCAACACGCTCAGTAATGGATTGATGAAGTAGCCCAGGCTGGCTTCGATCACATGCCCGGCATTGATGGCCCAGATATACAGGCCCCAGTTGAAGGCGATCGCCGCGCTGCTGGCGGCCAGCATCGGCAGTGCGCGCGGTTGCGCGGCAATCGTGCGCCACCAACGCAGGCCCGAGGTCGCCAGCAGCCACGCCACCACCAGCACTGCGCTCCACACGATGCGGTGCGCAATGATCTGCAGCGACGGCACCACCTTGAGCAGATGCCAATACAGCGGCACCAGGCCCCAGATCACGAAGCTCGCGGCGGTCATCAACAGACCGCGCCGCGCCTCCACCGCCGACACCGGCACAGCCGCGCTCATCGCCGCGCCCTGGCCAGGGTGACCACCAGGACGCCGGCCAGGATCACCGCCATTGCGCCGATATCGTGCGCGGTGAAACGCTCATGCCCCAACCATGCACCCAGCGCCACCGCAATCACCGGATTGACGTAGGCATAGCTGCCCGCCAATGCGGGGCGGACGTGATGCAGCAGCCACACATAGGCAGTGAATGCCACGATCGAGCCGAACACGCACAGGTAGGCCACCGCCAGCAGCCCCTGCGCCGTTGGCCAGGCATGCGGACGCTCGCCGATCAGCAAGCCGGTACTCACCAGCAACACACCGCCGCACAGCATCTGCCCGGCGGCGGTCATGAACGGCGACGGCAGATCGCGACCACGCGACCACATCGAACCGAATGCCCAGCCGATCGGCGCGATCAGCAATAGCACCAGCCCACCCGGCGTGGCAGTGAGGCTGCTGCCGGCGTTGAGCCATACCACCCCTAAGAATCCGATCACGATCCCCAGCCATTCGCCGCCACTGGCATGCTGCCCACGCAAGGCGCCGAACAAGGCCATCCACAACGGCACCGAGGCCACTGCGGTAGCGGCCAGGCCGGAGGACACGCTGCGCTCGGCCAGCACCACCATGCCGTTGCCCAGCAGCAACAGCGCCGCACCCATCAAGGCCACGTTCTTCCATTGCGCGCGCGTGGGCGCTGCCACGCCGCGCCAGCGCAGCACGCCGTAGAGCACGCTGCCGGCGAGGATGAAGCGCGCACCGGACACCATCGTCAGCGGCTGCGCCCCACCTTCCAGCGCGAACCGGATCGCCAGATAGGTCGACCCCCAGACCACGTAGACCAGCAACAACGCACTAACGACCAACCCACTGCGCGCGGGCGCGGCAGCGTCGTGAGAGAAAGACATCGGACCTGCCAACTGCAGCGGAAGCGTCAATTCTAGATCACCTGCACGCGCCGACGCCGCACAGACGGTGCACAGCGCGCGCGGTAGGGTGCGACTGACTCTCATCACGATGGAATGCCCATGCAGCGTCGTACCACTTGGTTGGCCCTGGTCGCTCTTGGCCTGTTCTCCACTACCGCAGCCGCCGCACGCGCACCTGAGTCCTGGGAGCTCACCGGCCGCGCGCTGATCGAAGCCGGACTGGATGGCTCGCTGGCACCCGAGATCGACGCACCCGGGCAGCCTGAGCTCAAGGTCATGGTCTCGGCCAGCCGTGCCGGCGCCTACCTGCTGGGCGTGGCCAGTGCCACGTATCGCACGCAGTGGTGCATCCCCGCAGACAAGGCCGGCCCGCCAGACCTGCGGGTGATTACCGCCGATCTCGCCGCGCTGCCCGATGCACGTCTGGACGAGCCAGCACCTGGCCTGATCGTCCAGGCGCTGGCCAAACGCTATCCGTGCCGCAGGTAGAACGCTGGCAGGCAGGTGGCCGGGGCAAGGCCTGCATGACAGCCGAGGTAACCAGGGCGCCCCAGGCAACGACGCCATCACGCGTTATTGCCGCGCCGCCTCGCTACGCGCGCGGATGGCCTTGAATTCCGACCCATCCTGCCAGCTCGGCCACTGCCGGCCATTGGCCAGCGCCACACCGACGTCGTAGACCAGCGTGGTATCGGCGGCATGCCCGCTGGCATCCCACTGCGGGGTCCAGCGGTCGCAGGGCTGGTGATAGCAGTCGGCGAAATACTTGTCGCGCAATGCCTTGCCCTTCGTAACGCCGCCTTCGCGCATATCCAGGCCGGGGCCGGCGGTGATGGCCGGCACGCCCATGCGCGCGAAGGCGAAATGGTCTGCGCGGTAGAAGAAGCCCGCTTCCAGATTCGGATCCGGCGAGTACGTGCGCCCGCGCGCCTTGGCCGCCTGCTCCAGATCGCCTTCCAGCGATACCCGCCCACGCCCCCACGAGGCGATGTCGCGGGTGGGACCATCAGGGCTGAACATCTCCATGTTGAGCACCGCCACGGTCTTGTCCAACGGCGCCAGCGGGTGAGCGGCGTAGTAGTTGGCGCCAAGTAAGCCCTTTTCTTCGGCGGTCAAGGCAATGAAGTACAGCGTGCGTTGCGGCTTGGGGCCGGCGGCGAACACGCGCGCCAGTTCCAGCACGCTGGCCACGCCGGTGGCGTTGTCCACCGCGCCACGGCGCACCGTATCGCCGGAGGCGTCGGCCTTGCCGATCCCGAACGCATCCCAGTGCGCGGAGAAGATCACCGTCTCGTCCGGGTGCTGGCTACCGGTGAGTTTGGCCACCACGTTATGGGTGACCACGCGTTCGCGCTTGAGCTTGAAGTCCACCGACAGGCGCGCATCGCCCAACGCCACCGGCGCGAAATCGCGCTGCTGCGCACGCGCCTTGGCCTGTTCGAAATCCAGCCCGGCCTGCTTGAACAACGACTGTGCCAATGCGCGTTGCATCCAGCCGCGCACCGGCACATGTTGCGCACGGGCATCGGCATCGCTGCGTTCGATATCGAACAGCGGCGACAGGCCCGAGCTCTGCACCGTGGCCCAGCCGTACGCGGCCGGCGCGGTCTCGTGCACGATCAGCACGCCGGCCGCGCCACGCCGCGCGGCTTCTTCGTACTTGTAGGTCCAGCGGCCGTAATAAGTCACTGCCTTGCCGTCGAACGCCCCAGGCTGCGCGCTCTCGAAGTCGGCATCGTTGATCAGCATCACCGCGATCTTGCCGCGCAGATCCACGCCCTTGTAATCGTCCCACTGCCGCTCCGGCGCGCTGATGCCGTAGCCCACGAACACCAGCGGTGCATGCTTCAGCGCCACGGCGGCCTGCGGGCGCAGGCTCTGCAAGGTCACATCGGTGCCGTTGACCAGGGTCTGGGTCTTGCCGCCCACGCGCAGGGTGGCCTGCACTGGTCCCTCCACCTGCGCACGCACCAGCGGCACCGCCTGCGTCCAGCGGCCTTGCTCGCCACCGGGCTGCAGACCCGCCGCCTTGAATTGTTCAACCAGGTAATCGACCGTGCGCTGCTCGCCGGCACTGGCCGGCGCACGGCCCTCGAAGTCGTCCGATGCCAGCAGGCGCACATGCCGCGACAACGCCTCGGCATCGATGCCGCCACCCGGCAGGTCGTTGGCGGCCTGGGCCACACCTCCGACAAACAGGCAGGCGGACAACAACAGGATGCGCATCGGATTCACGGTGAGGCCTTGCAACAGTTGGATGACAGACAGTTTACAAGTGCGGACCCCGAAGCGGGGATCATCCTGCGAGCGCGTCAACGCATCGCACGATCGAGCCAGCAGCCCAATCCCTGCGCATTGAGTTCGATATCGGTGGCCAGCAGCCGTGCCACGGCGGCATCGTCCAGCCGGCAACCGTGCTGGCGTGCGCGCTCAAGATAGAGCGCGGTCAACGCCGCCACCATGCAGCGATGGCGGTCTGCGCGTGCTACGCAACCCAGCGCAATCTCGGTCATCGCATGGATCTGCTGTACCAACGCCTGCGCCAATACAGCGGGCGATTCGACTCGTCCATAGTGGGTGAGATACATCGCCTGCGGCGCAGCCTCCACCAGGCGTGCGATCGATTGCAGCATCGCTTCGGGCTCGAATTGGACCGGCGAAGAAGTCGGCAAGATGAAGGCGCCCTGCTCGCTGTCGAGCTGGCGATACGACAGCCCGAAGGTATCGCCGGTGAACCAGCTGCGACTGCGCGCATCCCACACGCACAGGTGATGCCGCGCATGTCCAGGTGTCTCCAGGGTGCGCAGCACGCGCTCGCCCAGCAGCACCGGCTGCCCGTCGGCGGCCTCCACCACCCGCTCGGCCGGCACCGGCACGATCTGGCCGTAACTGCGTGCCACTTCCTCCTCCCCATACACCGCGGTGGCACCGGCAATCAGCCGCATGGGGTCGATCATGTGCGGCGCACCGCGTGGATGCACCAGCACGCGCGCGTTGGGCAGGTGCTGCAACAGGGCGCCGGCACCACCGGCGTGATCCAGATGCACATGGGTCAGGATCAACCATTCCACCTGTGCCGGCGCCAGCCCGGCCGCCTGCACGGCAGCAAGCAGGTGCGGCACCGACAGCGAGGTGCCGCAATCGATCAAGGCACCGCGCTGCGCCTCGACGACCAGGTACGCCGCATCGAACTGCGCCCCGCCAAAGCCGGTGTCGATGGTGTGGATACTGCAATCAACCGATGCTGTCATGGCGACTCCGTGGCTGCACGAGGCGTGATCGCAGGACCGTCGCCACGCGCGACCGGCTGTGCCCTGCCCAGCGAGGGTGGCAATCAGGCTTCGCGCAGCGCCTGCATGGCGGCAAGAATCCCATCGGCATCCGCCTGGGCATGCACACCCGGCAACTGCAGATCGCTGGCCTGCGCGGCCTGCTTCAGCCGCGCGATCAACTGCCCGGCATCGCGCGGGGAGGCAAAGCCATCGCTCTGCAGCAGCAGTGCGCCGGCGCCATCGTTCAACTTGAAGTAGAACTGCCCATCGCTTTCCCGGTATTGCTTGAACACCGGCAAGGCGATTTTTTCGCCGGCCTGCACCGCTGCCGGGCCCGCCTGATCGGATAGATCACGCAGCCCTACCGCGTCGCGCAGCTGGGCCAGCAGCGGGGTGGCGTAGCGCGCGCGCAGGCGTGCACCGCCAGCGCGCAGAATCGCTTCGATCCTGGCCGGCTCGGCCATCAGCGCCTCGTAGCGCGTGCGCAGCGGCGCAATCTCGCCATCGATGCGCTCGAACAGCTGCTGCTTGGCATCGCCCCAGCTGATGCCTGCGGCAAACGCCTGCCCGAAGGCCACCGTCTCCGCCGGCGTGGCGAAGGCCTGGTACAATTGGAACAACGCCGAACCCTGGGTATCCTTGGGCTCGCCCGGCGCGCGCGAGTCGGTCAGGATGGAGAACACCAGCTTGCGCAGCTCCTCGCGCGGGGCGAACAGCGGGATGGTATTGCCATAGCTCTTGCTCATCTTGCGGCCATCCAGGCCCGGCAAGGTGGACACCTGCTCGTCGATCACCGCATCGGGCAGGGTAAAGAAGTCGCGGCCGTACACATGGTTGAAGCGCTGCGCGAAGTCGCGGGCCATTTCGATGTGCTGGATCTGGTCGCGCCCCACCGGCACCTTGTGCGCGTTGAAGATCAGAATATCGGCCGCCATCAGCACCGGGTACATGAACAAGCCGGCGCTCACGCCGGCATCGTCGTCCTCGCCGTCGGCGCGGTTCTTGTCCACCGCGGCTTTGTAGGCATGCGCGCGATTGAGGATGCCCTTGCCGGCCACGCAGGTCAGCAGCCACATCAACTCGGTGGTCTCGGGCACGTCGGACTGGCGATAGAACCACACCTTGTCCGGGTCCAGCCCACAGGCCAGCCAGCTGGCGGCGATTTCGAGCGTCGATCGCTGCGTGCGCGCCGGGTCCTGCGCCTTGATGAGGCTATGCAGGTCGGCCAGGAAGTAGAAGCTCTCGGCGTCGGCGGCCGCGCTGGCCTGGATGGCCGGGCGGATCGCACCGACGTAGTTGCCCAGGTGCGGTGTGCCGGACGTGGTGATGCCGGTAAGAACGCGAGTGGTCATCTGCAAAGGCCAGGGAATCAGCCAACAAGTTTAACGGTTCCGCGCCGTGCCAGCCGTCATCCAGCGCCGCCGGCCCCGCACAAAAAAAGACGGACCGCATGCGGCCCGCCTTCCGGACGACGTGCTCAACCCCAAGGCGAGCGGGCGAGGTGACTCAGCGGTCGTCGTGCAGCGACTTTTCAAAAGCGCGCACTTCGGTCTGGGCGCGGTCGCGGTCCCAGCCGTAGCGCTCCTGCAACTTGCCCTGCAGATATTCGGCATTACCTTCTGCGACCTTGAAGTCATCGTCGGTGAGGTCGCCCCACTTGGCCTGCATCTGGCCCTTGAGCTGGCTCCACTTGCCGGAAATGATGTCTTTGTTCATTGCGGTTCTCCGCTGCATGCGGTCGCGATTGACCGTGTTGCCAGAGTGGTGCCAGCAGCGTTCCGCACAGGTCAAGAGATGTCTAGCCCATGCTCACCGCGATGAATGGTTGCCACGCCGTACGCCGCTTCCGAACGACTGGACCACGCCGCAGCGTTGTCTGGGTGAATCCCGAATGCCAACAGAAAAACGGGCCTTTCGGCCCGTTCTTGTTTACCGCTTCAGCAAGTAGATCACTTGCGTGCGGCGTCTTCGACCTTCTCGCCGGCGCCCTGCACGTCTTTGCCGGCACCTGCGACGGTGTTGCAACCTGACAGCATCCCGACCGACAACACTGACAGCACCAGCAGCACGATTGCACGCTTCATAACAGACTCCTTCATGGGTAAGCGGCGCGTTGCCGCAGATCAATCAATTTGAACAAGCCCCACGCAATGGGGGCGAATCAGCACTTACCGTCGCTGCATTTTTCGGCCGTCTTCTCGACCTTGTTGCCGGCGCCCTGCATGTCCTTGCCGGCGCCGGCCACGGTGTTGCAGCCCGTCATCACGCCGGCCGAAAACAGGCCCAGCACCATCAGTGTCAGCAGTCGCTTCATCGCTCTTCCTCGGTCTGCGCCCGGTGCGGTCGCACCTCGCTTGGCGCCAAATCTGACGGCGCGGACGTGGATTTGATGTGAACGGCGGCGTATCACGTTCAGCACTGGATCAATCGCGCATCAGGGTCGACTTGCCAAACAGGCTCTCCACCAGATCCACTGCCAGTTCCGCGGTGGCATTGCGGTTGTCCAGCACCGGATTGAGCTCGACGATGTCCAACGACCCCATGCGGCCGGTATCGGCAATCATCTCCATCACCAGCTGCGCCTCTCGGTAGTTCGGGCCACCTGGCACGGTGGTGCCCACTCCCGGTGCGATGCTGGGATCAAGAAAATCCACATCGAAGCTCACATGCAGATGAGTGTCGGCACTCATGCCCTGCAGCGCCGCTTCCATGGTGCGCTTCATGCCGGCTTCGTCGATGTAGCGCATGTCGTAGACGTCGATGCGGTGCTGCTTGATGAGCCGCTTCTCTTCCGGGTCCACCGAGCGGATGCCGATCTGGCGTACCTGCTCGGGCAGCAGCGCCGGCGCACTGCCGCCCAGGTGCGTGAGCGCCTGCGGACCCAGCCCGCACAGGCAGGCCACCGGCATGCCGTGCACATTGCCCGACGGGGTCACCTCGCTGGTGTTGAAGTCCGAATGCGCATCCAGCCACAGCACCCGCAGTGGGCGGCCCTGCTCGCGGCAGTACCTGGCCACCGCCGTGATCGAGCCGATCCCCAGGCAATGGTCGCCGCCCAGCATGATCGGCATGCGCCCGGCCCGCAGCTCGGCATCGCTGGCATCCATCAACGCCTTGTTCCAGGCCACCACTTCGTCCAGGTGCCGGTAACCGGCCTGCGGCAGCTGCCACGGATTGCGTGGACCGTCCAGATTGCCCAGGTCGCGCACCTCGATACCGCGCCCGGCCAACGCCTCCTGCAAGCCGGCGATGCGTAGCGCTTCCGGCCCCATCCGTGCGCCGCGGTGGCCGGCACCGATATCGGTGGGAACGCCAATCAGGGAAACCGGCAGATACTGCGTTGCCATGCATTGCTCCAGCATCGATAAAGCCATGCAGTCTAGGGGCGCGCGCGCGCCGTGACGTGCGGCAGCGCAGCACGCTGCCGCACCTGCCGCCGTTCCGGTATCACGGCGCCGGGGTTTAGATCTGCCGCAGCGTGCCGCTATCGTGTCGTGCCGCAGACGTGGCGGCGCGCTGAACGTTGCGGATTCTGCTTGTCTGATCGCTCAGTTAAACGCCTGAGGTTGGTGTGGCTGCGTGCTGGTACCGCGATGGTATGGCGCGCCCGCCAGCGCAGACCAGGCACCACGTACGCGCCAGGGCCATCAGCAACAGGGGATCTTCATGCCGCATAACGCCGTCAACCAGGTCGTCAAGGCTGCCGTGGGCGAGGTCGCGCGGGCGTCGCATCTCTACGATTTGCAGCGCATCGGGCGCGAGTTCGCGCAGACCATCGAGCGCGAGCCGGGCATTGGCCTGCTGATGCTGTCCACCGCCGATGGCCGTGCCATCACCGAGCAGTCCAGCCTGGACGTGGATGGCCGCCGCCTGGCGGCGATGGCCAATTCGTTCCTGACCCTGGGCGAGACCCTGGCGCGCGAATCCGGCCTCAGCGAAGCCGACTACGCCACCATCAGCACCCGCGGCGGGCAGCTGGTGCTGATCCGCATTCGTGCCGACAAGCCGTTGACGCTGACCGCCGTGGGCGGCGCCGACCTCAATGCCGCCGCGCTGCTGTTCAATGCGCGCGATTGCGCCGGGCGCCTGGCCACCGCGCTGGCACAGCCTGCCGGCTGATCCGCACGACACGGCGCGTGCCCGCAGCGCCATACCGATTTTCTCACCGTTTGGAAGGGGACCACCGATGTCGAAACTCAATCTGGAACAACTGCATTCACTCGCCGGCTTCGTTGGCGCCGCCCTGGTCGACAGCGATAGCGGCATGGCGCTGGGCATGACCGGCGGCACCGACCTCAACCTGGAACTGGCCGCAGCCGGCAATACCGAAGTGGTGCGCGCCAAGCGCCGCATTGCCGAGCAGCTCGGCCTGAACGACACCATCGAAGACATCCTGATTACGCTGGCGCGCCAGTACCACCTGCTGCGCCCGCTGGAAAGCAACGGCACGCTGTTCCTGTACGTGGTGCTGGACCGTAGCAAGGCCAACCTGGCGATGGCCCGTCACGAACTCAAGGCGTTCGAAAAGACCCTGGATTTCGGTTGATGCCATTGCGGCGGCGCGCACGCGTTGCCTGCCCTGCCTGTCGGTGCAAGCCGGCAGGCGTTGCCGATTCACTGCGCCCGGACGGCGCCTGCGCATGACCACACCCATCCACGCCATGCGGGTCGCTACGGCCGGCCTGGACCTGCTGCACACCACGCGCCTGAAACTGGCGTGTTCGCTGCTGCTTGCCGAACGCATCGACGTGCAACTGGGCGAATGGCCGCAGCACGCGGCCGATGTGGTGGTACTGGGCCTGGAAACCGCCGAGGGCCTGGCCGCCTGGCCGGCCTTGCAAGGCCAGCCGGTGCGGCTGCTGGTGATCTCGCGCACTCCCGTGGCCGGCGCGTGGCTCGCGCACGGCGCCACGGTGCGCGAACTCAACGAGCAGCTGCGCCTGCTGCTGTCCTCCCCGCAGACGGCGCAGACCGCCGAACCGGCACTGCTGCTGCGGTACTGCCGCGGCGAGTTCGGGCCGGCGCCGGTCCTGCTGCAACACGCGGGCCTGCAGGTTGGCGTGGATCCCGCCAATGGCTGCCTGCGGCTACCGGCCGGGGTCCGCCTGCCCACGCTGATCGCCGCCCTGGATCGTCCCGGCTGGCAGCATCTGGCCGATACCACCGATACCGTGCTGACGCAGCGCATCTCCTGCGAGGCGCTGTATTTCGCCCTGCCCGAGCATCTGCGTCCGGCGTTGCCGGCGGTGGATCCCCGCCATGCGCTGCAATTGCGGCAATGGCCAGAACTGAGCGCCGACACCAGCTCGCCCGCACAGCTGCTCGCCATTGCCCATCTGCATGCGCGGCCATGGCGCCCGCAGGCGCTGGCCAGCGCTTGCAAGCTGCCGCTGCAAACGGTGGAATGCCTGTTCGCCGCCGCATTGGCCAGCGGCCTTGCCCAGACTGCGGAGAGTTCCGTGCCTGCACTGCCGCCACGTCCGGATACCGGCAATTCCCGGTTCTTCTCCTGGGTCGCACGCCGCTTCGGCCTTTCTCTCTTCCAGGCACAATCATGAGTCTTCCAGCCAACAAACTGGTGTTCGTTGGCGGCATGGGCGCCGGCAAGACCACCGCAGTGCGCGCCATCTCCGACGTGGAGCCAGTCAGCACCGAGATGCCGCTCAGCCAGGACGCCTACGGCGACAAGACCTATACCACCGTGGCGCTGGACTACAGCTCGATCGAACTGGAAGACGGCGAACTGCTGCACGTCTACGGCGTGCCAGGGCAGAAGTACCTGGATTTCATGTGGCCGTTGGTGTGCGACGGCGCACTGGGCGTGATCGTGCTGGCCAACGCGCGCGACCCGCAGATGCCGGCGGCCACGCTCGCATTGCTGCACGAGTTTGCCCAGATCGCTCCCCAGGCCAGCCTGGCGGTGGGCGTCACCATGACCGACGAGGTCGAACACTTCCTGCTGCCGCCCTTCCGCGACGCGCTGGTAGCCGCGGGCTTCCGCATTCCGGTCATGCGTGTGGATGCGCGCTCGGCGACCCAGATCACCTTCCTGGTCAAATCGTTGCTGTCCTATCGCTACACCAACGCAACCTGAGCCAGCGCCGCGCCGGGTACGGCAAGGACCCGCAGGAAAACAAGGAATCCGGTCACGACGTGCCTGGTGGGCGTCACGCGGGGGATGCCGCCTCTAGGGTGGCGGCGACGCGTCCATCTTCCTTGCCGCCAGAAGCACGACTCGATCATGGTATGAATGAGTCCTGCGTCTGACTTATTCAGTATGACCAGCGGACCGAAGCGCTGGCATCGGGACGTTCCCGACATCGGGCAAGACATATCCGCGATGCATTATCGGACATAACGACGCCGCAACGGCCACGTCTGCCGTCATCAGGCGTCATGCGAGCGAGACACTGGCACGCCATGTGCCGCCGGTAGTCGCCTACGGCACGCCCGATGCCGCAGGCGCATGCTGCGAGGGGACAGCCGGCCGGTCGCGCATGGACCGGACAGGTCACCCCCTGGCCTGGCACGCACCTGCACGGTGCTGTCCGGGCGGCGTTACCGTGCATGGCAGCGGGCGCGGACGGCGGCGCGCAATACTGTTCCATTGGCGCGATCGGATAAAGTAGCGCGATGACAATCGAACTGAAGCCCGGCGGGCTATTGATCGCGATCGAAGGCATCGACGGCGCCGGCAAGACCACGCTCGCGCGCAGCCTGGCCACCGCCTTGCAGACGTCCGGTGCACGCGTGGTGCAAAGCAAGGAACCGACCAACGGCCCCTGGGGCACCCAACTGCGCCAGTCCGCCGCCACCGGCCGCCTGAGCGCCGATGAAGAAGCCGACCTGCTGATCCGCGACCGCCACGAACACGTGGACACCTTGATCGCCCCGGCGCTGGCGCGCGGCGACATCGTGATCCTGGACCGCTACTTTCCGTCGATGGTCGCCTACCAGGGCGCCGCCGGCCTGCCGCTGGACACGCTGCTGGAACGCAACGCCTTCGCCCCGCGCCCGGACGTGCTGCTGCTGCTCGACCTGCCGCCAGCCACCGGCCTGTCGCGCATCCGCGCCCGCGGCGATGCGCCCAACCATTTCGAAACCCAGGACAACCTGGAACGCTGCCGCACCATCTTCAATCGCCTGCAGTTGCCGGGCAAACATGTGCTGGACGCCAGCGCCGACGCCGACAGCGTGCTGCGCCAGGCACTGGCGATTGTCGCCGCCGCCCTCGCGCAACGGCTACGCAACGATGTCCATGCCGACCACGGCACTGCCGCGCTCCACGCCCTGTCGGCCGGCCGGCCGGCGTAAACGCTGCCTGGCGCGGCCCGCCCTTGGCGCGCCGCGCAGGACGCCGCGCCAAGCGCCAGCTGCCCGACTCCACCGGATGACGCGACGCCCTGCCCTTGCGGCGCAGCCACGCCGGCATGGCGCGCGAAGCGACGGGATTGTCGTGAGCGGCGGGCTTACAAATTGTCCAGGATCTGGAAAAATTCGTGCTTGCTCAACCCTGCTTGCGCCAACATCAGCTTGAGAATTCGCCGGTGGTAGGGAGAGTTGTGCTGGTCCAATGTGACCTTCCGAAAGGCTTGCCTTCGCCCGATACCCAGTGCTCGTGCGAGGTCCCATTCTGGGGCCTGGACTCAAAGCCCAGTTGCTTCAGCACCAACGTGAACTCTTTGTGCGTGACCGGTCGCTCCTTGACCATACGATCCGATCAGCAAGACGCAGGAACAACCGGAAGCATTTCCCGGAAAGGCTTCACGTCGCGCGCTGTGCAATGGAAAGCGCGTGCGATCTTCGCGACGTATTTGATGGCGTAGTAGCGAAGCCACTCAGAGGCCGGCGCCTTACGGCGCGTCAGAAGATAGTAAGCGTGCTGCTTATCCGGCCCAGCCAGGGCGTCCTTGACGTAATCGAGGATCTGCTCGTCCAGCTTGCGCCTTGCCTCTTCAAACGAGTCGGCTTGAGCGGCAAGTGAAAGATCGAGGCAGACTGCCATCCACAGCGCACCATCGCGCTCTGCGTAGCAGCGCAAGATTAGCTCGCTTGGGCGCATAGCGGCCTCCTGAGGCATGGATCAACCACCTTCCTGGTGGGTTGATCGGCAAATTCAGCAAAAACTTCAACACCCAGTTTGCACGGATGCTAGGTGCTTGACGACGGATCCTAAACTCACACAGGACATCTTGGTTAGCCTCTCGTCACACACAACCATGCACAGCAGCACACTCCCGGCCAAGCCCTTGATCGGAATTGCTTTTTTTGACCTGACAAAGCTTGAAGACAGACGGCGCGAGGACCCAGACTTAGCATGAATCCCTGCAGGCTGCGTCTCAGACTACTACGCGACACACCCTTCCGAGGTGGTGCCGGCACCCGGATTCGAACTGGGGACCTACCGCTTACAAGGCGGTTGCTCTACCAACTGAGCTATGCCGGCAAAGGCAGGCGCGTTGCGCGCCGATGCGTAGTCTAGCGTAGCGCGGCGCATTCTAGCGACCGCAGCCGGGAGGCGCCCACCGTGGCCTGCAAGGCGCCGGCCGCCACCGTGCTGCGCACATCGATCCACCAGCGCGACTGACCGCTGCCGCTGGGCACCAGCTGCGCCGGAAACCCTGCGCTCACCAGGCTGGCCTGGCGCCGTTCGGCGCGCTCGCGGCTCTGGTACTGCCCCAGTGCAACGGTATTGCCCTCGCCTTGGGCGATCACGTAATAGTCGCCGATGCCGGCGGCCGCAATCCGCTTGACCAGGGCCTGCGCGGCCGCGCGGTCGCCCACGTTGGGCAGCATCACCCGGAAGATGCTGACACCGGCATCGGCGTCTTCGCGCACGCTGACACGACTCACCTGCCCCCGCAGCCGCGTCAGCGCGGCATCGGCATCGCTGCGTGCCGCATACGGCCCGAGACTGGCGCAGCGCTCGGCTGCGGCCGGTGGTGTCTGACCCACCGACGCGGGCGCGGACGTTGCTGCAGCAGTCGCCGCCACGGTAGGCGTGGCATCGCGCGCAGGCAGCGCTGGCTGCTCGGCGGGCGGGGAGACGCGCGCGACGCCTGGGTCCGCAGGTGTCGTATTGGAGACAGCCGCTGTCGCCACGACCGGTGCCGGTGCCGGGTCACTGGAGGCGGTGACTGCGTCAGCCTCCGTTGGCGCAGCGACGGCCGGCGGCGGCCGCGAGGCGGCGGTGGCCGGCATCGGCAACACTTCCAGCCGCGCCACGCCGGTTGGCTGCGGCGGTGCCACCGGCGGTGCCGGCGGCGGCTGCATCGCCCACCACAACGCCACCCCGGCATTGAGGACGATCAACACCACGATGAGCGCGCGGACATACATGCGGCGATTCTAAGCGCAGGACGAATGGGTCGCCCAGGTGGCCAGGCCGTCCAGCACCAGTGCGGCGCGGAAGCTGGCGTCGGGCAACAACGGCAGCAGTGGCGGCGCGCCACCGCCATGCACCAGCAGTCGCACCGGCTCGCCCAGGCTGCGTTGCGCGTGGTGCAGGCTGCGCTCGATCAACGCCACCGCGGCGCCGTCGCAGCCGGAGGTCAAGGCATCGTCGGTGTCGTTGGCCAGCTCCACATAGTCGCCACCGCTGGCCGGCAGCTGCACCGCGCGCGCATGCAGCGCTTGCCGCATGGTGGTGGGCGAGGCGGCGATGCGCCCGCCATGATGCTGGCCGTCGGCACCGAGCACATCGATGGTCAGTGCCGTGCCCACCCCGGCCACCAGCACAGGTGCATTGCCCCGCGCACCCAGCAAGGCCAGAAACCGATCCACGCCAAACCGGCTGGGGTCGGCGTAGGCGATGCGAATGCCGGCGCAGTCGGCCACGGTGCGTGCGATGCGCACCTGCGCGAAACGCTCCTGCAGGCAGCCGATCATGCGCTGCGTCAATGCCGGCGCCGCCACGCTGGCCACGTAGGCAACGCGCCCGCACGGCAACGCCGCCAGTGCGGTCGCATCCATCGCTTCGGCGCCATGCGCCCAGGCCTGCACCTCGCCTGCGCGGTTGCCGTGCAGCGGCGCGTACTTGAACCGCGAATTCCCCAGGTCGAACAACCACTCGCTCATGCAGGTCTCACACTGACTTCTCCGGAGTGGAACAGCCGCTCGGCCTCGCCCAGTTGCACCCGCAAGGCACCGTCGGCGGCCAGGCCGAGGGCGACACCGCGATGCAGGCTGCCGGCCTCTTCCACCTGCACCGTACGGCCTTGCAGCACATCCAGCGCCGCATAGCGGGCCAGGAACGGGGCCAGCCCCTGCGCCTCGAACAGGTCCAGCGCCGGCAGCAGCGCCGACAGCACCGCGGCCACCACGGTATCGCGCGTCACTGCGCGGCCGGCCAGGGTATCCAGGTCCACCCACGGTTGGTGGATGGTGGCCGCGGCCGCTGGCGGCATATGCACGTTCAGGCCCAGGCCGATCACCGCGCGCGCGTTGCCCGCCATCTCCCCGCCGCCTTCGATCAGCAGTCCGCCCAGCTTGCGCCCGCGCGCCAGCAGGTCGTTGGGCCACTTCAGGCCGACGTCCGCAAACCCGCAGCCGCGCAAGGCCTCCGCGACCGCCACCCCGACCGCCAGGCTCAGCCCGGCGAGCTGGCCCAGCCCGCCGCTGAAACGGCGCGAGGCCGACAGATAGACATGCGCCCCCAGCGGTGAGGTCCATTGACGGCCGCGGCGGCCGCGCCCGCCGGTCTGGCGCTCCGCCAGCAACACCTCCACCCCGCACTGCGGTGCCGGACGCGCCAGCAGGCTGGTATTGCTGGATTCCAGCGTCCAGGCCACCTCCAGCGCCGCCAGCCCGGCGGCGGCCTCAGCGGTCATGGCGGCACGGATGCGCGCGGCGTCCAGCAGGTCCAGCGGTGCGGCCAGCCGGTAGCCATCGCCAGCGCGTCCTTCGATGGCGACGCCTGCGGCGCGCAAATTTTGAATGCGCTTCCACACTGCGGCGCGGGTCAACCCCGCATCACGCGCCAGCGCATCGCCGGACAGCCGGCCGCTCGCAAGTTTGGCCAGCAACGCGCGGTCATCCACGGCAACGGTTCCCAAATCGATCCGCGAAAGTATGCGCCAAGCCTTCCCCCCCGCCCAGCGCGGCTTGCGTGAGGGAGTGAAAACCGCGTTATGATCGGCGACTCACGCCGCTTGCCCTGGATGTGGACGATGCGCCGACTCACGGTTTGCCTGCTGCTGTCATTGGTTCCGCTTGCCGTCCTGGCATCGGACCGGCCGGTCGACGGCGATCATGACGGCTGCGTCAGCGACAACTCGGCCGCACGCGGCAGCGCGCATGGTGGCGAGCCGGCAACACGCACGCAACCGCACAAGCCGGCGCCATCCAGCGGCGGCGGCGGCGATACCGAAGGGCTGCTCCCGCGCGCGCGCATGCTGCCGCAATGGCACAGCTTTCTGCCCGGCATGTTCCGCTGATCCAGGGATGGCTGCGCTGGCTGCGGCGGCGCCCGCTGGAGATTCCCGATGCGCTATGGAACCCGGTACGCAGCGAATGCGCCTGGGTGGCCGCACTGGATCCATTGCGCCAGCAACGCCTGCGCACGCTGGCCGCAACCTTTCTGCATCAGAAAACCATTTCGCCGGTTGATGGCCTGCAGTTGCAGCCCGGGGATCAGGTGTTGCTGGCCGCCACCTGCTGCCTGCCGCTGCTGGAATTCGGGGCCGCCGGGTGGCGTGGCTGGTCGCAGCTGATTGTCTATCCGGATGCCTTCCGCGTGCAGCGCAGCCACATGGATGCGGCCGGCGTCATGCACGCCTGGGACGACACCCTGATCGGCGAGGCCTGGGAGCAGGGGCCGCTGATCGTCAGCTGGGCCGACGTGCAGGCAGACCTGCACGACCCGTGCGCCGGCTTCAACGTGATCGTGCACGAGATGGCGCACAAGCTCGATGCCCTGGATGGCGTGCTCGATGGCACCCCACCATTGCCGCGCGAACTGCAGCGCCGCTGGGCGCGCGACTTCCAGCAGGCCTTCGATGCCTTCTGCCAGCGTGTGGATGCCGGCGAAGACACCGAGATCGACCCGTATGCCGCCGAAGCGCCGGAGGAATTCTTCGCGGTGGTCAGCGAATACCACTTCTCCGCGCCGCAGGTGCTGGAACGGGTGATGCCGGCCGTGGCCGCGCATCTGGTTAGCGTCTATGGACCATCGCCGTTTGCGCCGCAGCCAGCGCGTTGATGCTGCCGCGCGGTGGCAGTGCATGACTGCGGCAGTCGCGTGAGTGAACTGCCCTCGCCAGTCAGATAACGCAGCAATCGCTCCTGCAGGCGCCTGTTGGCCGCGCCTACACCAAGCCAAGATCCCGTGGCGTCGCGTCCGGAAATACGCGCGCCAACTGCGCCGGTGAGAGCCCCCATAGCCGCTGCAGCACGCCGCCGAACAGACTGCGGTAATTGGTCAGCACCGGGTAATCGCGATTCTGCAGCAGCTGCGCCTGTTCCACGGCAACCTGTTCGCCCGCGATGCGCCCGCCGTGCACGCCGCCGCCCAACACCCAGTAGGTGGTGCCATGGCCATGATCGGTGCCCTTGCTGCCGTTCTCGCGGAAGGTGCGGCCGAACTCGGAAATCACCACCACCACGGTGTCGTTCCAGGCCGGGCCCAGTGCATCGGCGTACGCGGCCAACCCTTCACCCAGGTTTCGCAGATTGTTGGCCAGGCCGCCTGCGACACTGCCCTGGTTGGCATGCGTATCCCAGCCACCGACATCGACAAACCCCAGGCGGTACCGCTCGCGCATCAAGCTCGCCATGCGCCGGGTTTCATCGGCAAACGTGCGCGCACTGGCAGCGCCGCGCCCGGCCTGCTCCATTTCCTCGCGCAGCTGCGCGGTGACTTGCTGGCGCAAGGCCAATCCATCGCGGGCTGCGGCCGCCAGCGGCGTGCTGTCGTACATCTGCGACAGTATCTGTGACTGGCGCGCGTCCAGCCCGCCCTTGCCGACGCCCCGCAACGAAACGTTGGGCAGATCGCCGCCGCCTTGAAAGGTCAACGGTAGCGAATCGGTGAAGGCAATCGCCGGCACGCCGCTGAGCACGCCCGACAGGCGCGCCATGAAACCGGAACGGTAATCGCGGTGCTTACCCGCCTGACCGGATTCGATATCGTCCTGGGTTTCGAAATGGCTGCGCGAGGTGTCGTCGGTGCCGGCGAACGGCACGAACGCCAATTGCCTGCGCTGCCACAGCGGCAGCAAGGCATCGCGCATCACCGGATTCAAACCCCACTGCGTATCCAGCACGATGGCGCTGTCGAGATTTGCAGGATCCGGCCGCGCAATCGCCAGCGTGGGCCGCGATTGGTAATAGAAATCGCTGGCGTGCGGTACCAGCAGGTTATTGCTGTCGTAACCGCCACGCAGGAACACCACCAGCAGGCGCGCACTGTCGCGCGGGGCGGCAAACAGACGGCCTGTCCACGGCAGGCTCGCCGCAGCGGCGGAAGCAAGCAGAAAGCGACGACGTTGCATGGAGGTTCTCCTGCGGCGATGACCACACCGCATGCGATGAATCAGCGATAGTTGAAATCCGGCGACGACAACAAGAATCCATTCCATTCCGTCGGCGAGCGCGCCTGCTCCAGCGCCTGGCGCGTGCCCGCCGACAACGACGGTGCCAACCAGCGATACGACGCGCGCGTATCGATCTGCGTCACTGCGGGGATCGGCGTGTCGGTATCGCCGTCGCGCCGGAACAATTGTTTGGGCCCACTGCCCAGCGCGCGCGCCACCTCGAACCGGCGCGCCAATTGTCCGGAGCTGGTCCAGGCCTGCGATTGCAGCGACCACCCATCCGGCGTGATACGGCCGAACAACGGCTCACCCAGTTGCTGTACCCAACTGGCCATCGGGCCGGCGTTGCGGACCGGCTGGTCCGCATAAGCCAACCGCATCGCCGACACCACGAAGCGGTTCGGGTCCTTGAACTTGCGCGGTTGTGCCTGTGCGAACTCCGCAGAATCCAGCATGGTCTGCATGACCTTGGCAATATCGCCGTCGCTGTGCTGGAAGGTGCTGGCCATGCGCGCCACCAGCGCCGCCGGTGGCGTGTCGCTGACGAAATATTCGGCCATGCGCTGCGACACGAACTGCGCGCACGCCGGCTGGCGCACCAGCAGGTGCACGGCCTGTTCGATCTCCTCCAGCCCGCCACCGGCAATGCGCTGGCCGAGCAGCAACTTGTCGCCGGGCTGGTGACGCGCCGGGTTGAATTCGAACAACCCCTTGCGCACCACCGGTGGCTGACCAGGCTTGTTTACCGGCAGCGGCGGCGCGCCCGTTGCCTTGATCGGCACCAGGCCAGCGCCTGTGAGGATCAAGGCCAGCTGCTGCACATCCTGCTGGGTGTAGCCGCCATGCACGCCCAGCGTATGCAGCTCCATCAGCTCGCGCGCATAGTTCTCGTTGACCTTGCCCTTGGCGTTCTTGGCGTTGTCCAGATACTCCAGCATCGCCGGGCTTTCCAGCGTGGCCATCACCAGATCGGCAAACTTGCCGGTGGCGTTGGGGCGGATGGCGTTTTCCATGTAATCGGCGGCCATCCACTTCACCCGGCCCTTGTCGGCATACACGCTGAAGTGATTGAGCCAGAACCACACCAGCTGCTCGCGCAGTTGGTCCGGCGCGTACACCGCCCGCAACAACTGGGCCTGGCGCGCCTGGGTGAGCATCTGTCCGCCGCGTGCCTGCCAGTCCTTGCGCAGGGCAGCCTTCTCATCGCCATCGGGCATGTCCTGCAGGCGGATCTTGTCGGCCTCGTACTGGGTCAACAGGGTCACCAACGGCGTATGCAGCGCATCGAACTGCTGCAGCTGCGTGCGGATGGGTGCCGGCAAGACGGCATCGGCGCTGGGCCGCAACAGCAGCGTGCCGTAGCCCTTGGAACCGAGCCGCCGTAGCTGCATTGCACTGTCGGCATCCACGACGTAGGTGGCGCGCTGCAGCCAACGCATCTGCATCGCCGTCAACGGCGCTTCGGCAGCGTGGCCGATGACGGCGCTGGCGCCGCTGGCGACCAGCAACGCAAAACGCCAGCGCCAGCGGCGGACGCTCGCCGAGCGCATTCCCACGCCAGGTGCCTGTGCAACGCGCTTGACCATGCGGCTCTCCATCGCAACTGCCTGCCATCGGACCAGTATGGTCAAGCCAACGCACGAGGCGTTAAACGGTTGTCGGAGCGTCGGATGCCATTGCCGAAGAGTTCATCCGGCCAGGCGGGGCATCACAGTCCCGGCGGCAGGGTCACATCGAAGCGGGCGCCGCCCAGCTCCTGCGAGCGCACCACCTGCAGTTCGCCGCGGTAGGCCTTGATCAGATCCTGCACGATCGACATGCCAATGCCGTGCCCCTGCACGCGCTCGTCGCCGCGCACGCCGCGCTGCAGGATCTTGGCGACATCTTCCGGCGCGATGCCGGGACCGTCGTCTTCCACCGACAGGATCAGGCCGGCACGCCGGCTCCCGGTGGTGGGACCCGGCTGGGCGGTCAACAGCACGCGGCTACGCGCCCACTTGAAGCCGTTCTCCAGCAGGTTGCCCAGCAGCTCCTGCAGATCGCCCGGCTCGCCGTGGAAGCGCGCCTCCGGCGCGATATCGAATTCGCATAGCACACCCTTGACCGAATACACCTTCTCCAGCCCGCGGACGATTTCTTCGGCGGTTGGCTCGATCGGCAATGGCGCGGCAAACAACTTGTGGCCGCTGGAGGCCGCGCGCGCCAGCTGATACGACACCAGGTCGTTCATGCGACGCAGCTGTACATCCATCTCTTCGTGCAGATCGCGCTCGGAGGCCCCGCTGTCCAGCTGGGTGCGCAGCACTGCGATGGGCGTCTTGAGGCTATGCGCCAGATCGGCCAGCGTATTGCGTTGGCGCTCCAGATTATCGCGCTCGCTCTCGATGAAGGCATTGATGCTGTCGGTCAACGGCTCCAGCTCGCGCGGATGCTGCTCGCTCATGCGCTGGATCTCGCCGCGCTGCACCTTGGTCAGCTCGTTGATGACCCGCCGCAGCGGGCGCAGGCTCCATTGCAGGATGAAGGCCTGCAAGACCAGTAGCACCACGCCGGCACTGCCCAGGTAGAACCACACCGCACCGCGGAACACCCGCAGCTGCGCGCCCATCGAACGGGCGTCTTCCATCACGTAGATGGTGTACGGAATCTCGCCACCATGCTCGCGCTCGACGTAGCTCACGCCCAGGCCATAGCGATACAACTGGCCGACGCTGCCGTCGATCTGGGTCATCTCCAGCGGGCCGATGAACTCTTCCTGGCGCGGTTCGAGCATGCGGCCATGCGGGATGTTCGGCCCTTCGGCCGACATCGAGGTCCAGCTTTCATCCGGGCGCACGACTTCGACATACAGCCCGCCACCGGGCACGTCGAAACGCGGATCGGGTGGCTGTCCACCGATATACAACGAGCCGTCGCGCACGAAGTCGATATTGGCCGCATAGGCGGAGGCGTAGTTCTTCAGCCGCTCGCGCAGGTTGCGCTCGGCGGTGTCGGCGAACGCCACGTCCAGCGCATAGCCGGCCAGCGCCAGAAAGGCCACCAGGCTAAGGCTGGCGGCCAGCAGCTGGCGCGCCTGCAGGGAGCGCGGGCGCCAGCGTTTGTACCATTTGGAGCGCCCCGGCACGAAATCGTCCTGCTTGCCGACGTGGGACCTCAGCCTTCGGTACGCGGGATGGCGAAGCGGTAGCCGCGACCGCGCACGGTCTCGATCGGCTTCAGCTCACCATCGGGATCGAGCTTCTTGCGCAGGCGGCCGATGAACACTTCCAGCACGTTGGAGTCACGGTCGAAATCCTGCTGGTAGATGTGCTCGGTGAGGTCGGCCTTGGAGACCAGCTCGCCGGCATGCATCATCAAATATTCCAGCACCTTGTACTCGTAGCTGGTCAGATCGACATTGGCGCCGTTGACACTGACCGTCTGCGCCGCCAGATCCAGCGCCACCGGTCCGCATTCCAGCGTGGGCTTGCTCCAGCCTGCCGCACGGCGCAGCAGCGCGTTGACCCGCGCCAGCAGCTCCTCGACGTGGAACGGCTTGACCAGGTAATCGTCGGCGCCCTGCTTGAGGCCTTCGACCTTGTCCTGCCAACTCGAACGCGCGGTGAGGATCAGCACCGGGAATTTCTTGCCTTCGTCGCGCAGCGCCTTGATCAGTTCCATGCCCGACATCTTGGGCAGGCCCAGATCGATGATGCCGACGTCGAACGGCACTTCGCGGCCCATGTACAGGCCTTCCTCGCCGTCCTGTGCGGCGTCGACCGCAAAGCCTTCACGCTTCAGGCGGGCGGCAAGGGTCTCGCGCAGCGGAGCTTCGTCTTCGACCAAAAGGATACGCATGCACTCTCCCTTAATTACGTTGGCGGCCGACGGCCTGGGAATTTATGAGACTGAACGCCTGACTATCCACGTTCAGTGGTTATCGTCGCGTGGTGGGGTGCCGGACGGCGGCGCCCGCGGCCCATCGGCCTGCGCCTGCTGTTCCGGCTCGTACACGGTGTGCACGCGCCCATCCTTCATGTACTTGACCCGGTTGAGGTTACCGCCATCGAACGGCACGCGTTCGGCACCCAGGATCTGTCCACCGGTGGACCGCTGTACGTGCCGGATGGTGTCCGACAGGGTGCGGCTGCCGCCGCGCGCCGGCGCAGGCATCGCCTCACGCCCGCCCTGGCCCATCGGCGGATAGCCCTGCCCCCACGCCAATGGCGCAACCATGGCAACCGACAAGGTAGCCAAGGCGATGGAGCGGGCGCGGTGGGAGACTTGGGTCACGGCTGAATCCTAGCGGGTTGTTCAGGAACATTCAAAATGTGTGAAATCGGCAATCCATCGCAGCATCGCCAGGCAGCGGATACGCGCCAAATTCTTGATTTTGTGGGGTGAATCCGATCTGAACTTTTTAGCACGGAGTTAACGCCGTTCAGCCAAATGAACTCTGCACTTGCCGTGCATGCGTGCTGGTATGCCTGGCCATTCGACGTCCCTGGCGTTCAATGGCCGCACGCCAGCCGTCCAGCCAATGCAAGCGGCGAGCCAATCAGGCGACCACGCGCCAGGGCCGCTCGTCGGTGCGCTGCAACGCCTGCTCGACCAGCTCCCAGCCAGCCCCGGAACGATGCGCGCCTTCACTCAGCACCTGCCGGAACGCCCGACCTCCCGGCTGACCGTGGAACAGGCCCAACACATGGCGGGTGATGTGCTTGAGCGCCAGGCCCTGGTCGAGCTGCGCCTGCACATACGGCCGCAACGCGCGCAGCAGGTCCTCGCGCGAGCGCTGCGGGCGGCCGCTCAGCGCAGCCTCCAGGCAATGCAATACATAGGGATCGTGGTAGGCAGAACGGCCGAGCATGACGCCGTCGGCCCGTTGCAGGTGCGCCAGGGCGGCGTCGACGGTGGCGATTCCACCGTTGACCACGACCGGCAGCGACGGACGTTCCTGCTTGAGCCGATAGACCCAGTCGTAGCGCAGCGGCGGCACCTCGCGGTTTTCCTTCGGGGACAGGCCTTTGAGCCATGCATTGCGCGCGTGCACCACCACCATCGCCGCACCGGCGGCAACCACCTGGTCGACAAAGCTGGCGAACACGGCGTAGTCCTCGTCATCGTCCACGCCCAACCGGCACTTGACCGTGATCGGCAGCGTGGTGGCGGCGCACATGGCCGCCACGCACTCGGCCACCAGCGCCGGCTCGCGCATCAGGCAGGCGCCGAAGCGCCCGGCCTGCACGCGATCGGATGGGCAGCCGCAATTGAGGTTGATTTCGTCAAAGCCCCACTGCTGGGCGATGGCGGACGCCTGTGCCAATATCCCCGGCTCGCTGCCGCCGAGCTGCAGGGCCAACGGATGCTCGACCGGGTCGAAACCGATCAACCGCATCCGATCGCCATGGATCACCGCATTGGCATGCACCATCTCGGTGTACAGCCGCGCCGACGGCGCCAGCAGACGGTGGAACACCCGGCAATGCCGGTCGGTCCAATCCATCATCGGGGCAACGGACAGGCGCAGGGAAGCAGCGTAGCGATCGGCAGAGACGGTCATCGACGGTGGGCCGCAGCTGGCGGCCATTCGGAATGCGAAGCAGGATCAATAGCTTACACGGGCCTGGATGAATCTGCGGCCGTGCGCGACGGCAGGCTGCCTGGGCAGCTAGCGGTCGGCAGCATGATCGCCGACCCGTTGCACGGCAGGTTCCCGAAGACGGATCGGCTACCACCGATTCGCGTGGCTGCAGATCGGACGGGCTGTGCCCTCAGGTAGGCGAAAGTGCGGGGGGATCTACCGCAGAAAGAGGCCGGCAAGAGTGCCTGGCGCGACTGGGTCTTCCGTTGTGCACCGAGGATGCAGCCATCGGGTGGCATCGCATTGGCAATGCGTAGTGCTTGCCAGCAGTCGCCTATGCGCGGCGGACGGTGTGCATCCCCGATGACGCACGCAGCGCCCTGGACCGGTATCCGACCAGGCGCGCGGGTCTGGACAGGGGCGATCAGGGGTTGCGGATACCGACGCGCTCTTCGGCGCTCAGCGGCTTGCCGAGTGCGTGATACGAGGCGACCAGGGTCATCAGTGCGGTGCCCATCACCGCATAGAACGTCCACGAGGTGGCCAGTACGTGCACCTGGCCGAACACCAAGGCGACGACAGCGGTGGCGGTGCACAGCACCATGGCCAGCAGCGACATCAGGAAAGGAATGGAAGGATCGAGCTTCATGGTCCGGGGGTTCCAAGGTGCACTGACTGCAGCATCGGCTTTCCCGGCGGATTCTTGAATTGTTTTTCGCAGGCGTTTTTTTGCGCTTTCCAGGCCAGTCAGGGTGCGCTCAGTTTAATGTCAACGTCTTGGCGCGCAAGGGATTATGCATCAGGATTTTCCCGACACCCTGGCGGTGGCAGCGCAGGGGACGTCAATGTTTCAGCGCAGTTGCGGCGGAAAACCGACGCTGCGTACGCAGCGCCGAAAAGGGCGCGCGATGCGCTCAGCGCGCCGGGGCAGTGGCGAACTCGCCGCGTTGCAGCTTGGTGACGTCGTTGCCCTGCCCGTCCTTGAGGCTGAGGTCCGCGCCCTTGGCGGCCAGGTCATTGAGCACGTCGGTGCGCTGGAACAGCGCCGCGTACATCGCTGCGGTCTGGCCGGCGTTGTTGCGTTGGTCGGGCGCGCAGTCGGCCTGCATCAGGCGCTTGGCGATTGCCAGTTCACCCTTGAAGATGGCACCCATCAAGGCGGTGTTGCCGCGTTTGTCCTGCGCGCAGGGGTCGGCGCCGGCACTGAGCAGCTGCTCCACCGCCGGGCGCTGGCCGTGATAGGCAGCCAGGATCAACGCGGTGTAGCCCTTGTCGTCGCGGGTGTTGAGGTCGTAATGCGAGCGGATGAATTCGGCCAGCATGTCCTGGCGGCCTTCGCGCGCGGCATCGAAGAAATACTCGCGCAGTTGCAGCTTGATCTGCGCGGGGCTGGCTGCCGCAGTGCGTGCCGCTGCCGGCGGGGCCACCGGCGAGGCGGCCATGGCTGGCACGCAGACCGCGCTCAGCAAGACCAGCATCAGCGTGCGCATGTCGCTCTCCTGAAGAGGGACGGCACCGCGGCCTGGCCGCGATGCCGTTGGGTGGATCAGTCCTGCAAGCTGGAGGCCAGCTGCTTGACGCGCGCCAGATCGCCCTTGGCCACGCGGGCAACGCCGGTGCCGTACTCCGGATCGGCCTTGTACAGGAACGACAGGACGATGTGCTTGCTTTCGGCGTCGGTGTTGGCCAGCGACTCACCGAAGCTTTGCACCAGATCGGCGCGGTCCTTCTTGCTGTAGGAGCGATACAACTCGCCGGCCTGCTTGAAGTTCTGCTCGCGGGTGATCTTGGCCTGCTGGGTGGTGCCCGACAGCGGCAGTTCGCTGTAGCGCGCCGCGGTGTCCTGCGGACGCGGCTCCAGGCGGCTCGGCTCGTAGTTCACGCCGCTGGTGGTCTGGCCGATGTTGCCCTGGCCGTCCTGGTTGCCGTTGTTGACGGCCACGCGCGGGCGGTTGACCGGCAGGCTCAGGCCGTTGGCGCCGATGCGATACAGCTGGGTATCGGCATAGGAGAAGATGCGACCCTGCAACAGACGGTCTTCCGAAGGTTCGATGCCCGGCACCAGGTTGGCCGGCGCCATGGCGACTTGCTCGGTTTCCTGGAAGAAGTTGTCCACATTCTTGTTCAACACCATCTGGCCGACCTTCTGCTCCGGCACGTCCGGCCAGATCTTGGTGGCATCGAGCGGGTCGAAGTCGAACTTGGCCAGGTCTTCGGGCTTGAGCACCTGCACGTACAGGTCCCACTTCGGGTAGTCGCCCTTCTTGATCGCGCCGACCAGGTCGTTGGTCAGGTGGCTGTAGTCCTTGGCCTGCACTGCGGCAACCTGCTTGGGGTCGAGGTTCTTGATGCCTTGCAGCGTCTTCCAATGGAACTTGACGTAATGCACTTCGCCCTGCGCGTTGACCAGCTTGTAGGCGTGCACACCATTGCCGTCCATGAAGCGGTAGCCGGCAGGCGTGCCTTCATTGGAGTACAGCAGGGTCAGCGTGCGGGTACCTTCGGGCACATGCGAGAAGAAATCGAAGCGACGCGAGTCGTCGTCCAGATTGGTGCGCGGGTCCGGCTTGAACGCGTGCACCATGTCCGGGAACTTGATCGCATCGCGGATGAAGAAGGTGGGGAAGTTGTTGCCGACCAGATCCCAGTTGCCTTCGCTGGTATAGAACTTGGTCGCGAAGCCATGCGGGTCGCGTAGCGTTTCCGGCGAGTGATTGCCGTGCACCACCGATGAAAAGCGCACGAACACCGGGGTCTTTTCGCCGGCGCTGAACACCTTGGCCTTGGTCAGGCTGGACAGATCGGCGGTGGCGGTGAACTCGCCTTTGACGCCGGTGCCGCGCGCATGGACCACACGCTCGGGGATGCGCTCGCGATCGAAACGCTGCAGTTTCTGGATCAGCTGCACGTCCTGCAGCAAGGTCGGGCCGGTGGCACCCGCGGTCTGCGAGTTCTGGTTGTCGCCCACCTTGGCGCCGTTGTCGCGGGTCAGCACGGATTGGGCGAAGACCGGCGGGGCGATCAGTGTGGGGGCTAGCAGGGCTAGCACCATGAGGGATCCAGGGCGCATGGCGTCAGCTCGTAGTGATGGAGCTGAATCATGGCTAGCGGGCGATGGCGTGAGAAGTCGTTAGTTCTGATCGTTCTGATAGGCGAACATGATGATGATCGCGATGCGTGATATGCATCACTTTCTGCGTGGCATGGGGTTGCAGCCAACAGCGCTTCTCTGCATGTGGCCGCGCCGCTGGCGTTTGCATTGCATGACGAAACTGCCGATGACGATCAGGAAATACTGCCCAGTGAGGCGTGTCGATACGCCACTGTGCCAAGCGGCATTGCATTGCATCATACGGATCATCTGCGTTCGATCCGCAAAGCCCGTCACCTGCGGCCCACTGTCCGATGAAGCGATCCGGCCCGATGCGCCCTTCGTCGCGGCACAGCAGGTTCAAGGCACGCCATCAGCGCCCGATCACCCGCTTGAACGGCGGCAAGGCGTCGATGATGCGCTTGCCATAGCGGCGTGTGAGCAGGCGCGAGTCGAGGATGATGACGCGGCCATGGTCGCTGGAGCTGCGGATCAGGCGACCGGCGAACTGGGTAAGCGTGCGCAGTGCATGCGGGATCGCGATCAGGTTGAAGGCGTTGTGGCCGCGGCTTTCCAGCCATTCACTCAGGGTCGAGGTCTGCGGGTCGGTGGGCACGGCGAACGGCACCTGGGTGATGACCACGGTGGTGCAGGCTTCGCCCGGCAGGTCCAGGCCTTCGCCGAAGGAGTTGAGCCCGAACAACACCGAGCCCTCGCCGGCCGCGATGCGGCGCAGGTGTTCGGTGATGAGCTGCGACTTGTTGCCCTCGCCTTGCACCAGCACGCGGTTGCGCTGCGCCAGCGGCATCAGGTCGGCGACCTTTTCCATCTTCCAGCGCGAGGTGAACAAGACGATGCTGCCCTTGGCGCTCCAATCCAGTTCGCGCACCAGGTACTTGGCCACTTCTTTGGGGTGCCCCTCGCGGTCGTCGGGCGTGACCGGGAAATTGGGCACGATCAATTCGGCCTGGTTGGGTAGATCGAACGGCGAGGCCAGCGACGCCATCTCGGCGTGATCGGGCAGACCGTTATCGATGGCGAAGGACTGGAAGTCGCCGCCACCGGTGAGCGTGGCCGAGGTCATCACCACCGAATCGACCTCGTTCCAGATCATCGTGCGCAGCACTTGTGCTGCGGAGACCGGCGAGCAATGGCAGATCAGGTCACCATCGCGCGAGAGGGTGATCCAGCGTGCCATCGGCGGCTGGCCTTCCTTGTCTTCGCGGCGCCAGCCGCTCCACAGAGCGTGTTGCTGCTCGGCCATTTCCAGCGCCAGCCCCAGGCTGCGTTGCAACCGCTCGCGCGCGGCATCGTCCTGCTTGCCCTTGGCCACGGCGCTGTGCGCGGCGTGCACCCAGTTGAACAGCGCGCGGGTGTCTTCGCCCAGTTCTTCGATGGCCGGGCTCCATTGCGACGGTAACTTGCCGTTGGCCGCACGCCACAACGGATCGCGCTCGCCGGGCTCGGGTTTCCAGACGCGTTCGACCTCGGCATGGAAGGCCTTGAGCAATTTGGAAACGCGCGCAGCCACCTCGATGGCTTCGTTGGGCAGCAGGTTGCCGATCCTGTCCTTGTCCACCGCGCGGTACGCCGCAGCGATCAGGATCTGCAGGCGGCCGGTGCGCTTGGCCATGTCGTCCAGCGGCAGGTTGGCCGCGCCCTGGTCGATGGCTACGCCGGCGATGTGGTGGCCTTCATCGAGCACCAGCAGCATGTCCGCTGGCGGGGCGATCAGCGGCTGGCCGTTTTCGGCATCGCCCAACGACAGTGAGGACAGCAGCAGGGCGTGGTTGGTGACCACGATCTGCGCTTCGCGCACATCGGTACGCGCCTTGAGCACCGGGCACTGCGCGGCGTAGCTGCAACGGCGCCCCGCACAGCCCGAGGCCGGGGTGGTGATGCGCATGCGCAGCGGCACCGAGACCTGCTCGGGGGCATCGTCCAGGTCACCGTTCCAGGTACGCGCGGCGTAGGCCTTGGCGAGGCGCTTGGCCAACTCCGCATCCACCGGGCTGAGCGGGCGGTCGTAGAGCGCCTGCTCGTCTTCGAACATGGCGTTCTGGCTGGTGTCGCCTTCCAGCTCGGCGGCATTGCGCGTGCACAGGTAACGGGTGCGGCCCTTGGCCAGCGCCACGCTGGCCTCCAGCCCGGTGGCCTTGAGGAAGGCCGGGATGTCGCGTTCCACCAGCTGCGATTGCAATGCCACCGTGCCGGTGCTGATGACCAGCTTCTTCTTGGTGGCCAGTGCGATCGGCACGCCGGCGGTGAGGTAGCCCAGGCTCTTGCCGACACCGGTCGGTGCTTCGGCGATGCCGATGCCGCCGGAGGTAGCCAGCGCGCGCGAGACCAGGCCAATCATCTGGCTCTGCGCGCGGCGGGTGGCAAAGCCGGGTGTGTTGGCCTGCAGCTTGGCATAGGCGTCGCGGATGCCGGCCTTGATCGGGTCGGTCAGCACGCGCTGGGGGGGAACGGGCGCAGACGGCGCGGCCGGTGGGGCGAGATCACTCATCGCGCCATTTTCGCATGGACTGGCGCAGCCGCTGCGACCGACCGACGGCGCGGCTGAACGTGTGTGCCGAGCGCGCTGCGGCCAGACGTAGTGCTTCGCTGCAAGGCATGCCGATGGCATGGCCGGGCACCAAGGCGCTGCAACTGCCTCGATGCAAGGCGGCGGGCATGTGCCGCCGCACCGCCCTACCCCACGCCGGCAGGCGGCCCGAGCAGGATCAGCCGGGTCGACCCACGTCCGTCGGCAAGCGTTGCAGGCTGCGCGCCAGGGTCCACACCAGCAGGCCGATGCCCACCGCCTGCACGGTGGTCAGCACGAAGCTGCCGACCCCCATCAGCAGGGCGATCCTGCGCACGTCGCCCTGCTGCAGCAGCAGCATCGGGATGGCCTGCAGCGCGACTTCGGCCAGCACGCAGCCCAGCAGCAACCCCACCCCGGCCAGGCCGGCGCGCCGCAGCGGGCCGGCCGGCGCACGCCACAACAGCACCACGCCCAGCAGCACGGCGATCAGCAGCGGAACCCGCGACAGCAGGCTGGTGACCAGGCCCAGCAGCAGTTCGGTGGTGGTCATCGCTGCCGGTTCAGTCGGCGCTGACCAGTACCGCCTCGCGGGCACGCAGCGCGGCATAGACCGGGTCGGTCTCCGGGCGCACGCCATGCCACAGCGCGAAGCTTTCGGCGGCCTGTTCCACCAGCATGCCCAGCCCGTCGATGGCGTATCGGCATTGCGCCGCGCGCGCCCAGGCCAGGAACGCGATGGCGGTGGCGCCATAGTTCAGATCGACCGCGGCGGTCAGGCTGTTGACCAGGCTCAGCGGCAAGGCGAAGGCACCGGCATCGCGGTCGCGCCCGGCCGCGGTGGCATTGACGATCAGCTCGAAGTCGCCCAGCTCGCGCAGGTCTTCGATGTAACGCGACATCACCCGCGCCGGTTCGCCCAATGCATCGCACAAGGCATCGGCGCGTTCGGGCGAGCGGTTCACCACCACCATGTCGGTGATGCCGGCCTCCAGCAGCGCCGGTGCCACGCCACGCGCCGCGCCACCGGCGCCGAGCAGCAGCACGCGGCGGCCGCGCAGATCCAGGCCGTGGCGCTCGGTGAGATCGCGCACCAGGCCGGCACCGTCGGTGTTGTCGCCCTGCCACTGACCGTCGTTGCGCACCAGGGTATTGACCGCGCCGGCCAGGCGCGCGCGCGCGCTCAGGCTACTGGACAGGGCAAAGGCCGCCTCCTTCAACGGCAGGGTGACGTTGGCCCCCTTGCCGCCTTCGTCGGCGAAGCGCTGCAGCGCGGCGGCGAAGTCTTCCGGCAGCGCATCGATGGCTGTGTAGTCCAGCGCGATGCCGGTCTGCTTCCCGAAGTCGGCATGGATGGCCGGCGACAGCGAATGGGCAACGGGGTGACCGAACACGGCATAACGGGAGACGGGCATGTAACGCTCTCTGGTTGACTAGACTGTGCGCAGGATGAGGCAGGAACACCGCATGCAACTTCGATGGATGCTGCCCGCGCTGGCGGCGAGTTTACTCTTCGCGCCGTCGGCATCGGGACTGGCCGAATTCGGCATCGAAGGCATGGGCGTGGTCTCCACGCCGGCCAACGAGGCACGCGCCACGCTCAGCCCCGATGGGCAGCGCATCGTCTGGGCCAGCGATCGCCCCGGCGGGGCTGGCGGCTGGGACCTGTGGCAGGCGCAACTGCGCGGCGGGCGCTGGCAGGACGCGCAGCCGCTTGCGATCAACACCGCCCAGGACGAGACCACGCCGGTGCTCAGTGCCGACGGCCGCTGGCTGCTGTTCGCCTCGTCGCGGCCTGGCGGGGCCGGTGGTAGCGATCTGTACCGGGTGCCGGTGGATGCGCAGGGCCGGCTCGGTGCGGTGCAGTCGCTGGGCGCAGCGATCAACAGCGCGGGCAACGAACGCGCGCCCACGCTGTCGCTGGACGGGACGCGCCTGCTGTTGGCCAGCGACGGGCATGGCGGTGCGGGCGGCATGGACCTGTTCGTGGCGCGCTGGGACGGGCGAGCCTTCACCGCCCCCATGCCGTTGGGCGACATCAACACCGCAGCCGACGAATCCGACGCGGCCTGGCTTGCCGATGGCCGCGGCCTGGTGTGGGCGCGCGGCGCGGTCGGTGGCCCCAGCCAGCTGCTGCTGGCGACCTGCATGGGTGGCCACTACGGTGCAGGCCAGCCGCTGCCGCTGTCGTTCAACGGGCCGCAGGAACGCACCTTCGGTGCGGTGGTGGATGCGGCCAAGCCGGGCGAGCTGCTGGTGACCGGCAGTGCGCGTGCACCGCGTGCGGGGCAACTGGATATCTACCGGATGAAGGCACCGACGGTGGAGGGAGAGACCAGCTGCCGCTGAGTGGGCCGCCATCGGCCGCGCATGCCCGCCGCGACGATGTTCCTGCGGCGGCGGGCTCCGCTCAGTAGACATCGCGCCGGTAACGACCGGCGGCGGTCAGCGATTCCACCCGCGTCTGGCCCAGGATCTCGCGCAGCGCGGCATCCACCGCACGCGCCATGCTGTCCAGGCTGCCGCAGACGTAGAGCACCGCACCGCGATCGATCCAGTGGCGCAACGCGTCGCCGGCCTCGTGCAGACGATGCTGCACATAGCGCTTGTGCGCCTGATCGCGCGAGAACACTTGGTCCAGCTGTTGCAGATGGCCACTGGCCTGCCAGGCCTGCAGCTCGTCGTCAAACAGCCGGTCGTGGGCGGCCTGGCGTTCGCCGAACAGCAGCCAGTGCCCGTGCACCCCGGCCAGTTCAGCCTCGCGCAACAAGGCCCGCAGGCCCGCGATGCCGGTTCCGTTGCCGATCAACACCATCGGGGCAGCCTCCACCCGATGGAAGCCGGGATTGCGGCGCAGGCGCGCCTGCACCGGCATGCCGATCGGTGCGTGATGGATCAGCCAGCCCGAGCCCAGCCCCGGGCGGCCATCGGCGCCGGTGGTCAGCCGTACCACAACGGTCGCAATGCCATCGGCGGCGACGCTGGCCAGCGAATAGTCGCGGGTCGGCAGCCAATCGCAACCCTCCAGCCAGGTCTGCGGGTCCGGGCGGGACACTGCAGCGGTCGCCGGCGGTTCGGGCAGCACGCGCTCGGCGGCCGCACGTTGCAGCGGCAGCAGTTGCGCCTGCACATGCACCGACGCCTCTGCCGGCAAACCCCAGGCCGCCAGGCAGGCGTGTACCTGCGTGTCGGCATGCGCGGGCTGCACCTCCAGGATGTCGCCAGCCTGCCAGTGCGCATCGGCTGGCGGCTGCAGATCGATGCGCCAGATCGGCGCGAATTCGCTACCCGGATTCAGATGCGTGCGCGACGCCAGCACCCAGGGCGTTCGCTGCGGCCGCACCAGCGGTGCTGCGGTCAGCGGCGTCCCGGCAATCTGCTCCAGCTGCGCATGCCATTGCGCCAACGCCTGCGGATCGGTGTTGTCCATTTCCACCGCCGGGAACAGCGCGCGCGCGCCCTGCGCCTGCATCCATTGCTCGACCCGCCGCGAAAACCCGCAGAACTGCGCGTATTGCCGGTCGCCCAATGCCAGCACCGCGTAGGCCAGCTGCGGCAGTGCAATGCGCTGACGCAGCAGCTCACGTTCGACGTTGCGCGCCGCATCCGGCGGCTCGCCATCGCCGAAGGTACTGATGACGAACAAGGCGTGCCGCGTGGCGTGCAGCTGCGGCGCATCCACCTGCCCGAGCGGGCGCACCTGCACCGGCAGGCCGGCCGCCTGCAAATGCCCGGCCGCCTGCCAGGCCAGCCGTTCGGCAAACCCGCTCTGGCTGGCGAAGGCGATCAACCACGGTTCGGCCTGCGAGGCCGGCGGCGTGCCTTGCAACACCACACGCGCCGCACGCAGCGCACGCTGCTTGCCCCGCCGATCCAGGTACAGCATCCAGCCGCTGACGAAGAACACCGACATGCCCAGGCTGGCCAGCATCACCACGATGCGCCCCGGCAGCCCAAAGAAACTACCGGTATGCAACGGAAACATGCTGAGCATCCACTGCTGCCCGCGCGCCAGCAGCGCATAGTCGCGGCGCCCCAGCAGCGCGCCATTGCCGGGGTCGATCTCCAGCGTGTCGAAGGCACGGTCGTGATCGGGGTTGTCAGGCAGGAACCGCGCGATCAGCGGTTGCCCTGCACGCGCGGGAATGCGCAGATCCAATGCCGCGTGGCGGGTGGCCGGGATGCTGCCGAGGGTGCGCTGCACCTGCGCGAAATCCACCGTGGCCTTGGCGTGCGAGCGCTGCTCGACGTGCGGCACCGGCGCGGCGTCCAGCAGCACTGCCATGCCATCGCGATACCAGGTGTAGGACCAGGTCAGACCGGTCAGCGCCACCAACAGATAGACCAGCAGGCACCAGGTGCCAAATACCGCGTGCAGGCTCCACAAAAAGCTGCGTCCCTGCCGCCGCCATTCCACCGCCAGCCAGGTGCGCGGGCTCCACCAACGCCGCGGCCAGCGCAGATACAGGCCCGAGATGCAGAAGAACAGCAGGATCAGCGCGCACGCTCCGGTGATCGCCTGGCCGCGCTTGCCGGCGGCGAGATTGCGGTGCAGATCTTCGATGAAGGCAAATGCGCCGCTCAGCCGAGGGGCCGCCACGCGCTGGCCGGTGTAGGGATCGAAATACACCCGCGCGCTGCCCTTGGCAGGCAGGCGTGCGTTGGACGGCCGCATCCCGGTGGGGTCGATCAGCATGCGCGTGACCAACGGGCCGTTGCCGGGAGCATGCTGTGCCAGATCGAGCCGCTGCAACAGCACATCCACCGGCAATGCCTGCTCACCCGCCGCATGCCGCTGCGCCAGCTGCGCGATGGCTGGGTTGGCCAGCCGCACGACCTCGTCCTCGAACGACATCAACGCGCCGGTCGCCCCCATCACCGACAGCACCAGGCCAGCAGTGATGCCGAGCACCCAATGCAGTTGAAACAGCAGCGATTTGATCAAGACGGCACGAGATTGAATGACGTGAAGGCATTGTAGATGAGAATGCGTCTCATGCGGTGCGGCGCCCGAAACGGCACGCTGCGCGCGCCGCCCCGCAGGCGTCGGCGTCGGTCATCGGATGCACACCTCGCCGTCATCCAATGGACACGGTGCCTTGCCATTTTCTTCGCTCCCCCACTGGCAAGCGAGTCATCCAATGTGCTTCCTGTTGCGCGGCTGCCTGGTCCTGGCAGCGTTGTTCAGTACCTCCGCAGCGCTGGCCGCCACCAACTGCCCCTCGCTATACGCCAACGGCACGCCGCCGGGCGTGCGCACCGCCACCACGCGCACCACCGAGGTGTGCCATACCGAATACGCGCTGTTGGCCTCGGGCGTCACCAGGGACCCGGTGTATTCGGCCGAGCACCTGACCGACCAGCAGGTGGCCGGCGCCGAGGCCATCGGCCGGGTCGGTTCGTTCCATGAAGAAGCCGGCATCCCGGCAGCGGACCGTTCCAAGAGCAGCGACTACACCAATACCGGCTTCGATCGCGGGCATATGACCCCGGCCGGCGACGCTTCCACCGAAAGCTCGGAGAAGGAAACCTTTTCCATGGCCAACGTGGTGCCGCAGGACCACAAGCTCAACACGGGCGAATGGGCGCATATCGAAGAACAGGTGCGGCAGCTGGCCAAGCAGCACGGCGAGTTGTATGTGGTGACCGGCCCGGCGTTCGACAGCGGCACGGCGCCGACCATTGGCACCGACAAGGTCGCCGTCCCGGCTTACGTGTGGAAAGCGATCTACGAGCCGGGCGTGGGTGCCGGCGCCTATCTGTGTGTCAACGACAGCAGCATCAATTGCGACGTGGTCTCCATCGACGATCTGATCGTAATGACCAACGTGGACCCGTTCCCGTCGCTCAGCGCAGGCATGAAGTCGCAGGCGATTGCGTTGGTGTTGCCTTGAGGCGGAATGGCGGTTTGCGATTGGCAACAGCGGCGGCTGAGCCAGCGATGTGAGTGGTTGGCTCGGTGCAGCACCATGCGGTGAGAACGGCTCGGCGATGCCAGCCGCGCTCATCGATGTGCGCGAGCATCCGCTTCCCGGATGCTCGCGCGGCGTGCAGATCAGCGAGTTTCCTCGCGCAACCAGCGCGCCACCTGCGGCGCGAAATAGGTCAACACGCCATCGGCACCGGCGCGCTTGAAGGCCATCAGCGCCTCGAACACGCACTTACGCTCATCCAGCCAGCCGTTGGCTGCGGCCGCCTTGAGCATCGCGTACTCGCCGCTGACCTGATACGCAAAGGTCGGCACGCGGAATTCTTCCTTCACCCGGCGCACCACATCCAGGTACGGCATGCCTGGCTTGACCATCACCATGTCCGCGCCTTCTTCCAGGTCCAGTGCGATTTCGCGCAAGGCTTCATCGCCATTGGCCGGGTCCATCTGGTAAGTGGTCTTGTCGGCCTTGCCCAGGTTGCCGGCGCTGCCCACTGCGTCGCGGAACGGGCCGTAGAACGCCGAAGCGTACTTGGCCGAATACGCCATGATGCGCACGTTGAGATGCTTGTCGGCATCCAGCGCGCGACGGATCGCGCCGATCCGCCCGTCCATCATGTCCGAGGGCGAGACGATGTCCACACCGGCCTGCGCATGCGACAACGATTGCTTCACCAGCGCCTCGACAGTGATCTCGTTGAGCACGTAGCCCTTGTCGTCGATCAGCCCGTCCTGGCCGTGCGTGGTGTACGGGTCCAGCGCCACGTCGGTCATGACGCCCAGCTCCGGGAAGCGCGATTTCAGCGCACGTACCGCGCGTTGCGCCAGACCGTCCGGATTCCAGGCTTCGGCCGCGTCCAGGCTCTTGCCGGCCGGGTCGATCACCGGGAACAGGTCGATCACCGGAATGCCCAGCTCCAACGCGTTTTCCGCCTCGCGCAGCAGCTCGTCCAGCGACAGGCGCTCCACGCCCGGCATCGAGGCGATCGGCGCGCGGCCGGGCAGTTCATGCACGAACACCGGCCAGATCAGGTCATCGGCGGTCAGCGTGTTTTCGCGCATCAAACGACGCGAAAAGGCGTCGTGGCGCATGCGGCGGGGGCGATAGTGCGGGTGGGCCATGACAAGGCTCCTGGGGACAGCGCGCAAGTCTACGCCCGCCACCCCGCGCCAAACGCGCTGCGATGCAGTGTCGCAACGCTGCAACGCACCGGCCTGGCCCTGCTCCCGCCGGTGGCGCCTGCACGGGGCCGGCCCGGCATGGACGACACCGCTCTCAGATCACCCCGCCCCCCAGGCTCAGCCGGATCACCCCGACCACGATCACCAGGCCGTTGAGCAGCAAGCCGGTCTTGGCCCGGCCGCGATTGCCGGCCGAGGTGAACAGCAACGCGATTGCAGCGATCAGCGCACCCATCGCCGCGAACGGAATCAGGAACCAGTTGCCCCAGCCCAGCAACGGGATGAAGGCCAGCACCATCCACAACAGCGCCACGATGCCCCACAACAGGCTGATGAGTCCCAAAGTCCACCCCTCGTCGTCCAAAGAAGGCGCAAGCTTAGCCGTGCGCCCGGCAAGACGCCGTGGGCGGGTGGTCACCCTGACCAATGGCGGCTTGGCGACGGCCTCACGCAGGCCTGGCTAGTGTTGGGATCTGTCCGCTCAACTGCGGCGCCGTTCAGTCCGGGCGCCGGATCATCGCCATCACTACCCACGGGGGCTTCGGTATGAACCTGCATTCGCACATCAAGCGCGCCACGATCGCCGTGGCCGCCGCCGCCCTGCTGGCCGGTTGTGCCAGCAGTTCCAAGGTGATGCTGGGGCAGGCGCGCGCACCGATCGATCCGGCGCAAGTGCAGGTGTACCCGCACGCCCCGCCCGGCTCGGTGGAGATCGCCCAGCTCGAATCCACCAGCGCCGCCGGCTTCGGCACCCAGGGCCAGACCGATGCGGCCGTGCAGCGGCTCAAGCGCGAGGCGGCCAAGCTCGGTGCCAATGGCGTGGTCATCGTCGGCGTGGGCTCGGAGCGCTCCGGCGGGGGCCTGTCGGTGGGCGGCGGCAGCTATGGCGGGCGCGTTGGCGGCGGCCTGGGCATCGGCATCCCGACCACCCAGAAGCGCGCAGCCGGCATGGCGATCTGGGTGCCGGCGGGGGCGCAGACCCCTTCGCCCACGCCACCGTAAGTGCGGTGGCGGCCATGTCCCACTTTCTGCAGATCTCTTTTGAACGCTTTTCAACATCCACTGCTAAAGCAGCCAGGACCAGCCAATCCTGAATCGTAATGGCAGAAACCAGGCATGCCTCATGCTTGATGAAATCTGACGAACACCTCGGCCAGACTTGCTGAGCTGCTTTTTGCGAACGCTGCACAGGCCTGTATGCTTGGGCCAAAATTCGCAACCCTCGGGTCGATTGTTGGCCTCAGGGCTTGCAATAAACCGTCATTGACAGAAGGAATCGTGATGAAACGCTGGATATGGATATTGATCGGGGCTATCGGGCTTCAAACCTCCGCAACGGCAAGCACACCGCACCAAAGACTGGTCTGCCGCATGGACGACCCCTTCCTGTTCTGCTCGAAAGGATGCGACGACCCAGATTACAACTGGAAGCCGATCGATCCGATTTCAGGCACCTGGGTGGCGGTTCCTCCTTATTGTCCCGGCCCAACGCCTGTATCAACGAACTATTGCCAGGGATGGACGATGACAGCCATCGCGGCGCTCCAGCAATACACCAGTGTTTGTCCGGGTGCATTGAAGCAGGGGCAGTGGAAAGGCACCAAGCAACCAGAAATGGTGCCGTTCAAACACTAAGCAGTGCAGCCCGCGCCACACATGCAGCCGCATGTGTGGTTGCCCCAGTTGACAGTGACACCACTGCCGGGTCTCTGGCTTCAGTGCCTGTGCTGCTGCGCCGGAACGAACTGCGTTTCCACCGCCTTGGCCAACTGGTCCGGCGGGAGCAGGCCCTGGTCGAGCAGGAAATTGTTGAACGCCAGGCGGTCGAACTGCTTGCCCAGCGCCAGTTCGGTGCGCATGCGCAATTCCAGGATGCGGGTGTAACCGTAGAAATAGCTGCCGGCCTGGCCGGGCGCACGCACGCTGTAGCGATCCAGTTCCTGGCGGGTCATGGCCGGGGATAGGCCGACATCGTCTTCCAGCACCTGGCGTGCGCGTTCGCGGTCGATCAGGCCCAGGTTGAGCATCGGGTCGAGCATGGCACGGGCGGCGCGCAACAGGCGGAACTGCAGGGCGATCAGCTGCCCGTCGAGCGGCTCGTACGGCACCATTTCGGCCTCGGCATACAGGGCCCATCCCTCGACGTTGACCGAATTGAACGCAAACAGGCTACGCGCCAGCGAGACGCCGCGTTCGACCATCGCCGTGAACTGCAGCTCGTGGCCGGGGCGGCCTTCGTGCGCACTGAGCGTCCAGGCGGCCGAGCCGAAGTTGAAGTCGTCGTACTGCTCCTTCTGGCTGCCATCGGCGGACGGGTTGCCCAACGGCAGCACGAACTGCCCCTGCTGGCCGGTGTTGCCGATCAGCGGTGCGGGACGGAAGTGCGGGGCCGGCGACGCCGCGCTTTCGGCGGCGCTGCCCAGCCGCATCTGCATCGGGCGGTTGGGCACAGCGACGATGCGTTGCTGGCGGATGATCTGGTCGATCTGGTCGATCACGCCGCGGTAGTGCGTTTCCAGCTGATCGTCGGCGATCTTGTTGCCCTTGAGCGCGCGAATCACCTGCACGTAATCATTACCCTGCACGCCCTTGGCCTTGGCCACCAGTGGCGCCAACTGTTGCATGACCGAACGGGTTTCCATGAATTCCAGCTGCGCGCGCTGGATCAGCAACTGCGGGGCGATATCGATCCCCACCTGCTTGAGCTGGAACGTGTACAGCGGCTCGGGTAACCGGGTGTCCTTGCGCGCCTTGGGCAGCACGGTCTTCTTCGTCCAGGCGGCATAGTCCTTGAGCTGGGTGGACATGGCCTTGAGCGCCTCATCGGCGCCGGTGATCTTGTAGTCGGCGAACAGGTCCTGGATACCGGCGACGTAGGTGTCCACGTTCGCCAGCGCCTGCTGCACCTCGCGCTCGGTCGGCTGCAACAGCGCCTTGTTGCCGAGCTGTTCTTGGTAGCGTTGGCGTGCGAGCGTGGTGATCGGGGTGCTGCCCGGCAGCAATCCGAGATAGCGTTTGAGGCGGTCCAGCGCCTTGGCCCGCCGCGCGGCCGATACCTGTTCGGACAGCAGGTCGTTGAGGCCGCTGAACACCATCTGCGGCGCATCGACCCAAGGCAACAGATAGCGCTCGTTGAGCTCGCTACCCTGGATGTTCTGCTCGGCCGCGCCGATCATGATCTGCAGGTCCTGGCGCACGTTGGCATCGCGTTCGCTGGCAAGCCTGGCCTGCAGTTCGCCGCGCGCCTTGCGCATCGCCTCGCGATAGCGCTGCGCGTTGTTCGGCCCCAGATCGGCCACCTGGTCGTCGTAGCCTTCCAGCCCGAACGCCGTCGCCGACTCGGGCTGGAACGGTGCCTGCGCGGTCAGCAGGATCTGCGCATACCCGTTGCTGGTCTGCACCCAGGCCGGGCTGGCCGATGGCGCAGGAGCGGCCTGGGTCGATGCGGAGGTACCGGGCGGCTGCGGCTGTGCCAGCACCGGCAACGAGACGCCCAAAGCGAGTGCGACGGCGATCACAAGTGGTTTCATGGGACAGCATCCGTAAGAAGTAGCGCGACCCTACCCATCTGCGTCGAGGTCGGCAATGCCTCAGGAAACTGCACGTCGTCGAGCTAGGAACGCGCCGGCGCGCGAAGCCTTCCCGGTAACGCCCGTCGCGCTCGGGCGCGCTCCTACGGGAGCGCGCTGGCGGGGGGATTACGGCATCAGGCAACGCTGCAAAAACGCCTCTGCGGTCCGGTAGCGGTGCAGCGCAGCGCTGCCGGACAAGCCGTGCTTTGCGCCGGGATAGGTCATCAGTTCGAACGCGGTACCGCGTTGCTGCAACTCGCTCATCAGCGTGGTGGCGTTGGTGAACAGCACATTGTCGTCGGCCATGCCGTGGATCAGCAGCAACCTGGCGTTGAGGCCGTCCAGGTGGGTGGCGACGCGCGCGGCGCGGTAGCCTTCGGCGTTGCGGCCGGGTAGGTCCATGTAGCGCTCGGTGTAGTGGGTGTCGTACAGGCCCCAATCGGTGACCGGTGCGCCGGCCACGCCACAGGCGTACGCGTCGCTATGCCTGGCCAGCAGCATCAAGGTCATGTAGCCGCCGTTGGACCACCCCTGCACGCCGATGCGTTGGGGATCGACCCAGGGTTGCTGCTTGAGCCAGGCCACGCCTTGCAACTGGTCGTCCACTTCCACCGTGCCCTGCCTGCCGTACAGCGCACCACCGAAGTCGCGGCCACGCCGCGGGGTGCCGCGGTTATCCAGCGAGAACACCACATAGCCGCGCTGGGCCAGGTAGTGATCGAACAAGGCATCGCCGCGGCTGGGCCAGGCATCGAGCACGGTCTGCGCCGCCGGGCCTCCGTAGACGTAGACGATGACCGGGTAGCGCCTGGACGGGTCGAACTGCGCCGGCTTGGTCAGGCGGTACTGCAAGGGCGTCTTGCCGTCGGCCGCGGTCAGCGTGCCGAACTCCACCGGCCGCTGCGCGTCACGGTATCTGGCGTAGGGGTGTTGCGGATCGGCGAGATCGTTCTTCAGCAGCGTGGCGATTTTTTCGCCATTGGCGCGAAACAGTTCGATCTGCGGCGGGGTGGTGGTATTGGACCAGGTGTCGACATACACGCTGGCATTGCTGGCGAAGCTGGCTGCATGCGTGCCGTGGATGGCAGAGCGCTTCTCGATCGCGCCGCCGCTCAGCGGCACGGCGTAGATGTGGGTCTGCGTGGGCGCATCCTTGCTACCGGAAAAATACACCTGCCCGGCTTGCTCATCGACGGCGAGCAGCGCATCGACCACCCAGGGACCGGACGTCAGCGGCGTGAGCGTGCGCCCGTCTTCCGATGCCACGTACAGATGCTCGTAACCGCTGCGCTCGGAGTTCCAGATGAAGCGGCCATCCTTGAGAAACCGCAGGTCGTTGGTGAGCGGCACCCAGGTGGGCGAGGTTTCGGTGATGAGCGTGCGCTGCCTGCCGGTGGCCAGCGTGGTTTCGATCAGCTCAAGGGTTTTCTGGTCGCGCGACTGGCGTTGGAAGGTCAGCCGCTGCGCATCGCGCCAGTCCACCCTTGCCAGATAGATGTCCGCGTTCTTGCCCAGGTCGATCCACCTCGGTGCGGAACCGGCGCGCGGGGCGATCACGCCCAGTTGCACGGCCACGTTCGGCTGGCCGGCCTGCGGATAGCGTTGTTCGATCACCTCGGTGTGGTCGGCATACACCTCGGGGCGCTTCTGTACCGGCACGCGGGATTCGTCGATGCGCGCGAAGGCGATCGCCGAATCGTCCGGCGCCCACCAAGACCCGGTGTGGCGGTCCATTTCTTCGTCGGCGACGAATTCGGCCACGCCATTGCCGATGGTGTCGCTGCCGTCGCCGGTGAGCTGCACCTGCTTGCCGCTGGCCAGGTCGATCACCCACAGGTTGCGTGCGCGCACGAAGCTGACGAAGCCGCCCTTGGGCGACAGCTTGGCGTCGGTGGCGAAGCCTTCGCCATGGGTGAGCTGGCGCACGGCCGCCGCGCCGGTCTTGCGCAGGTCATACAGATACAGCTCGCCGCCGAGCGGAAGCAGCAGCGATTGCGCATCCGGCGCCCATTGGTAATCGACGATGCCGGCGTAGGCGGCGATACGCTGGCGTTCACGCCGGGCCTTTTCGACATCGCTCAAGCTCTCGGTGCCGGGCAGCACGACCTTGGAATCCACCGACAGCCGGGTCTGGCCGCTGGCGATGTCGTATTCCCACAGGTCCAGCTGGTTGCGGTCGCTGTCCTTGCCGCGCAGGAAGCTCACCCGCGCGCCGTCCGGGGCCACCTTGGGTTTCATCAGCGTCGGGCCGGACAGCGGCAACGGGCCGGTGATGGCCTCCAGGGTGAGTTTTTCGGCGTGAGCCATGGGAACGGTGCTGAGCATGAGGGCAAGGGCGGCGAACAGGGCGCGCATCGAGGATCCTGGCGGGAGTGCGGGCACAGGATGCAGGGGTGGGGTGGGTTTGAGAAGCAGTGGCCGTCCCGGCAGGCAGACCGCCGATCCCTGGCCATTGTCCCAACGCTGCAGGACCGAGGTAGGTCGCCGTGTATCGCTTCTGGTCAATGAGGTGATTGTCCCATCCCGTTCGTTTGGCTCATGGCGTGCTCATCGCCTCCAACTGGCAGAAAATTTCTTAAATGATATGCTTCTACCTAATTCATATAGTTTATGAAATTTATGCGCCGTCTCGAGACTGCTTACGCCACCTCTGCCAGCCAGCAAACCGCGCAGCACTTGGCCACACTGGTGAAGAACGCCCGGATTGCGCGTGGCTGGTCCCAGCTGAATCTGGCAGAGCGCGCGCGGATCAGCCCCGCCACCATGAGCCGTATCGAACAAGGCAACCTAGGCGCCTCCCTGGGTACCTGGTTGGCGGTGTTCGAGCGGCTGGGGCTGCTGGCCAAATTCGCCCAGCTGAGAGATCCCGCTTCCGAGGCGATCCTCGATAGCACGCGCGCCAAGCGCCCGTTGCGCTCCAACACCCCCGACATGGACTTCTAGGGCATGCCCTATGTCTTCGTGCATCTGCCCGGAGAAACGACCGCCGTCCCTGCCGGACTGGTGACGCTGTTCGAGCAGGGCATCCAGCTGCAGGCCTCGCGGTTCGCCTATGGCCGGCGCTACCGGGACCGGAACGCGCCGGCGGCGATCGCCGTCGATCCGGTCTCCCTGCCATTGGCCGATGCCGCTGGCGACCAGGTGCCGATCAACGGCCTGCCCCTGTTCGGTGCCCTGCGCGATGCCACTCCCGACGACTGGGGCCGGCGGGTGATCGAGAACCGGCTGGGGGTTCCCGCCAACGGGCTGCCCGAATCGCAGTACCTGCTGTTGGCCGGGAGCAACCGGGTTGGCGCGCTCGACGTGCGGCCCGCGTTGGACAGCACGCCGGACACTGCAGGCATGCCGGCGACGATCGACCTGCAATACCTGGTGGCCGCCGCCGAGCGAGTGGAGCAAGGGCTGCCGGTGCCGAAAGCACTGGAGAACTATCTAGTCGGGGCCCCTTCCCTGGGCGGGGCGCGACCGAAAGCCACCATCGCCCATGACGCGCGTGAATGGATCGCCAAGTTCCCCTCCGTGCGCGACAGGTTCGACGTGCCCAGCGTGGAGCGGGCCACCCTGGAACTAGCACGGCGTGCAGGGCTGTCCGTTCCCGAAACCGCGTTGCAGACCTTGGCCGATGGCCGGCACGTCATGCTGATCGAACGTTTCGACCGGAGGCCTGTGGCTGGCGGAATGGGGCGCCGGCACACGGTCAGCGCCCTCACGATGCTGGGGCTCTCCGAACAGCAGTCCCCGGACGCGCGCTATGCGCAGATCGTCCGCGTGATCGAAGACCGGGCGACCGATGGCCAGGTGGCAGCGCAGCGCGAGGAACTGTTCGCCCGCATGGTGTTCAACATCCTGGTCAGCAACGATGACGATCACCTGCGCAACCACGCCTTCGTCCACGACGATGGCGCATGGAACCTGAGCCCACTGTACGACGTCGTGCCCAAGCCGCAGGTCGGCAGCGAGCGGACGCTGCACCTCGGGGTGGGGCCCAGGGGGCGATGGGCCACGCTGGACAACGCTCTGGCCGGCCATGGCGACTTCGGACTCAACCAGCAGCGGGCGGCCAGGTTGATTGATCGCGTCGCAGCTGCGGTGCGTGTGTGGCGCGAGGTGTTCGAGGAGCTGGGCGTGTCGGAGAAGGACTGCACGTTGGTGAAAACCGCCTTCCGGCGTGCCGCCGATGTGGGCATGCGCGAAGTGGAACGCCATCTGTAAGCGACCGCCGGCCGTCGGCCCACGACACCTCACCTCATGCAGGCGGTGCTGGGCGGGCAAGCGCCGCGTTGCACTGCACACGCATGCCTCTGCCGACGCAGCGCGCCAGCACTGCGTCGGGCCTTCGCCCGACGCGAACTGCCTCAGCGCTTGCCGAACAGGTGCTTGCGCTCTTCATCGCTGAGCGGCTTGCCGGCGTTGTGGTTGACCTTCTCTTTGAGGGCATACGCGCGCTGGGTGGCCGGGCGGGCGGCGATGGCGTCGTGCCAGCGCTGCAGATGCGGGAAGGCGGCATAGTCGGGCTTGAGGTCGCCATACACCTCGATCCAGGGGTAGCTGGCCATGTCGGCGATGCCGTAGTCGGCTCCGGCCAGGAACGCGTGCTCGGCCAGACGCTTGTCGAGCACGCCGTGCAGGCGGCGGACCTCGGCGTTATACCGCTCGACCGCATAGGGAATCTTCTCCGGGGCGTAGACATTGAAGTGTCCCATCTGGCCGCTCATCGGGCCCAAACCGCCCATCTGCCAGAACAGCCACTCCAGCGCGGCGATACGGCCACGCGCATCGCGCGGCAGGAAGCGGCCAGTCTTCTCGGCCAGATACAGCAGGATCGCGCCGGACTCGAACACGCTCTGCGGCGGTCCGCCGTCGGCAGGCGCATGGTCGACGATGGCCGGCATCTTGTTGTTGGGCGAGATCTGCAGGAACGCCGGCTCGAACTGCGCCCCCTTGCCGATATCGACCGGCTTGATGGTGTAGTCCAGCCCGGCCTCCTCCAGCAACAGGGTGACTTTGTGGCCATTGGGGGTAGGCCAGTAGTACAGATCGATCATGGTGCGCTCCGGTGGGTCACGGGGCGACGCCCAACGGCGCCGGCTGCCCACGATGGTAAGACCGCCGGGGTGGCGGACGGGCGCACCCACCGGGCTGGGCTCTGAAACACTGTGTGGCACCAGTGACTCGCGCCCGATGCTGCATTGCAAGTTGACTTTGTTAAGCCAGCGGTCACAAATGCGCGATTGTTTGACGACCTTCACCTGTCCCGGACCGGGATCGGTGTTCTTTGCCCCGGGGAATGAATCATCGTGAAAGAACTACGCACCCTGCCGCGCACGCGGCGCTTGACGTCTGCCTTGCTGTTTGCATTGTCGGCTCCGCTGGCGGCACAGACCGCTCCAGCGCCGCAATCGGCGTCTACCGTGCCAGGTTCCAGCCAGTCCGACCCGGCTACCCTCGACACCGTCCAGGTCAGCGGCATCCGCGGCAGCCTCACCTCGTCGATGAACGTCAAGCGCGATGCGCAAGGCATCGTCGACGGCATCGTGGCCGAGGACATCGGCAAGTTCCCCGACACCAACCTGGCTGAATCGCTGCAGCGCATCAGCGGCGTGTCGATCGACCGCTCGCTGGGCGAAGGCTCGCGGGTGACCGTGCGCGGCGTCGGCCCGGACTTCAACCTGGTGCTGTTGAACGGCCGCCAGATGCCCGGCGCCAGCATCGAGGAATCCAACGCTTCCAACTCGCGCGCGTTCGACTTCGCCAACCTGGCGTCCGAGTCGATCTCCGGCATCGAGGTGTTCAAGACCAGCCGCGCCAGCACGCCCACCGGCGGCATCGGCGCCACCATCAACATCAAGACCACCCGTCCGTTGGACAATCCCGGCCTGCACGCCAATGTCGGCATCAAGGGGGTGCACGATGCGTCCAACGAGAACCTGCCCGGCCGCCTGCAGGGCGACTCACTGACGCCGGAAATCTCCGGCATCTTCAGCACCACCTCGGCCGACGGCCGTTTCGGCGTGGCGGTGACCGGCAGTTACCAGGAACGCGACTTCGGCTACAGCCAGGTCGGCGTGCCCAACGGCTGGCGTGCGTTCCGTGGCGATTCCACCGCCTACGGCACCATTCCGCAGCCCGGTGCGCCGGGTTCGGAGAACATCGTCAACCGCCCCGGCCCGAACGATATCTACTCGGTGCCGCAGAACCTCAACTACCGCGTGGTCGGCGTGGAGCGCCAGCGCACCAACGGCCAGTTGACGCTGCAGTACAAGCCGCTGGACAACATCACCACCACGCTGGATTACACCTACTCGGAAAACAAGATCCAGCAGCAGCGCAACGAAATGTCGGTGTGGTTCAACTATGGCCCGTCGGCCAGCGCCTGGACCAATGGCCCGGTGGCCGGCCCGATCACCTATTCGGAAATCGTCAATCCGCCCACCAGCGACCTGGCCACCGCCGGCTCCAACGCGGCCACCCGCGCCCAGAACAAGTCGCTGGGCTTCAACGTGGATTGGGCGGTGAACGACCAGTTCAAGCTCAACTTCGACATCCACCGCTCTACCGCCGAAGCCGGCCCGGACAGCCCGTACGGGTCGAGCAACTCGCTGGGCGTGTCCGGTTTCTACCGCGGCACCTCGGTGGTGGATTTCAGCAAGGATTTCCCGGTGCTGCAGCAGCAGCTGGGCGCCGGCCTGACCGGGCTGGACCCGTCGCGCACGCTGGTCACCGGCTCGGCGTTCCGCAACAGCTACATGAAGTCGGAGATCGACCAGGCCCAGGTCAACGGCGACTTCACCTTCGAAAACTATTCGCAGTTGAAGTTCGGCATCGGCAGCACCGAGGTCAAGAACCGCTCGGCGTTCTCCAACGTGCAGCGCGATACCTGGGGCGGCAACGGCACGGCGGCCGATTATCCGGACGACCTGTGGATTCCCAGCACGTTTACGCAGTACTTCGATGCGATCAACGGCAGCGGCAATCCGGCGCAGTTCAACCAGCTGTTCCTGTTCGACTTCGAGCGCGCACGTCAGGCCGCTGCCCGGGCCGCCGGCGATGAAGCGCTGTACCGCACCTCGCCGATCTACAACACCGACCGCCGCGTCACCGAAAAGTCCAAGAACGCCTACCTGCAATGGGGCAACAGCTGGGACGATCTGCGCGTGCCGATCAGCCTGGCGGCCGGCGTGCGTTACGAAGAAACCAAGGTGCAGGCGCAGGCGCTGGTGCCGGTGGCGGTGGGCATCGACTGGGTGGCCAACAACGAGTTGCCGATCCGGCTGGCCAATTCGGCGTTTTCCGGCGGCAGCGGCAAGTACGAATACTGGCTGCCCAGCCTGGACCTGAGCTTCAAGCTCACCGAGGACCTGGTGCTGCGCGGCAGCTATGGCGAAACCATCGGCCGTCCCGGCTGGGGCGACATCCAGGGCGGGCAGACGCTCAACCAGATCGCACGCATCGAAGGTGGTACCGGCCAGGAAGGCAATCCCGGCCTCAAGCCGCTGCTGTCGCACAACATCGACCTGTCGCTGGAGTGGTACTACAGCGACGCCAGCTACGCCTCGGTCGGTTTCTTCCGCAAGAACATCGACAACTACGTCGGCGTGACCACCCGCAACGATGCCTCGTTGGGTCTGAACACGCCGATCGGCGGCGCGTACTGGAACCAGGCCCTGGCCAATAGCTGCGCCACGGCCGACCTGACCTGCATCCGCAACTACATCTTCCGCAACTTCAACGGCCAGCCGGGTGTGGTGCGTGGGACCGACGACGCCAATGGCAATGCCACCGGCGTCATCAGCGGGCGGCCGGGCGACCCAGTGGCCAACTTCGCCATCACCGCGCCGGCCAACCAGCGCTCGGCCTCGCTGGACGGTTGGGAATTCAACGTCCAGCACATGTTCGGCGAAAGCGGCTTCGGCGTCTCGGCCAACTACACCAAGGTGGATTCCGGGCTGACCTACGACAACGCGGTGATCGGCGAGCAGTTCGCGCTGGAAGGCCTGAGCGATTCGGCCAACGTGGTCGGCTTCTACGACAAGGGCCCGTGGCAGGTCCGTGCGGCCTACAACTGGCGCGACCAATTCCTGGCCGCGCGGTTCGATGGCAGCGGCCAGCCCAACCCGGTCTATACCGAAGCCTATGGTCAGCTGGACCTCAACATCGGCTACCAGTGGAACGAGAATCTGTCGCTGAGCCTGGAGGCGATCAACCTCAACGATGCGGTACAGCGCCAGCACGGCCGTCATCCGAACCAGATCGTCTTTGCCACCCAGACCGGCCCGCGTTACATGCTGGGTCTGCGCTACAAGTTCTGGTGATGTGAGGCGATACCAGGCGTCCCGGCCGCGTGGCTGCCGGGGCGCTGTGCCAGCCTTCGTGTGCAAGTGCCGGATGCAGTGCGTCCGGCACTTGCCTGGCGAAAGGCAACTGGCCGAGCATGGGCCTCGCGCCCCCGCGTAGTAGGGTTGCCCCATGAACAATGCCGTGTTGTTGAACAATCTCGATCACCACGATCTGCGCGTGATTACCGCCCATGGCGCCGCCTATGGCGACAACGTGATGTCGGCGGCGACCTTTCCGCAAGAATTCCGCCAGTTGCAGGCGCAGTACCCGATCGTCTTCCACCGCAGCAGCGAGGGGCGGTTCCAGCCATTGGCCCTGCTGGGTTTGCGGCTGGGCGAGAACCTGTTCCTGGACGGCGCACGCTGGGATGCACCCTACGTGCCGCTGGCGATCCAGCGCCAACCATTCTTGATCGGCCAGCAACCGGAGGGGCCGATGGTGCATGTGGATATGGACAGCCCGCGCCTGAGCAGGCACGACGGCGAGCCACTGTTCCGCGAGCATGGCGGCACCACCGCCTTTCTCGATCACATCAGCCAGCTGTTGCGCACCCTGCACGACGGCCTGGCGGCCAGCGATGCCTTCGTCGAGCGCGCGCAGCGCTACGAACTGCTGGAACCGTTCGTGTTCGAAGCCACCCTGGACAATGGCCTGGACTGCCGCCTGGCCGGTCTGTACACCGTGCATGAAGAGCGCCTGCGTGCGCTCGGCAATACCGCGCTGCTGGACCTGCACCGCCACGGCGATCTGGAGCCGCTGTACATGGCGGTCGCTTCGATTGCGCAATTGCGTCATTTGCTCGAACGCCTCAACCGCCGCCATGCCGGCTGAGCCGCGCGCCATCGACGAACGCCATGGCCTAGCTGCGCAACAGCTGGATCCGGCGCTGCTGCGCTCGACCACCCCGCTGGTGCTGCGCGGGCTGGTGCGTGACTGGCCGCTGGCCCGCGCCGGCGCGCAGTCCGCACAGGCCGCCGCCGCCTACCTGCGCGGCTTCGACCGCGGCGAGGCGGTGGTGGCGCAGGTCGGCCCGCCGGAGATCGGCGGGCGCTTCTTCTACAACGCGGACCTGAGCGGCTTCAATTTCCGCCCTGAGCGCGTGCCGCTGGGCGTGGTGCTGGACACGCTGCTGCGCGACCTGGACAACGCCCAGCCACCGGCGATCTATGTCGGCTCCACCACGCTGGACACCTACCTGCCCGGCCTGCGTGCGGCCAACCCGATCGCGCTGCCGCAGGCCGAGCCGCTGGGCAGCATCTGGATCGGCAACCGCACCCGCATCGCCGCCCACCAGGACCTGCCGGACAACCTGGCCTGCGTGGTCGCCGGCCGCCGTCGCTTCACCCTGTTTCCGCCGGACCAGTTGGCCAATCTCTACATCGGCCCGCTGGATCTCACCCCGGCCGGGCAGCCGATCAGCCTGGTGGACATCACCGCGCCGGATCTGCAGCGCTTTCCGCGCTATGCCCAGGCGCTGGAGCACGCGGTGGTGGCCGAACTGGAGCCGGGCGATGCGCTGTTCATCCCCAGCATGTGGTGGCATCACGTCCAGGCGCTGGACGGCTTCAACGTGCTGGTGAATTTCTGGTGGCGGCAAAGCCCGGCCTACATGGATTCGCCGATGAACGCGCTGATGCTGGCGCTGCTCACCGTGCGCGACCTGCCGCCCGAACAGCGCGCCACCTGGCAGGAGGTGTTCCGCCACTACGTGTTCGAGCCGGATGCGCACACCGCCGCACACGTGCCCGAGACCGCGCGCGGGGTGCTGGCGCCAATGGACGACAGCCGTGCCCGCACCCTGCGCGCACGGCTGCTGCAACGTTTGAATCGCTGAGGATTGCCGATGGACCCTGCCCCCGCTTCCGATCCACGCCAGCGCCCGGTGCGGCGCGTGGTCATCGCCGGTGGCGGTACCGCCGGCTGGATGGCCGCCGCCGCCCTGTCCAAGCTGCTCGGCCGGCAGCTGCAGATCACCCTGGTGGAATCGGACGAGATCGGCACCGTGGGCGTGGGCGAAGCCACCATCCCCAGCCTGGTCACCTTCCACCGCCTGCTGGAGATCGACGAGGCCGCCTTCATGGCCGCCACCCAGGCCACCTTCAAGCTCGGTATCGCCTTCGAGCACTGGCGCGACGTGGACAGGCACTACATCCACTCCTTCGGCCACACCGGCACCGATCACTGGAGCGCCGGCTTCCACCACTTCTGGCTGAAAGGCCAGCAGCGCGGGGTGGCGCGCGACTTCGGTGACTACTGCCTGGAACTGCGCGCCGCCCAGGACGGGCGTTTCGCGCACCTGCCCAATGGCGGCATGAACTATGCCTACCACCTGGATGCGGGGCTGTACGCGCGTTTCCTGCGCCGCTTCAGCGAAGGCTTCGGGGTGCAGCGCATCGAGGGGCGTATCGGCCAGGTCGAAACCGACCCGGAGAGCGGCTTCCTCACCGCACTGACGCTGCAGGACGGCACCCGCGTGGAAGGCGACCTGTTCATCGATTGCACCGGCTTTGCCGGGCTGCTGATCGGCAAGACGCTGGGCGTGGGCAGCGAAGACTGGTCGCAGTGGCTGTTCGCCGACAGCGCGCTGGCGGTGCAGACCGAATCGGTAGGCCCGCCGGTGACCTACACCCGCGCGCGCGCCGACCAGGCCGGCTGGATGTGGCGCATTCCGCTGCAGCACCGGGTGGGCAACGGCATCGTCTATTCCAGCCGCTACACCGACCAGGACAGCGCCCGGGCGGTGCTGGAGCGCAACCTGCAGGGACGCGCGCTGACCGAGCCGCGCGCGTTGCGCTTCACTCCCAACCAGCGCCACCGCGTGTGGGAAAAGAACTGCGTGGCGCTGGGCCTGGCCAGCGGCTTCCTGGAGCCGATCGAATCCACCAACATCCACCTGATCCAGCGCGGCATCGTGCGCCTGCTGCAGACCTTTCCGCAGGTCATCCACCCGGTGGACATTTCCGAATACAACCGCCAGGCCGCCGACGAGATTGCCCATATCCGCGATTTCGTGATCCTGCACTACCACGCCACCGATCGCCGCGACACGCCGTTCTGGCGCGATTGCGCGGCCATGGACATCCCCGACACGCTGCGTCACCGGATCGCGTTGTTCCGCGAGAGCGGGCGGGTGTTCCATCGCGCCAACGAGTTGTTCGCGGAAAATTCCTGGGTGCAGGTATTGCTGGGCCAGGGCATCATCCCCCGCCAGCACCATCCGGTGGCCGACCTGATGGGCGATGCCGAGCTGGGCCAGTTCCTGCAGGGCATCCGCAGCCGGGTGGACAGCGCGTTGGTGCGGCTGCCGGCGCATGCGGACTTCCTGCAACGCTACTGCCCTGCCCCGCCGCCGCTGGGGGCGGCAACACCGGCCAGCCCGGCGCGATGAAATCGACCTGCGCCCGACGCAAGGCTTGGCTTCCACCGCCCCAGCAATGCTAGATTGCGGCTTTGCCGTCCACTGCGGGAACAGGGGCCGGCGCTCACCGCAGCTTTCGCACTCGGGGTAAGGGGGACGCATGTTGGATCTGACACAGGGCCGTATGGCACGCCGGATCGCGCCGGTCATTTTGCTGGTCGGCCTGGCCGCCTGCTCCAAGCAGGAAGACAAGGCCGCCACCACCGCCGCCACACCTGCCGCGCCTGCCGCCGCACCGGCACCGACGCCGGCCACCGCAGTCTCGCCGCAGGTGCAGTCGATGGGCGCCGACCAATTGCGCGAATCGGCCACCAAGGCGCTACAGGACAACCGCATGTACGCCCCGGCCGGCGACAACGCGGTGGAGTACTACCTGGCACTGCGCGAGAAGCAGCCGCAGGACGCCACCGTCAACAGCGCATTGACCGACCTGCTGCCGTACACCCTGATCGCCGCCGAACAGGGCATCAGCCGGGAAGAGTTTCCCGAAGCGCAGCGCCTGATCGCGCTGATCGAAAAGGTCGACCCCAAGGCACCGGCACTGCCGCGCCTGAAGAGCGGCCTGGACACCGCCATGAAGACCGCCGCCAGTCGGTCGGAGCAGGACGCCGAGCAGGCCAAGAAGCTGGCCGACGACAAGCTCAAGCAGGCCGCCGAACAGAAGCGCCTGGCCGAGCAGCAATCGCGCGAGGCTGCCGCTGCCCAGCAGATTGCCGCGCAACAGGAAACCGCCCGTCAGCAGGCGGCCGAAGCCGAGCGCCAGGCGGCCGCCAAACGGCCTGCCGAACCGGCAACGCCGACAGCCGCCGCACCGCGCCCGGCACCGGCCGCTGCTGCCGCTGCACCGGCAGCGCAATCGTTGCGCGCGATCAGCACCCCGGCACCGCGTTACCCGGCCGAAGCGCTGCGTGCCGGCACCTCCGGCGAAGTGCTGGTGGAGATCACCGTCGGCACCGACGGCTCGATCACCGCCTCGCGCGTGCTGCGTGCCAACCCGCCGCGCGTCTTCGATCGCGAAGCGCTCAATGCCGTGAAGCGCTGGCGCTTCGAACCGGTGGCCGCACCAGTGACCACCCGCCGCACGCTGTCGTTCAACCCGGGCAGTTGATGCAGCACCAAGCCCGACACGCCCTCGTAGGAGCGGCCCAGGCCGCGAGGGCGTTACCGGTATCCCTAACGCGCCGTTGCTATCGGTAGTCCCCCATCGCGGCCGGGTCCGCTCCTACGTGGTTGGTCGAGCGGCTGATGGCCGAGCACAGCCTGCGGCATCCAATCCCAACGCTCCTGTAGGAGCGGCCCAGGCCGCGAGGGCGTTACCCGTATCCCTAACGCGCCGTTGCTATCGGTAATGCCCCATCGCGGCCGGGTCCGCTCCTACGTCGTCGGTCGAGCGGCTGATGACCAAGCGCAGGCTGCGGCATCCCAATCCCCAACGCTCCTGTAGGAGCGGCCCAGGCCGCGAGGGCGTTCCCCGTATTACTAACGCGCCGTTGCTATCGGTAATGCCCCATCGCGGCCGGGTCCGCTCCTACGTGGTTGGTCGAGCGGCTGATGGCCAAGCACAGCCTGCGGCATCCGATCCCAACGCTCCTGTAGGAGCGGCCCAGGCCGCGAGGGCGTTCCCCGTATTACTAACGCGCCGTTGCTATCGGTAGTGCCCCATCGCGGCCGGGTCCGCTCCTACGTCGTTGGTCGAGCGGCTGATGGCCAAGCACAGCCTGCGGCATCCGATCCCCAACGCTCCTGTAGGAGCGGCCCAGGCCGCGAGGGCGTTACCCGTATCCCTAACGCGCCGTTGCTATCGGTAGTGCCCCATCGCGGCCGGGTCCGCTCCTACGTGGTTGGTCGAGCGGCTGATGGCCGAGCACAGCCTGCGGCATCCGATCCCAACGCTTCTGTAGGAGCGGCCCAGGCCGCGAGGGCGTTCCCCGTATTACTAACGCGCCGTTGCTATCGGTAGTGCCCCATCGCGGCCAGGTCCGCTCCTACGTCGTCGGTCGGGCGGCTGGGCGTTAGGTCGGAGACTGGAGACCTGCGGCGAACCACGGGTTGATCGAAAAACGCTTATCCCGAAATCGCCAAACGTTCCTGGTGGTAACGACGCACCGCTGCATACCACAGCACGGCCGCCACGCCGAAGCCGGCCAGCAGATACACCGCCCAGGTCTGCGCAGTGATGGTCTCGTGGCGGATCACCTTGAGCAGCATCTGGTTCTGCGCCAGGAACGGGACCGCGAAGTGCCACAGCTGGGTCTTCAGCGGATACGCCATCAATGCATAGCCCGGCAACATCGGCAGCAACAGCAACCAGGTCATGTGCGCCTGGGCCTCTTTCATGCTCTTGGCCGCAGCGGCCAGATAGGTCAGCAACGAGGTCCCCACGAACAGCATCGGCACCAGGATGAACAGCATCTGCAGCATCGGCACGAAGCCGACATTGAGCTGGCGCCCCATGTTGGAGGTGGACAACTGCGCGCTGAGCTTGAACGCCAGCAAGGTGAGCAGCAACGACACCATGCCGATCACGCAGGCGGCGGCGATCTTGCCGCTGACGATCGCACCGCGTGGGGCAGGCGTAGCCAACAGGGGTTCCAGCGACTGGCGTTCGCGCTCGCCGGCGGTGGCGTCCAGGATCAACGAGGCGCCGCCCAGGAACGAGGTGATCACCAGCAGCACCGGCAACAGCATCGCCATGACCTGGCCGCGCTTGGCATCGGCGGTGGCCAGGTCCTGCGCAGCCACTTCCAGCGGCCTGCCCACCTGCGCATCGATGCCGCGCGCCAGCAGGCGCAGGGCCCCCACCTGTTGGCTGTAGGCACTCAATGCCGCCTGCAGGCGCAGGCTCGGTACGTCGGCTTCGCGGCGGGTGCTGTCCTTGATGACCTCCACCAGCGCCGGACGCCCTTCGCGCCAGTCCTGCGCGTAGCTGTCGCTGATGCGCAGCGCCACATCCACATCCTGGTTGCGAATGGCCGCGGTCATATCGGCCGGCGGCGCAACGGCGTTGAGCCCCTGCGCGGCCAGGAAGCGCACCAGATTCGGAGCGTGTTCGCGACCGAGCGTGGGAATGTCCAGCGGCTTGTCGATCTGGGTGCGCACGCGGCTTTCGCTCAAGGCGCCCATGCCGAGGATCAGGATCGGATACAGCAACGGTGACAGCAGCAAGGCCAGTGCCAGCGTGCGGCGGTCGCGCGCGATATCGCGTAATTCCTTGCGCAACACCGTCCACCATGTGGCCAAAGGGGATGTCTTGCTCATGCGTGCAACCCCTCTTCCGATCCGATCGCCTTGACGAAGGCGTCTTCGAGATTGTCTTCACCAGTGGACGCGCGCAGTTCGTCGGCGCTGCCGGAGGCCACCACCGTGCCCTTGGCGACGATGACGATGCGATCGCACAGCGCCGCCACCTCCTGCATGATGTGGCTGGAAAAGATCACACAGCGCCCTTCGGCACGCAGCTGCTGCAGGAATCCACGCATGGCGCGCGTGGTCATCACGTCCAGGCCGTTGGTGGGTTCGTCCAGAATCACGTTGCGCGGGTCGTGCACCAGCGCCCGCGCAATCGCGGTCTTGGTGCGCTGGCCCTGGCTGAAGCCTTCGGTCTGGCGGTCGAGGATGTCGTCCATGTCCAGCGCGCCGGCCAGCAGCTGCGTGCGCTGGACGATCTGCGCACGCGTCATGCCGTGCAGCTCGCCGAAGTAGGCGATGTTCTCGCGTGCAGTCAGCCGCTTGTACACACCGCGCGCATCCGGCAGCACGCCCAGCGCACGGCGCACCGTCACCGGGTCGCGCGCGGCATCCGCGCCATCGACGGTGACACGCCCCTGGTCGGGTGACATCAGCGTGTACAGCATGCGCAAGGTGGTGGTCTTGCCGGCACCGTTGGGCCCGAGCAGGCCGGTGATCTGGCCATCGGCGGCGCTGAAACTGACCCCGTCGACCGCCTTCACCACGCCGGTCTTGGTCTTGAACGATTTGTGCAGGTTATCGACGACGATCATGCGTGCGCCTCCGTGGCGTGCTCGATGCGGCTCATGGTTCCCATCCATTGAACGAGGTGAAGGCGGGGACGGCGGAAAGATCGGCCACGCAGCGCGTATCCAGCGCGCGCGCGTTGGTGCTTTCCAGAAACTGGGCCATCAGCTTGGGCATGCAGCCCAGTGCCATGACGCTGTGGCCCTGGCCGGGCGCCACCAGATGCCGACCGTTCGGCAAGCCCTTGAGCACCACCTCGGCATAGCGGGGCGGCGTCACCGGGTCCAGTTGACCGGACAGCAACAGCGCCGGTACCTGCGAGCGCAGCGGCGCAGTGAAGTCGGCGGCGCGCTTGCCGGTGGGCCACACCGGGCAGGCGGCAAACACGCTGCGCGGCACTTCCTCGCCCAGCAACAGCGGCTGGTGCGCCGGGCTCGGACGATAGCGATCCGCGTCCTCGGCGCACACCACCGACCATTGCATCGGTTGGTTGATCTGCATGTCCATGTGCGACAGCGCCATCAACGGCGCGTAACGCCCGGCGGCCGCTTCATCCAGCACCAGCGGCAGCAATGCCGCGCTTTGTGGCGCATAGGAGAACATGAAGGCCAGGCCGATCACCGCATCGGCGGTCACCCGATCGCGCTTGACCGCATTAGTCCGCAGATCGCGGTAGTCCACTTCCGGCGACTCCTTGCGTAGCCGCTCCATGAGGGTGCGCAGCTGCACGCGCACATCGGTGGGAAAGCGCGCATGGCATGCCGGATTGGCGCGGCACTGCTCGGCCTGCAGCGTGAGCGCATCTTCGAAGGTCCGTGCGAACTCGCCACTGATGACCAGGTCGCTGGGGGCAACCCCATCGAGCACGATCGCCCGCGTGTGCGAGGGATAGCGCCGGGCATAGTGCTGCGCAACGCGCGTGCCATAGGAGACGCCGACCAGATCGATCTGCGGCACGCCCAGGGCCGCCCTGACTGCATCCAGATCGCCGATCGCCTCGGCGGTGGTGTAGTAGCGTGGATCGGTAGAGGCGCTCAGCGACAGCGCGCACTGGCGCACGTAGGTCAGCATCGCCTCCGGATTGGAGGAGATCTCCGCCTGCAGCGGCGTGCCGTCGGCATGTTCGCAGCGCAGCGGATGCGAGCCGCCGGTACCGCGTTGATCGACCAGGATGATGTCGCGCTTCTTGCGCACTTCACGCAGCGCGGCCGCAGCAATGGCCGAGACCTCGGTTGCCGATTGCCCTGGCCCGCCGGCGATGAAGAACACCGGGTCCTGCGTCGTGCCACCGCCGGCGTCGCTTTCCAGCCAGGCGATCTTCAACGCGATCTGCCGCCCCTGCGGGGCAGCCGGATTTTCCGCCACCTGCAGTTGTGCGCATTGCGCCTCGATGTTTCCTGCGGCGCTGCCGGAGCTGAGCGTGCAGGGTACGAACTGCAGGCGGCCATAGTGATTGCCGGCAATCGTGGCAGCCGGCGTGGCGGCGCTGCGCGGTTGCCCACTGCCGGGTGCGGATGCATCGGTCTTGCCGGTCGTGGGCGCTTGCGCGCGCTGGCATCCGGCCGCCAGCAACGCCGCCAGCAATGCCGCGGCCAGCGTCAGTTGTCTTCCCATTCCACCTCTCCTAGTGCCTGTTCGCTGACGATGCTGCCGGCCGCGTGTGACTGCCGCAGCGACTACCCTTCTTCATACAGAAACACCTGCTCGATCGGCTCGCCAAACAGGCGTGCGATGCGAAACGCCAGTGGCAGGCTGGGATCGTACTTGCCGGTTTCCAGCGCATTGATGGTCTGCCGTGAGACACCCAGCTGTTCGGCCAGTTCGCCTTGCGACCAGCCCTTGGCCTCGCGTAATGCACGCACACGGCTGTTCATTGATAGCGGCGTGCGTTGATGGCCTTGGTAAATCCATAGGTCATGCACAGCGCCGGAAACACCCAGATCATCGCCGCCGCTGCCGGCACTGCGATCAACTGCGCCGATTGCAGGAAGCCGGCAGTCATATAGACCATGCTGACCAGGCCAGCCGCAATGGCAATCGACTCCAGCTCGATGCGGCGTTGCATTTCATCCGAATCGCGCACGAAGCGCGCCACCGCGCGGATCACCAGCATCAACAGCAACGCAGGCAGCAGCGCAATCAGCACCCGCATCGCATTGGTCTGCACGCCGGCCAGCAACTGCCTCCAGCACAGCATCACCGCGACATAGCCCAGCATCGGCGGCGCAAACTCCTTGCGGTAGCGACGCACCAGCGCAGGCGGCGCGCTGTCGCGCAGGCTGTCGCGCCCCACATGGAGCATCAAGGCCACCAGCAAACCGCCGATGCCGCAGCCAATCAGCAAACCCTGGGTATAGTCGCTCATCTGCCACCGCAACCAACGCTGCGCCCCTCCCAGCAGGATCAGCACGACACTGGCGACCTGCAGCACACGCACCGCCACCGTTTTTGCGCTCACCGTGCACCAGCCGACGCAAAGCGCGCCCTTGGCGGTGATGCGGGCGGCTGCACGGCCGCGCCCGGAATTGCACTGCGGCACTCCTGCGCGGGGACAAGCGATCTGTTCCAGCCGTTTTTCACCCTGCACCCCTGTGTCAAGCTTCCTTGACACACAGCGTGCGCGCCGATGCAGGCCATGTCAAGCATCCTTTACATCGATTTCAGGGTTGCCGCTGCCGCCGAAGAGCGAACGCCGGCATCCGGCAACACCAGGCCACACCCCTGACCCATGTGCGCAGCAAGCGTCTGAAGCCGGACGTGGCCCATGCATTGCACAGCGTCCCCAGCCACAAAACTACATGGCCCGCAGGCCACCAGGGCGCCTGCCGACGCGCGCTGGCGTGTCGATCGCGCGTGCAACAGCGCGCAAGCATGCGATGACGCGCGCACCGCTGCCACCCTGTGCTGCGGCTTACTTCAGGTAGGTCTTGAGGATGGCCGCGATATCGTCCACGGCCAGCTCGCGGTCGGCCAGCGCCGGCGGCGTGGCGACGTGGTGCTTCAGATGTTCGCTGAGCAGCTCCACCATCAAGCCCTGCGCTGCGCCACGAAACGCGGCGACCTGGGTCAGCAGTGCCGTGCAGTCCACGTCCTGCACCAAGGCCTTTTCCAGACCCTCCACCTGCCCCCGGATCCTGCGCACGCGCGCCAGCAACCGGGATTTGTCGTGATTCAGATGCGCCATCGCTATATACCCCATGGGGGTATCTGAGATACCCTGTGGGGGTATCCTAGTCCGAGCGCTTGCCCATGTCGATCACCCAGGCCGCACCCCACTGCGCGCAGTCGCACCGCTTTGCCAGCGCCAACCCCCTGGCCGAACGCAGTACCCGCAAGGCCGTCATCCTGACCGTGGCGATGATGGTGGTGGAAATCGTCGGCGGCTGGACCCTCAATTCCATGGCCCTGCTCGCCGATGGCTGGCATATGAGCTCGCACGCGCTGGCGCTGGGCCTGGCCTTGTTCGCCTACCGCTTCGCGCGCCGGCATGCCACCGATGCGCGCTTCACCTTCGGCACCTGGAAGGTGGAAGTGCTGGGTGGCTACACCAGCGCGCTGCTGCTGTTGGGCGTGGCCGGGCTGATGACCTTCCAGTCGGTGGAGCGGCTATTCGCGCCGCAACCGGTGCAGTACCAGGAGGCCACCGTCATCGCCGTGATCGGTTTGCTGGTCAATCTGCTGTGCGCGTGGTGGTTGCGCAACTCCCACGACCATGCGCACGGTCACCATCATGGGCATGACCATGGGCAGACGCACGACGGACATGCGCATGCCCACCAGCACGACGGGCATGCCGACCTGAACCTGCGCGCGGCCCATCTGCACGTCGTGGCCGATGCCGCCACCTCGGTGCTGGCCATCGTCGCCCTGGTCGCCGGCATGCATTGGGGGCTGACCTGGCTGGACCCGCTCATGGGCATCGTCGGGGCGGTGCTGGTCACCGTGTGGGCCTGGGGGCTGCTGCGCAGTACCGGCAGGGTGCTGCTGGATGCGGAAATGGACGCGCCGGTGGTGGCGGAAGTGAAGCAGGTCATCGCCGCGTTCCCGCAGCCCATCGCCCTTGCCGACCTGCATGTCTGGCGCGTCGGCAGTGACCGCTATGCCTGCGTGGTGAGCGTGGTCAGCACGGCGCAGATCGACGCGGACGCGGTGCGCAGGGCGTTGCAGATCCACGAAGAGCTGGTGCACATCACGGTGGAAGTGCAGCACGCGGCGGCACTGGTGTAGCGCGACGACGGCGTGGCCGCCTGCCAACAGGCAGGCGGTGCATCAACACCAGGCGCCCGGCGCATCGCACGGCGCCTGGTGCGCCTGCTCAGGTCTTCGACGGCGCCGAACTGACGTATTTTTCGCGGCGGATCTGCGCATTCGGCAGGCCGGCGGCCTTCAGCGCCTCGGCGCAGGCGTCCACCATGTCCGGGTTGCCACACAGGTAGGCGATGTCGGTCGATGCATCGGGGGCGATCTCGGCCAGGTGCTGCTGCACATAGCCATGACGCACGTCGGCATGCGCCGGGGCGGGCAGCTCGCGCGAAAGGCACGGCAGGTAGCGGAACTGCGGGTGCGCCTGGGCGAAGGCGCGGAAGTCATCGCCATACAGCAGCTCGGCCGGCGTCCGTGCACCTTGCAGCAACACCACCTGCACGCTGCGGCTGGCGATCGTCTCGGCCAGCAACGGCAGCATCGAACGGTACGGGGTGACGCCGGTGCCGGTGGCGATCAGCACGTAGCGCTGGTTGTGGTCGCCCGGCTGCAGGCAGAAGCGGCCATACGGCCCGCTGGCCTGCAGCGGGTCGCCGATCTCCAGGCCTTCGAACAGCGCCGTGGCCGAGCCGCCGGGCACGAAGCTCACCGCAATGTCCACCGCCTCGCCCGGCCCCAGCGCATGGTCGTGTATGGTGGCCAGCGAATAGCTGCGCTTGGTCGGGGTGCCATCGGCAGCGGCGAAATGGATCTGGATGAACTGCCCGGGCTGGAAATCCAGCGGCTGGCCGTCATCGCGCACGAACTGGCAGTGGGCCACGGTGGGCGCGAGCATGCGCCGGTCGACAAGCTTGAGGGGGAATTGAACGGGCACGAACGTATTTGGCACAGTCTGTGATCGGGGCAAGCCCCCACGGGCTTCTATAATAGCGGCTGCAACTCGCTGCGCCGTGACCCCGGCGCGAAGGATCCTGCTTGACGCTTCCCTCTCCCGGTACGCCCGCGCTGCGCGTGTGCGACCTGCGCAAGACCTACGACAACGGCACCCAGGCGCTCAAGGGGGTGTCGCTGGACGTGGAGCCCGGCGACTTCTTCGCCCTGCTCGGCCCCAACGGTGCGGGCAAATCCACCTTGATCGGCATCATCAGCTCGTTGGTGAATCTATCCGGCGGGCAGGTGGAGGTCTTCGGCACCGACCTGGTCGCCCATCGCAGCGAGGCGATGCGCCTGATCGGCCTGGTGCCGCAGGAAATCAACTTCAACCTGTTCGAAAAACCCTTCGATATCCTGGTCAATTACGCCGGTTTCTATGGCATGCCACGCAGCGAAGCCGAGGCGCTGGCCGAAGTGGAACTGCGCCGCGCGCATCTGTGGGAAAAGGCCCAGGTGATGAGCCGCACGCTGTCCGGCGGCATGAAGCGGCGGCTGATGATCGCCCGCGCCATGATGACCCAGCCGCGCCTGCTGATCCTGGACGAACCCACCGCCGGGGTGGACATCGAGATCCGCCGCGACATGTGGCGCGTGCTCAAGGACATCAATGCCTCCGGCACCACGATTATCCTGACCACCCATTACCTGGAAGAGGCCGAGCACCTGTGCCGCAACCTGGCCATCATCAACCACGGCCAGATCGTCACCCAGGGCCCGATGCGCCAGCTACTGGCCAGGCTCGACGTGGAAGGTTTCCTGTTCGATATCGACGGTGAACTGCCTGCCCAGTTGCCGGCCATCGAAGGCACCACGCTCACCGCCATCGACGGCCACACGCTGGATCTGGACATGCCGCGCGCGATGGACCTCAACCGCGTGTTCGCCGCACTGGGCGATGCCGGCATCCGGGTGCGCTCGATGCGCACCAAGAGCAACCGGCTGGAAGAATTGTTCGTTCGCCTGACCGGGCCCGGCGAGAGTCCTGCCGCCCCGGCCCCTGCTGCAGCGGCGCCCGCGCGCCCGGCAGGTCACCCATGAGTCCTTCGGAGCCGTCGATGCCCGCCACGCCCGCAACACCCCGCCAGCGCAACTGGATCGCGCTGGGCACCATCGTGCGCCGCGAAGTGCAGCGCATCCTGCGCATCTGGGGCCAGACCCTGGTGCCGCCGGCCATCACCATGACGCTGTACTTTTTGATCTTCGGCGGGCTGATCGGCTCGCGCGTGGGCCAGATGGGCGGCTACAGCTACATGCAGTTCATCGTGCCGGGCCTGGTGATGATGAGCGTGATCCAGAACAGCTACGGCAATATCTCCTCGAGCTTCTTCGGCGCCAAGTTCGGCCGCCACGTGGAAGAGCTGCTGGTCAGCCCGATGCCCAACTGGGTGATCCTGTGGGGCTATGTGGCCGGTGCGGTGCTGCGCGGCGTGATGGTGGGCGCCATCGTGCTGGTCATCGCCATGTTCTTCACCCCGGTACGCATTCCACACCCGATCGTGACGCTGACCACGGTGCTGCTGGGCGCGACCATCTTCTCGCTGGCCGGCTTCGTCAACGCGGTGTACGCCAAGAAGTTCGACGACGTGGCGATTGTGCCCACCTTCATCCTGACCCCGCTGACCTACCTGGGCGGCGTGTTCTATTCGGTGAAGCTGCTGCCCGGCTGGGCCGAGGCGGCCACGCATGCCAACCCGATCTTCTACATGGTCAACGCCTTCCGCTACGGCCTGCTCGGCAGCTCCGACGTCCCGATCTGGGTGGCCTACACGCTGATGCTGGGCTTTGTCGCGGCACTCAGCACATTGGCGCTGTGGCTGCTGCGGCGTGGTGTGGGGTTGCGGAGCTGAGCGTGCAGTTCAGCGACTACATCGTGTTCGTGGATGAAAGCGGCGACCATGGGATGGCCAACATCGATCCGGCCTTTCCATTGTTCGTGCTGTCGTGCTGCCTGACCAGCAAGCGCGATTACATGGCTGCAGTGATACCTGCGATTCAACAGATCAAGTTCGCGACATTCGGCCACGATGCGGTGGTGTTGCATGAACGTGAGATACGTCGGGATTCTGCTCCGTTTTCGGTATTGCGTGATCGCGATAGGAAGCAGGCGTTCATCGATGCGCTGACAGACGCGTTGGCGTCCGCACCGATGACGATCTTCGCCACTGTGATCGACAAGCGCCGTCTTCAGGATCGCCAACGTGGTGAAAACCCCTATGAAGTCTCGATGCGTTTCTGCCTTGAGCGGATGTACTACAAACTCAACAAGCAGGGCCAGGTCACGCAATGCGGCGCGCCACTGACCACGCACGTCCTGTGCGAGGCGCGCGGACATAATGAGGATCAGGATCTGGAATTGGCATTTCGCCGAATCTGTGGCGGCGACAACTTTTCTGGTGTCGAACTGCCATTCGATCCGGTGATCTGCGACAAGAAAAGCAACGCGATCGGGCTTCAACTTGCAGACCTGATCGCTCGCCCCATCGGGATGCGTCAGCTGCGGCCGGAGCAGCCAAATCGCGCCTGGCAGGTCATCGAGCAGAAACTCGACAAGGATGCGACAGGCCGTTACCTGGGTTATGGGCTGAAGTGTTTCCCCTAAACAAAAGGCCCCGGCGAGTCCGCCAGAGCCTGATGCCGACCGAGAATCCCCGATCCGGTTGCAACCGTAGCACAGCGCCCGGCACCCACCAACTATCACACTGAACGGAGATCCTATGCGCATCCTCATCCTCGGCGCCGGCGGTACCGGCGGCTATTTCGGCGGGCGGCTGGCGCAGGCCGGTGTGGACGTCACCTTCCTGGTGCGCGATGCACGCGCGGCGCAGTTGCAGGCCGATGGCCTGCGCATCCGCAGCCCGCTGGGCGATGCGCAGGTGCCGGTGGCGCACGTCACCGCGCGGGACTTGCCTGCCCTGGTAGCGCAGCAGCCATTCGATCTGGTGATCCTCAGCTGCAAGGCCTATGACCTGGACAGCGCGCGCGAGGCGATTGCGCCGGCGGTCGGCGAGCACACCACCGTGTTGCCCATCCTCAACGGCCTGCGCCATTACGCGGCACTGGACGAACGCTTCGGCGCAGCGCGGGTGCTGGGCGGGCTGTGCTTCATCAGCGCGACCAAGGGCGAGCACGGCGAGATCGTGCACCTGGGCAAGCCGGCATCGCTGACGTTCGGCGAGCGCGATGGCAGTGGAGATTCTTCGCGGGTGCAGGCCTTCGCTGCGGCCTGCGCGCAGGCCGGCATCGACTACGTGGCCAGCAAGCAGATCGCGCAGGAGCAGTGGAACAAGTACAGCTTTCTCACTGCGCTGGCTGCGGCCACCTGCCTGATGCGCGCACCGGTCGGGGCGATCGTGGCCACCGACGATGGCCGCGCCCTCATCAATGGCCTGTACAACGAATGCCTGTGGGCCGCCGATACGGCCGGCCAGCCGATTCCGGAAGGCGCGCGTGCCAAGGCGCTACAGACGCTATTGCAGGTGGATTCGCCAGTGAAGGCATCGATGCTGCGCGACCTGGAAGCCGGCCAGGACGTGGAAGCGGCGCAGATCGTCGGCGACATGCTGGCGCGCGTGCGCGAGACCGGGCGCAATGCACCGCTGCTGATGGCCGCCAACGTGCACCTGCAGGCGTATCAGGTCTTGCGGCATAGCTGATCGGTATGGGGGGCGACCGTGCGCATGTGTCGCCCCCCATCCGCCCTTCGGGCACCTTCCCCCGCACGCGGGGGAAGGCATTAGTGGCTAGCGCAGCATTCCACCAGATCGCCTAACCGTTGCAGATCCTTCTCCCGCATGCGGGAGAAGGTGGCGCAAAGCGCCGGATGAGGGCACGCCGGGTTGGCACAACCTTCGCGCGGCCGCGACGTCACGCACACGATGCTCTGCATCCCTTCCCTGCCGCGCCTGCCATGAAGCTGCTCAGCCACCTGTTCCGTGCCGGTCATTTCGTGATCCTGGCGTTCTTCGTGCTATGCGCGGCAGGCCTGGTGGCGATGGCCGGGCTGGAGTTGTGGCACGGCTTCACGCCCGGTGGCGACATGGTGGTACGCGACCGCTTCAACGTGGTGCTGGAAGCCATCGGCCTGCTCACCGTGGCCTTGGTGACGCTGGAGCTGGGCCAGACCATATTCGAAGAAGAGATTCTGCGCGACGTCAAGGTCAGCGGGCCCACGCGCGTGCGCCGCTACCTGTCGCGCTTTTTCGTGGTGATCGTGATCGCGCTGGCGATCGAAACGCTGGTGTCGATCTTCGAGCTGATGCACTCCGACCCCGCCAAGCTGCCGTATGCCGCCGCAGTCGGGTTATGTGCGGCACTGCTGCTGATCGCCTGGGGCGTGTTCGTCAAACTCAATCGCAGCGCCGAAGAACTGGAACCCGAAGCGATGGAGGAAACCAAGCGCGAGGACCGCGAGGTGCAGGAATGAGCCAGGTCAGTCGCTGGAGTTCGGCAACGGTGCCACGGCCGTAGGCTTGCCATCGGCATCCAATGCGATCATCACAAAGTGGCCGCGCGTGCACAGCGCGCGCGCGCCGCTGAGCAGGTCTTCGGCGATCAGTTCCACTTCCACCTTGATCGAGCTGCGCCCCACCGATACCACGCGCGCGATGGTTTCCACCATCTGCCCCTGCCGGATCGGCAGCTTGAAATCCACCTGGTCCGAACGCGCGGTCACCACGGCGCGCCGCGCATAGCGCGAAGCGGCCAGGAACGCGGCCTTGTCCATCCACGCCAGTGCCTGTCCACCGAACAAGGTGCCCATATGGTTGGTGTGATTGGGGAACACAATCTCGGCCATGCGGGCTTCGGTCGGTGGGTGGGTCTGGGAGCTGTCCGACATGAGGGTGTCCACTGGGGTGGGGTGATCGATGCGTGCGGACGCAATTGCAGCAGTAGCGCCGCCAGGAAGCAGCACATTCGACGCAGCGGCGTGCGCGAGAGCGCAGCGGAGTCGAACGTTCTACGTCAGCCGGCGGGCGTGGCGATGATCCATGCCACGACCTGGTGCGATGGGGTTTATCGGTAACGCCGTCGCGGCCGGGTCCGCTCCTACGGCAATCTTGTGCGCGTCGGCATTTGCAGGCCGACCGGTGATTCAGAGGCTGGTCTTGACTGCGGTTTCCACCTGCGCCGGGGATTGGAAACCGGGCAGGCGCGCCACTTCCGCGCCATCGCGGTACAGCGCCAGGGTCGGGGTCTGGCGCAGGCCCAGGTCGCGGAAGAATTCCTCGCCAACCACTTCCAGCTTGACCTTCAATAAGGCCACACCATTGGCGGCGTCGCTGTTGGCGAACTTGTCCAGCGACATGTCGAGCATGCGGCAGCCGGGGCAGTTGTCCTTGTAGTAGTCGACCAGCAAGCGCGGATGCGCGGCCAAGGCGGCGGTGTAGTCGTCAGGGGTAGAGGCGTGGAGCGTCTGCATGGGGGAGGTTCTCGAACGGTGTATCGGTGAGGGCAAGGATGTGGTCGGTCCAGCGCTGGATCTTGGTGGCGTCGCGTTCGCCGTGGGGCATCTGTTCGATTTCCAGCCGCGGGTAGCGCGTACCGAAGAACGCAGCCATGCGCCGGGCTGCACCGCAATAGTTCTCCTCGCCCCACTGCGTCTCGCCAGTGCCGAATACTGCCAGGCGTTCCGGCTTGCCGACCGCGGCAACGAGCTGTTCGATGAAGCGCTTCATCTCCGCCGGCGTGCGCCCGGCGTTGATGCTCCAGCTGCCGAGGATGTAGAGATCGTGCTCGGCACCATCCGGGCACGCCTGCGCCAGCGTCTGGATGTCGGCATCGATCCAGGTGACCGCGTGGCCAAGTTCCTCGCAGCGCGCACGGATCGCACGCGCGACATCGCGGGTGTTGCCGCTGAGCGATGTGTGGGCGAGGAGGATGTGCATTTGCTCAATGATTAACAGATTCAGGAAAATTCAACAGCAAAAACAATGGGTTGCAGCTTTCTTCGACGTCTGGAGCTTCTTGACACCGCGGCACTGTGCCAGACGCACTTGACTCTAACGGTGGCTGAGCTAAGCTCCGCCTCGAGTTCACTGCCTATCGGCTTTGAACCTATCGAGGTCTCGGCCGCTGAACCCGCGTAGCGAATCAGCGGCCTTTTTTTGTCTGTTATTTCGCTTTGGTCAGCGAGCGGATGCACTCTTCGCGAGACCATGTCGGCGAACTTCGAATCTTTCCTATGCTGCTATCTGCTTGGTAGCAAGTGATGAAGTTAGCCTTGAGTGCCAAATCTTGTTTGAGCGATAGTGCAATCACGACCACAAAATCTTCATAGACCACCGCCACCCGGCGGGTGGCGTCAACCTGTCCGGCAGTTTTATCCCAGCCTTGAAATAGAGTGGCGTCCGGATGCGTAAGGGTCGCCTGAATCCAGTCGATTCGCTGCGCTCTTACTTCTGAAAAGGTGTCCTTCCGCCCATCCCACCCCGCGCTCTCGTAGAACGCGTGGTCAAACTTTTTTGCATCGAAGTAGACCCGGATCTCGTCTGGTGTCTGGATCTTGCCACGACAATAGATACGTTCGTAGTGCTGTCGGTACTGGGCAGAAGTTTCGTATTTGACCAACGGAGGCAATGGCATCACCAGCCTCCGTTGAGTCGAATCTTGAACAGGTTGAATTTCTCCTCGCCCTTGCTCGTTGGACCAAGTTCGCGACCTAATGCGCTTTCAATGCGGCTAACAACGGTGAACTTCGCAGTGTTAGGCATCAAGGTAGAATTGATCTTGCTACTAGCCGCTCCCAGCAACAAATCACACATCTGAATCAGTACTACTTCGTTAGACGGTAAGGACTGAACACTTTCAATTCTCGAGCTCAAATTTGCTCGCGACAGACACTGGGCGAGGACAGGCAAGCGCTTGGAATCACGATTGCTTTTCGCGTCACAGAAGATTCGATATTCATTAAAATCGAGAATCCAGTGGTGAAGGAGCTGGTAGTAGAACTTGTAGAACCCCAACTCCGCATCATCGTCATGCAGCGAAAGATCAATTTGGGTCCGATCAACCGCAATACATCGAAAACGAAGGTTCTCGCCATATGCGAAGAAAAGGTCGACCAGTTCTACGTAGAAGTCGCGACGATTAGGCGCAACCTTGCTCCACTTGATCTCGCCCCAAGCCCTATGTCGTTTTCGAAGGTCGCCAATGCGCGACTTAAGCTCATTCCGAACTTCCTGTGGAAGCCAAAGGCTTCCGATCATGAGGTAACGCGCACGCGGATTAGCAGACGTCAGGACGTCCGGATTCGCCTCATCGCAGTACACCTCAAATCTCATATGAGTTCGCAGATAGTTGGGAGATATGAGTGGTGAGATTCTTACAAGTCGTCGAAGCCGTTATCCGAATTCGTCTTCTTGTACGAGGCATTCCGCATCTCGAAGAAATCGGTCTTGGTCTCGGTGAAGTTGTCGGCGTAGGCCTTGATCCACGGCATCACGTTGTCGTTGGCGCCTTCGTACAGCTTCTCGATGCCGAGCATGCCGGCCATCTTGTTTGCGCGGTACTTCACGTAGCGGATCATCTCGTCCACGTCGATGCCGTCGATGCCATCCAGCACTTCGGCGGTCCACTGGGTTTCCAGGTCGATCGCGTGTTCGAAGGCCTTGTGCACGTAGTCGGTGAGCTGGTCGCCCTGCAGCGCCTGGTTCTCGCCGATGATGGCGCGAATCAGCTCGCTGATGAACTTCGAATGCGCCAGTTCGTCGCGGTTGATGAAGCTGATGATCTTGCCGGTGCCGGTCATGCGGTTCTGGCGCACCAGATTGTAGAAATACGCAAAGCCGGAATAGAAGTTGATGCCTTCCAGGATCGAGGACTGGATCAGCGAACGGATCAGCGTTTCGGCCGTCTTGTCGCGCATGAAGTCTTCGTAGGCGCCCATGATCGGCGCATTGCGCTTGATGATGGTCGGGTGGGTGCGCGCGATTTCGAACACGCGGTTCTGGTCGGCCAGGCCGGTGATCGAAGCCAGCACGTAGCTGTAGCTCTCGTTATGGATCACTTCCTGCTGGCCGATGATCGCGGCATTGGCATGCGCGGCCGGGTCGGTGATGTATTCGGCCACGTTGTAGATGAAACGCGTCTGCGGCGAGTCCAGCGTGGCCAGCAAACCGATGATCGAATCGTAGGCGTTCTTTTCACGCGCAGACAGCTCGTGGTACTGGCGCGCGTCGCCCTTCATGTCCACCTCGTCGGGGATCCAGAAGTTGGTCGACAACTCCTTGTAGGCCCGATAGAACGACGGGTACGGAATGTCGTTCCAGTTGAGGATGCCCGAGGTCTGACCATTGATGATGCCGGTCGAACGGTTGGGGTTGCGCGGCTCAAGGATCTTGATGCGGTCGAGCGGTGTTGCGGACAGGGCCATGGTTCTTTCTCGAATTTCACTGCGCCAATCACGGCGCTAAACGTGCTGGAGCAAAGCCCCCTGAGTCAGGGGGCGCGCCGACGGCGCGGGGGTGTGGAAGCTGATGAAGCAGGGTCCACGGTTCGCGCAGCGAACCGTGGAAGCGAAAGCGCGAATGCGCTTTAGCTACTGCACCACTCGCACTCACTGATATCGATATCGTTGGAACGCACGTAATACGTGGTCTTCAGGCCTTCGCGCCAGGCGGTCATGTGCAGGTCCAGCAGCGTGCTCGCACGGATGGTGCTGGGCACGTAGAAGTTGAAGCTGATCGACTGGTCCACGTGGCGCTGGCGGCGCGCGTTCTGGCGCACGCTGGCGAACTGGTCCACCTTGTAGGCACCCTTTTCGTAGTACGGCCAGGTGTCCAGCGACAGACCAGGCGCGGCGACCGGGCGACGGAAGTCCTTCTTTTCTTCGTAGTAGAACGCGCTGTAGATCGGGTCGATCGAGGCGGTGGAACCGGCAATCTGCGCGGTGCTCATGTTCGGCGCCACGGCCAGCATCCAGGCATTGCGCACGCCATTGACCGCCACCTGCGCCGACAGCTCCAGCCATTGCGGGCTGTTGTAGTCGCGCGCACGGAAGTACTCGCCGGTGTGCCAGTCGCTGCCACGGAACACGCTGTAGGTGCCCTTTTCCTTGGCCAGCTCCATGCTCGCCTGAACGGTCAGGTAGTTGATGCGCTCGTACAGCTCGTCGCTGTAGTCCTCGGCTTCGGTGGCATTCCAGTGGATGGACTTCTGCGCCAGCAGGTGGTGCCAACCGAAGGTGCCCAGGCCAATGGCGCGGTACTTCTGGTTGGTGATGGTGGCCTGCGGCACGGGCAACTGATTGAGGTCGATCACGTTGTCGAGCATGCGCACCTGGATCGGGATCAACCGCTCCAGCACGTCGGCACCCAGCAGATCGGCCTGGTCGGCCTGCACGGTGATCGCGCGGCCCAGGTTGATCGAAGACAGGTTGCACACCACGAAATCGCCGGCCTTCTTGGTGGTGACGATCTGATTGCCGCTGATGATCTCCTGCATCATCCGCGTCGGGCTCATGTTCTGCAGGATCTCGGTGCACAGGTTGGACGAATAGACCATGCCCTCGTGCTTGTTCGGGTTCTTGCGATTGACTTCATCGCGATAGAACATGAACGGGTTGCCGGTTTCCAGCTGGCTGACCATGATGCGCTTGAAGATCTCGATCGCCTTGACGGTCTTGCGCGTGATGCGCTCGTCGGCGACGACTTCTTCGTACTTGCGGCGGAAGCTGCTGTTGGCGTCGCCCTTCTTCTCGTCGTAAAAGTCCTGCAGGTACCAGCCCTTGATCCGCTTGACTTCGTGCGGATCGAACAGGTACCAGTCGCCGCGACGCTCGACCGCTTCCATGAACAGGTCCGGGATGCACACCGAGGTGAACACGTCGTGCGCGCGCAGGCGCTGGTCGCCGTTGTTCAGGCGCAGGTCCAGGAACGATTCGATGTCGCGGTGGAAGATGTCCAGGTAGACGGCGATGGCGCCTTTGCGCTGGCCCAGCTGGTCCACCGACACGGCGGTGTTGTTGAGCTGCTTGATCCACGGCACCACGCCGCCGGAGGAATTGGACACGCCACGGATCGCCGAACCCGACGAACGCACATAGCCCAGGTAGGCGCCCACGCCGCCGCCGTGCTTGGACACGCGCGCCACGTCGGTGTTGGAGTCGTAGATGCCCTGCAGGCTGTCGTCGACGGTGTCGATGAAGCAGCTCGACAGCTGGCCGCCCACCTTGCCGGCATTGGCCAGCGTGGGCGTGGCCACGGTCATGTACAGGTTGGACAGCGCCCAGTAGGCCTCGCCCACCAGCTGCATGCGGCGCTCGCGGCTGCCCTTGCCGGTGCCGATCTCGTCCTGCATCAGGTACAGCGCAATCGTCAGCCAGCGCTCCTGCGGCAGTTCGAACACGCCGCGCGAGCTGTCGGTGGCCAGGTAACGGGTGGCCAGCAGGTACAGGCCGTTATAGGCGAACAGCGTGTCGCGCTCGGGATCGATCATCTTGCCGGCTTCGATCAGTTCGTCCTTGGAATAGCGGCGCAGGATGTCGTTGGAATAGACATTGCGGTCGGCCAGGCTTTCCTGCAGGCCGACGAACGAGCCGTACTTCTGGCTGGCGTCGTAGAAGCGGTTGCGGCTGGCGCGCTTGTAGAGGCGGCGCAGGTACAGCCGCGCGGCAAAATGCTCCCACTCCGGGGTGGTCAGATCGACGCGGGCCTCGGCCTCGCGGATCAGGTGGTCGACCAGGTCATCGGCGTTGACGCTGTCCTTGCGCTCGACGAACCCGAACACCGAGCGCTTGTAGTCGGCCACGTCCAGCTGCGGGAACTCGGCATGGATCTGGTCGATGGCGCGCTCCAGGCGCTGCGGCTCGAACGGAATCCTGCGATTGCCCGCTTCCTTGGTGATCCAGGTGGAGACGTTTTGTTCTTCGATGGTCTGTGCGTGCATTGCAATGGCTTGGCGGGGAGGCGGCACGATGTCCGACGGGTCGGCCACTTCCGGCGCGCCGCAGGCGGGCGCGGGAACGCTGACGGGAACGCTGGTGGGAACGCTGGTGGGTGCGGCGGTACCGGTGGCGATCGCGGAAAGGGTGTCGTTGGTGGTCATGCGTCCTCCATGCGTAGGCACACGAACCCGCTGGGGAGCAGGCGACGGCCAGGAGAACCCAGAGGAGGCTGGCGAAACGGGACACACGACGCGCGGCCCATGGCCCACGGCAGCATCCTCACCAATCTTCTTGAGATCCCATGGCCGCCATCATGCGGTGTGCTGTCGCATGATGGTTCGGTCGGTGATGCCGCACTGCCGTCGTCGGGTCCTGAAGCGGCACGGCATTGCCGGAACGCGTACAGGCACTGAAGCGGGTGCCACGGGCGATGCGGCTTGCGCATCCGCCTCGTCGCTTGGTGCCGTTTGGGGGGCGGTCACCACCGGACCCCAAGATAGTGTGGTCACCCTAGGGGGTCAACACCAAATATGGAGAAATCTGCGCAGGCCTTGTGGCACAACGCGCTGTTCGGACGAGCGGTCGTACCGGGCTGCTGGAGGACGAATCCGACTGCGCAGGTCAAGTCGGGAAGGCCCTGAACCACATCCCGCACTCACCTTGCATCCACACCAAACGTGGTACGCGTCGCGTTTTTTGCCAACCGCCGCGCGAGCGGCCGCAAGCCGGCTCGCATCTGTCGGCTGACGGCGAAGCGCCGCTCAGATCTCGGTCGGACCGAGCTGGTTGCGCTTGCGATAGCGGATCGACGACCACACCGAGGCGGCGATGAAGGCTACGCCGATCAGGCCGGTCAACACTTCCGGGACGTGGTAGACGGTGCCCACCAGCATGATGATCGCCAGCACGCCGATGGCGTAATGGGCGCCATGCTCCAGGAACACGAACTCGTCCAGGGTGCCCTTGTGCACCAGATACACCGTCATCGAGCGCACGAACATCGCGCCGATCGCCAGGCCCAGCATGATGATGACCACATCGCGGGTGATGGCGAAGGCGCCAATCACGCCATCGAAGGAGAACGAGGCGTCCAGCACTTCCAGGTACAGGAAGGCGGCAATGCCCGAGCGCTTGGCCGGGCCCATGCTGCTGTCTTCGCTCTCTTCGGCCTCGAACAAGGCGTCCACGCTGCCGACCAGCAGGTACAGCAGGATGCCGCCCAGCCCGGCGAACAGCACGCTCTGGAAGATGGCATCGGGCAGGAACAGCTTGGTGCCCAGCAGCACGGTGACCGCCACGATCACCGACATTGCGTCCGCCTTGCCGAGCTTGCCCACCAGCCGCTCGATCGGGCCAAGCCAGTGCAACTTGCGCTCCTGGTCGAACAGGAAGTTCAGGAACACCAGCAACAGGAACATGCCTCCGAAGGCGGCAATGGACGGGTAGTGGTCGGTCAGCACCTGGCTGTAGCGCTCCGGCTCCTTGAGCGCCATCTGCATCACCGGCATCAGGCCCATGCCGGTGGCCACCGACACGATCACGATCGGGAACACCAGGCGCATGCCGAACACGGCGATCAGGATGCCCACGGTCAGGAACAGCTTCCGCCAGAATTCGTTCATGTGCTTGAGCACACCGGCGTTGACCACCGCGTTGTCGAACGACAGCGACACCTCCAGCACGCTCAGCACCAGGCACAGCCACAACGCCTGCCAGAGACCCATTGCGGTGGTATGCCCCCACCAGGCAGCCAGGCCCAGGCAGATCGCTGTGACCAGGAACGACATTCTGAAATCGCGAAACATTGGCACTCCCAGGCGGGCCGAGACGACAGCCGGAGCAACAGGCCAGGGCAAGGCCCGGCAGGTCCGGCGTGCAGTGGAGGATGGGGGACCGCAGCGTGACGCAACGTCAGGCCGGGCGTGGCGCGTCCATTATAGGCAGTGTCACCGCCATCAGGATCGCATCGTCCGGATCCGGGCGCACGCCGAAGCCCAGGCTCTGGCACATCGCCAGCATGGTGCGGTTCTCGCGCAGCACCTGGCCTTCGATCTGTTTCAGGCCCAGCCAGCGCGCGTACTCGATCATGATGCGCATCAGCTGCCAGCCGATACCGTGGCCCTTGAGGTCCGAACGGATCAGGATGCCGTACTCGCCGCCGATGTAATCGGCATCGGCATGCAGACGCACCGCGCCGAGCATGTCGCCGCTCCTGGGGTCGATGGCCACCAGCGCGATCGAGCGGGCGTAGTCCAGCTGGGTCAGGCGGGCGATGAATTCGTGGCTGAAATGCTTGACCGACTGGAAGAAGCGCAGCCGCAGGTCTTCGTCGGTGACGCGGGCGAAGAACGCGCGGAACAGCGCATCGTCCTCCGGGCGCACCGGGCGCACCAGCGCGTGGGTGCCATCGCCCAGGCCGATCTGGCGCTCCCATTCCTTCGGATAGGGGAAGATCGCAAAGCGCGGATGGCCGCGCCCCTTGTGCAGCTTGCGCGCCGGTGCCACCGCCACGCGGGCGTCCAGCGCGATCACCCCATCGCGGTCGGCCAGCAGCGGGTTGATGTCCAGTTCGGTGATTTCCGGGATGTCGGCGGCCAGCTGCGCCAGCTGGACCAGCACCAGCGCCACCGCGCGCTCGTCGGCGGCCGGCACGTCGCGGTAGGCCTTGAGGATGCGCGAGACGCGGGTACGCCCGATCAGCTCGTGGGCCAGGCGCAGGTCCAGCGGCGGCAGGGCGAGCTCGCGGTCGTTGATGACTTCCACCGCAGTGCCGCCACGCCCGAACACGATGGCCGGGCCGAACACCGGGTCATCGGCAATACCGGCGATCAGCTCGCGTGCCTTGGGCCGCAGCACGGTGGGCTGCACGATCACCCCTTCGATGGCTGCGTCCGGATGCGCAGCGCGCGCACGCGCCAGGATGCCGGTGGCCGCCTCGCGCACCGCCGCCACGCTGGACAGGTTCAGGCGCACGCCGTCCACGTCGGATTTGTGCGCGATCTCGCTGGACAGCACCTTCAACGTCACCGTGCGCCCGACCGCCAGCAACGGGTCGGCCAGCAGCGCGGCCTCGTTGGCGGTGGCGGCGACCTGCAACGGCACCACCGGGATGCCGTAGGCAGTCAGCAGCCGGTTGGTGGCCACCGGGTCCAGCCAGCGCCGGCCGGCGGCCAGCGCTGCTTCCACCAGCGTGCGCGCCACGCCGGCATCCACCACGAAATCTTCCGGCAGGCTGGGCGGGGTTTCCATCAACGCCGCCTGCGCCTCGCGGTAGCGCACCAGGTGGGTGAAGCCACGCACCGCATCCGATTCGGTGGCGTAGGTGGGCACGCGCGCGGCATTGAGCGCGGCGATGGCCGCATCGTCCTGGCCCAGCCATACCGCAAACACCGGTTTGTCGCGCTGGTAGCGGCTGCGCTGGTCCAGCGCGCGGGTCAGCGCCTTGGCCGCATCGGCCGAGGAGGTGAACGCAGTGGGCACGTTGACCACCAGCAAGGCATCGTTCTCCGGATCGTCCAGCAACGCTTCGATTGCCGCGGCATAGCGCGCGCCATCGGCATCCACAACGATGTCCACCGGATTGCTGCGCGACCAGCCTTCCGGCAACGATTGGTCCAGCCGCTCCAGGGTCTTGGCTGACAGTTCGGCCAGGGTGCCGCCGCGCAACACCAGCTGGTCCGCCGCCAGCTGCCCCACCCCGCCACCATTGCTCAGGATGGCCAGCCGCCGCCCCGGAAAACTGCCCAGCCGGCCCAGCGTTTCGGCGGCGGCGAATAGCTCGTCCAGCGCCCCCACCCGCAACAGCCCGGCACGCGCGAACGCCGCGCCATACACCGCATCCGAGCCGGCCAGCGCCTGGGCATGGGTATCGGCATGCGGATTGATGCGGAACTGGCGCCCCGATTTGACCACCACCACCGGCTTGGCGCGCGCGGCCGCACGCGCGGCCGACATGAACTTGCGCGCATCATCGATGCGTTCGACATACAGCAGGATCGCGCGGGTGCGGTAGTCGGTGGCGAAGTAATCCAGCAGATCGCCGAAATCCACGTCCAGCGTGTCGCCCAGCGACACCACCGCCGAAAAGCCTACCGAGCGCGCCACGCCCCACTCCACCAGGGCGGCGGCAATGGCGCTGGACTCGGAGATCAGCGCCAGGTCGCCGGCCTGCGGGCAGTGCGCGGCGATGCTGGCATTGAGCCGCGCGTGCGGGGCGATCACGCCCAGGCAGTGCGGGCCGAGGATGCGCATGCCCTTGGCGCGCGCGGCCGCCTCCATGCGCGCGGCCGGCGAACCGGGGCCGCGCCCCAGGCCGGCGGTGAGGATGATCGCTGCGGCCACCCCGCGGCGCGCGGCGATGGAAACGATGCGCGGCACGATGCGTGCCGGTGCGGTGATGACCACCAGGTCCGGCACCCACGGCAGATCGGTCAACCGCGCCACCGTGCGCACGCCATCGATCTCGCTGTAGCGCGGGCTCACCCAGCCGATCTGGCCGGGGAACCCGGCCGCGCGCAGGTTGCGCACCACCGCCCGGCCAGCCGACCGCTCGCGCGGACTGCCGCCCACCACCGCGACGGTGCCGGGGCGAAACACCTGCTGCAGGTGATAGGTACTCATCGTGCGGGGGACGCGGAAGCCATCGCACTACGGTACACGCACTGGGGGGCGAGGACATGCGCTGGCCGCTGCGGGCGATGCTGCCTGGTGGACACGCGCCGCCGAGTTGCTTGCCGTGGCGTAGAGGCGCCACTGGGCGCGAGGACGGTCTGGGCAAGGCCCTCGCGCCCAGGGGCGCTCCTACGTGATTGCTGCGTTCTGCGACAGTTCGCGTCCAGTGCGTCGGGCTGCGCAGCACGATGGCACGCCCATGGAGGCCTACAACAACGTGCCGCTCAGGATCATCGCCGCGATGCTGAAGTAGATCACCAGCCCGGTGACGTCCACCAGGGTGGCCACGAACGGCGCCGAGGCACTGGCCGGGTCGAAGCCCAAGCGTTGCAGCACGAACGGCAGCATCGAGCCGGACAACGAGCCGAAGGTGACGATGCCCACCAAGGCCGCGCCGATGGTCAGCGCCACCATCTGCCAATGTGGGCCGTAGTCGTACAGCCCGGCGTTCTGCCAGATGGCGATGCGCACGATCGCCAGCACGCCCAGGATCGCACCCAGGGTGAGGCCGGTGGGCAGCTCACGCAGGGCCACCCTCCACCAGTCGCGCAGGCGCAGTTCGCGCAGCGCCAGCGAGCGGATCAGCAGCGAGGTGGCCTGCGAGCCGGAATTGCCGCCCGAGCTCATGATTAACGGGATAAACAAGGTCAACACCACGGCCTTGGACAGTTCGTCCTCGAAGTGCTGCATGGCACTGGCGGTGAGCATCTCGCCCAGGAACAGCACGCTCAACCAGCCGGCACGCTTCTTGATCATCTGGCCAAAGCCGATGTGCATGTAGGGCTTGTCCAGCGCTTCCATGCCGCCGAACTTGTGCACGTCTTCGGTGGATTCGGCAATCAACGCATCCAGCACATCGTCCACGGTGACGATGCCCAGCATATGGCCGTTGCGATCCACCACCGGGATCGCCAGCAGGTCGTGGCGGCGGATCAGCCGCGCCACCTCTTCCTGGTCCAGCGCCGGGTCCACGGTGACCGGCGGATTGACCTGCGCCACCTCCAGGATGGGTGCGTCCGCAGCGCCGGTGATCAGCCGGCGCATGGTCACCACCTGCTGCAGCACGCGGGTCTGCGGGTCGAGCAGGTAGATCGCGTAGACGGTCTCGCGGCTACGCTCCACGTCGCGGATGTGCTGCAGGGTGCGCCCCACCGTCCAGTCGGTCGGCACCGCCACGAACTCGGTGGTCATCAAGGCGCCGGCGGTGTTGGGCGGGTAGCGCATCAACGCCTGGATCGACAGCCGCGCCTCGGCGCTGAGCAGCCACAGCAGCGGCTGGCGCTGGTCGGCATCCAGGCCGTGGAAGATGTCGGTGGCGCGGTCGTCGGCCATCTGGCCGAGTAGCGAGGCGGCCTGCTCGGCCGGCAGCTGCGCCACCAGCGCGCTGGCATCGCGCAGCTCGGGTTGTTCGAGCAGTTTCACCGCCCGCGCGGGCGACAACGCAACCAATACCTGCGCGGCGTCGTCGCGGTCGAGGGTGTTGAGATACTCCACCGCATCGGCCGTGTTGAGCTCGGCCAGCGGTGCGATCAGTGCATCGACGCCTTCGGCAAGGCGCAGGGTTTCGTCGTACATGGGGGTTCGCCTGGTGACGACCGTCGTCGATGACGGTCGGCGAACCTTCAAACCTCAGGCGCGCGCCAACCAGGTCATCGACCCGGGTCTAGGGTGACTGTCGCTGGACATGGATAAGGGCTCCGAAGGGTGCGCACCGACGGGTTGATCCGGCGGCGGCGCGGCGCAGTCTGCGCCGCCCGGGCCGGCTTGGTCAATGCCCCCTGCGACGCTCGCTCATGTCCGCTTCCGCTAGCAGGGCACAGGCGCCACGACAGCCCACGCACACGGTACGCACCACCGCCATCCATCGCGCCTAGCGGCCGTCGCCAAGGCATACCGACTGCCGGTTCCCGCTGTCGCATTCCGCCTCCCGCAGCGGATGGTCGAGCGCCTCATGCAATGCCGCCAGCGCCCGAGGTGCCGACTCAGCCAATCGCTCCCTGAAGGCGTGAGGGACACGCTGGCAGCAGCGAGCGACCGGCCGGTTCGCCTACTCGGTCAAGCCGCGATACTCCAGCAACGCCTCCACGCTGGGATCCCTGCCGCGAAAGTTGCGGTACAACGTGGTCACATCCACTGAATTTCCCGGGGCCAGGATCTTGGTACGGAAGATATCCCCGTTCTTGCGGGTAAGCCCGCCATGTTCCTCCATCCACTTGAATGCGTCATCGTCCAGGACCTCCGACCAGAAGTAGGCGTAGTACTTGGCCGCATAGCCGAAGCTCCAGATGTGGTCGAAGTAACTGCTCCGGTACCGTGGCGGCACATCGGGCAGGTCCACCTTGAAACGCCGCATCGTGTCGGCCTCGAACTTGGCGACGTCCTGGATCGGCGCATCCGCCGATTGGCCATGCAGGGCCAGGTCGATGATCTCTGCCGACAGGTATTCGGTGGTCAGATAGCCGCTATTGAATGTTCTGGACTTGCGTAGTTTCTCCACCAATGCGGCGGGCATCGCCTCACCGGTCTGGTAGTGCCTGGCGTAGTTGGCGAACACCTTCGGATCGTTGACCCAGTGCTCGTTGAACTGGGACGGAAACTCGCTGAAGTCGGTTGGCGTGGAGTATTGGGTCGTGGAGAACATGAAGTGCAAAGCGTGGCCGAATTCGTGGAACATCGACTTGACCTCGTCACTGCTCAGCAATGCGGGCTGTCCATCGGCCGGCTTGGTGAAATTGCACACGTTGTAGATCACTGGCTTGGCACCGGTCAGCGCATTGCGCTGGACAAGATTGCCGGCCCAGGCACCACCGGACTTGCTCTCACGCTGGAAATAATCGGTGTAGAACAGCGCCAACGACTTGCCGTCCACATCGAAAATCTCGTACACCTTCATATCCGCGTGATAGGTCGGAATATCGGTGCGCTGCTTGAAGGTGATGCCGTACAGCTGCGTGGCTGCGTAGAACACGCCATTGCGCAACACACTGTCCAGTTCGAAGTACGGCTTGGTCTGCGACACATCCAGATCGTATTTCGCCTTGCGCACCTGGGCTGCGTAGAAGTTCCAGTCCGATGCGGTCAGCTTGAAGCCTCCATGCTGCGCGTCGATCAGCGCCTGGATCTGCGTTGCTTCGTCGCGCGCCTTGGCAGTGGCGCGCGGCACGATATCGGTCAGCAGCTTCAGCGCGGCCTGCGGGGTCCTGGCCATCTCGTTGCGCAGGCTGTAAGCGGCGTAATTGTCGAAGCCGAGCAGCCTGGCCCGCTGCGCACGCACTTGTAGCAAGCGACGGATGGTATCGCGCGTGTCGTTGGCATCGCCCTGCTCTGCACGCTTTTCCGACGCTTCAAGTATCTGCGCACGTAACGCACGATCTTTGAGCGAAGCCAGCACCGGTTGTTGCGTGGTGCTCTGCAAGGCAAGCAGGTACTTGCCATCGAGCTTACGTGCCTTCGCTGCGGCTGCAGCGGCCGCGATGTCAGCTTCACTCATGCCATCGAGCCTGGCCTTGTCGTCTACCACTATCGCCGCAGCCGCCGTCGCGGCAGTCAGCTTGGTGTGGTATTGGGTCGTGAGGTTATCCTCTTCCAGATTGAGCTTGCGCAGGATGGCCTTGTCGGGATCTGACAGGCGTGCCCCGGCGCTGATGAATTTTTCATAGGCCAACTCGAGCAGACGCTTCTGTTCGGGCGCAAGCCCCAGGGTGTCGCGCTGGTCGTAGACAGCCTTGAGCCGTGCGAACAGCCTGGGATTCATCAAGGCCTCGTCATTGAGCGCGATGACCTTCGGACTGATGTCCCCGTCGATCGCACGCCGCGCGTCACTGGTGTCGGCAGACAACACGCTATAGAAGATGTTGGAGACATGGGAAAGCGTGGCACCGCTGCGCTCTAGGGCTTCTACCGTGTTTTCGAAGGTGGGCGGTGCCGGATTCTCGATGATCCGGTGCAACTCGATGCGTTTGAGCCGAATGCCTTCTTCCAGGGCAGGCAGGTAATCGCTGTCCTTGATCTTGTCGAAGGGCGGGGCCTGCAACGGGAGCGTGCTGGGAATCAACAGCGGGTTTTGGGCCAGACCTGCTGCGGGCGCAGCAGCCGTGCTGCCGGAGGCAGTGGTCGAAGCCGGGGGGAGGTGTCTTTTCCGCTGCAAGCGGCAAGACAGGCCATGATGGTGACGGCCAGAACGACGGGACGTTGCATGCGGTCGGGTTCCTGCAGGTGTGGGTTGCATGCAGCGGCACGGTGACCGTGAGCAGCGCGCATGGTTCGTTCCTCATCATGCGCATCGCTGCAGGGCATTGAGCCAGCTACTGTCTCAGCGCATCCCAGTATTGGCGCTCCCACGAGTAGCCGCAGGAGCGACCAGGAATCGGTGTCCCCTAAAGCGAACGGGATGGCGCGTGCCATCCCGTTCGGCCCTGCAATCGTTGCAGCGCACTCCCTCAGTCGGTCAAACCGCGGTTCTCCAGCAGCGCCTTGACGCTGGGATCCTTGCCGCGGAAATCGCGATACAGCGTGGCCAGGTCGACCGTATTGCCGCGCGAGAGGATCTTGGCGCGGAAGGTGTCGCCGTTCTTGCGGGTCAGGCCGCCGTTTTCCTTGAACCACTCGAACGCATCGTCATCGAGCACTTCCGACCAGAAGTAGGCGTAGTAACCGGCCGAGTAGCCACCGCCCCAGATGTGGTCGAAATAGGTGCTGCGGTAACGCGGCGGTACTTCGGCCAAGTCCACCTTGAAGCGCTTCAGCGCATCGGCTTCGTACTTGCTCACATCCTGTAGCGGCGCATCGGCCGGCTGGGTGTGCCAGGCCAGATCCAGCAACGCCGCCGACAAGTATTCGGTGGTGGCGTAGCCGCTGTTGAAGGTCTTGGCCTTCTTGATCTTTTCCACCAGCTCGGCCGGCATCGGTGCGCCGGTCTGGTAGTGCTTGGCGTAGTGGGCGAAGACCTTCGGGTCCGAGGCCCAGTGCTCGTTGAACTGCGAGGGGAATTCCACAAAATCGCGCGAGGTGCTGGTGCCGGCGATCGAGGGGTATTTCACCTTGGAGAACATGCCATGCAGCGCGTGGCCGAACTCGTGGAACAGCGTGGTGACGTCGTCGAAGCTCAGCAGTGCCGGCTGGCCGGCGGCCGGCTTGGTGAAGTTGCAGACGTTGTAGACCACCGGCTTGGCACCGGTGAGGCCGTCCTGTTCGACGAACACGTCCATCCAGGCGCCGCCGGACTTGCTGTCGCGCTTGAAGTAATCGGTGTAGAACAGCGCCATCGAGCTGCCGTCGGCATCGAAGACTTCATACACCTTCATGTCGGCGTGGTAGGTCGGGATGTCGGTACGCTGCTTGAAGGTGATGCCATACAGCTGCGTGGCCGCGTAGAACACGCCGTTCTGCAGCACGTTGTCCAGTTCGAAATACGGCTTGATCTGCGATTCGTCCAGGTCGTACTTGGCCTTGCGCACCTGCTCGGCGTAGAAGTCCCAGTCGGACGCGGCCAGTTTGAAATCGCCCTTCTGGGCATCGATGACCTTCTGCATTTCGGCCACTTCGCGACGTGCCTTGGCGGTGGCGGCCGGCACGGTGTCGGTCAGCAACTTGAGCGCCGCCTCCGGGGTCTTGGCCATCTGGTCGCCCAGGCTGTAGGCGGCGTAGTTGTCGAAGCCCAACAACTTGGCTTTTTGCGCACGCAGCTGCGCCAGGCGCTGGATGGTCTGGCGGGTGTCGTTGGCATCGCCCTTTTCCGCACGCGTTTCAGACGCCTTCAGCACCTCGGCACGCAGCTCGCGATTCTTGAGCGACGCCAGCACCGGCTGCTGGGTGGTGTTCTGCAGGGTGAGCAGATACTTGCCATCGAGCTTGCGCGCCTTGGCGGCATCGGCCGCGGCGGCGATGTCGCCCTCGCTCAGGCCATCGAGCCTGGCGGTGTCGTCAACCACCACCGCAGCGGCGGCCGAGGCGGCGACCAGGCGGGTGTGGAACTGGGTGGACAGCGTGGTTTCTTCCACGTTGAGCTTGCGCAGGCTGTCCTTGTCGGCATCGGACAGCTGCGCACCGGCACGGACCAGTTCTTCGTAATCGCGCTCGAGCAGGCGTTTTTGTTCCGGCTCCAGGTTCAGCGTGTCGCGCTGGTCGTAGAGGGTCTTGACGCGTGCGAACAGCTTGGGATCGAGGTTGATCTCGTCCTTATGCGCGGCCAGCTTGGGCGCGATCTCTTCCTGGATCTTCTGGCGTGCGTCGCTGGTATCGGCCTGGACCAGCCCGAAGAAGATGCGCGATACGCGCGTCAGCGTTTCGCCGCTGCGTTCCAGCGCTTCGATGGTGTTGTCGAAGGTGGGCGCCTGGTTGTTGTCGGCGATCTTGCGCACGTCGGCCAGGTGCTGGCGCATGCCTTCCTCGAAGGCCGGCAGGTAGTCGCTGTCCTGGATCTTGTCGAACGGCGGCGCCTGGAACGGCAGCGTGCTGGCGGTCAGCAGCGGGTTCGGCGCGGCATCGGCGGCCGGGGTAGCGGTGTTCTCGGACACGGGGGCGGACTCCTGACCGGACGGCTCTTTTCCAGAACATGCGGCCAGTGCCAGGGTGATGGCGGCGGCCAGAACGACAGTACGCGACATGGCGTGTGATTCCTGAGTGGTGGGTACGACAAACCATCACGCTAGCGGGTTTGCGCGGCGCCGGCATGTGCCGTTGGCTGGGCAAGGATGCATGGCGATGTGCGGAGCAGAGACGGCCGGCGGGGTGGGGGCACCCTCATCCGCCCTTCGGGCACCTTCTCCCGCAGGCGGGAGAAGGCAGTGACTCACGCTGGCTTCCTCAAAGCGTTTCGTCCTTGAAGATCGCCACGTGCGGGGCGCCGTCGGCACCGATCCAGCCGCGGTACATGCCTTCGGTATTGAACGGGAAGGCGATGTTGCCTTGCGCATCCAGCGCAATGGCGCCGCCATCGCCGCCGGCGGTGGGAATCTGCTGGTCGATCACCGCCTCGGCGGCCTGCTGCAACGACTGCCCGGCGTATTTCATGCGCGCGCAGATGTCGTAGGCGGCCACCGCACGGATGTAGAACTCGCCCCAGCCGGTGCCGGAGACGGCGCACTGCGCATTGGCATAGGTGCCGGCGCCGATGATGGGCGCATCGCCCACGCGGCCGTAGCGCTTGTTGGTCATGCCGCCGGTGGAGGTGCCGGCGGCCAGATGGCCGTTGCGGTCCAGCGCCAGCGCGCCGACAGTGCCAAAATGCCTGGCGGTTTCCAGGTCCAGCGCCGCCTGCGCCTGGCGGTCGCCGGCCTCGGCCTTGAGCGCCTTCTGCAGCTGCTGCCAGCGCTTGTCGGTGTGGAAGTAGCTCGGGTCCACCAGGGTGACGCCCTGCTCGCGCGCGAACTGCTCGGCGCCGTCGCCGACCAGCATCACGTGCCTGGAACGCTCCATGACGCGGCGTGCCAGCTGGATCGGGTTCTTGACCGTGTGCACGCCGGCAATCGCCCCGGCCTGGCCGCTGGCGCCATCCATGATCGCCGCGTCCAGCTCGTTCTTGCCGTCGTGAGTGAAAACTGCACCGCGCCCGGCGTTGAACTGCGGCGCGTCCTCCAGCACGGTGATGGTGGCGGCCACCGCCTCCACCGTGCTGCCGCCGCGGTTCAACACCGCATGCCCGGTGCGCAGCGCGCGTTGCATCGCCTCGCGTGCCTGGGCCTGTTCCTCGGCAGACAACCCAGACTTCTCCACGCCTGCGCCGCCATGGATCACCAGCATCGGGGTGGCGGCCAGGGTCGGACCGGCACACAGCAGCAAGGACAGGCACACCATGAGGATGGGCGAAGCGATCATGCGGTTTCCTGGTTGCACATGCGCACGGTGATCGGCAGGTGCGGATGGGATGAGATGCGTTTCGCAGGCCAGACCCTGTGCCCGGCCTCCAGCGGCGTCCTACAGCGTATCGCGATGCTTGCCTCGCCACGGCCGGTACCAGGTGCGGATGGCGGCGATGTCGGCGGCCATGTCGGTGCCGGTCCAGAACGGCTCGCCGATGCCCACGGTCTTGCTGGGGTAATCGAAGTACACCGGCAGGATCGGCACCTGCGCATCGGAGGCGATCTTCCAGAAGCCGGCCTTCCAGTGTTCGACGCGCTTGCGCGTGCCCTCGGGGGTAATCACATACCACATCTGCTCGGAGTTGCGGATCAGCCGCACCGCCTGGCCGATGGTGCCCTGCGGCGAACTACGGTCCAGCGGAATGCCGCCGAGTTTGCGCAGCAGCGGGCCCAGCGGCCACCAGAACAACTGCGCCTTGCCCAGCACGCGCACATCGAAGCCCAGCGCGAACTTGGCCGCAAAGCCCAGGAAACCGTCCCAGTTGGACGAATGCGGAGCCACGATCATCACCAGCTTGGGCTCATCGGGCAGCCGCCCGAGCAGGCGCCAGCCGGTCAGGCGCAGCGCGGTACGGCCCAGCCAGCGGCCGAAGCGGCCGTGCGCACGCGGCATTCTGGGCGGTGCTGGCTGCAGCAGGATGTTGGCCTGTGTGACCGGTGGCAACGACGGAGCGTCTTGACTCACGCTTACTCCCAGTGGGACGCGGAGCGTCCACGTTTGGTCTGACTGCGCTCACGCTTGGCATCCAGCCGCCGCAGCTTGGCGCCATGACTCGGTTTGGTGGCGACCCGGCGCTTGGGCACCGACAGGCACGCACTGATGATCTCGACCAGCCGCTCGCGCGCATCGTCGCGGCTGCGATCCTGGGTGCGGAAGCGCTGCGCATCGATCACCAGCACGCCTTCGGCGGTCATGCGGCGGTCGCGCCGCGACAGCAGGCGCGCACGCAAGGGCTCGGGCAGCGAGGGCGATCCGGCCACGTCGAAGCGCAGCTCCACCGCGGTGGACACCTTGTTGACGTTCTGCCCACCGGCGCCGCTGGCGCGCACGAAGCGCTCGACGAGCTCGCTGGGCGGGATCGTCAGGCTGGGGGTGATCTGGATCGGGTCGCTGGCCATACGCGTCGATTGTATCGGCAGCGGCACGCATGCGCGCGAACACCGGCTTCCCGTATGCTGCGGCCGGTTCCCCACTGCAGGACGCTTCGATGACCCCCGATTCGCTCGCCCCCGCCGGCGCGCTTGCCCGCCGCCTGATGCTGCTGGCCCTGCTGGCGCTGGCCACCCCGGCCGCGCTGGCGCAGGCGCCCACCGATGCCGACGTCAACCGTCTGCTGGCCGCTTCGCGCGCGCAGACCATGCTGGACACCATGCTGCCGCAGATCGAGGCGATGCAGCAGCAGCAGTTCGCCCAGCTCACCGCGCAGCGCCAGCTCGACCCCGCCGAGCAGGCGCAACTGCAGCGCATCCAGGAACGCACCCGCCAGACCGTGCGCAAGGCGCTGTCGTGGTCGGAGCTGCGACCGATGTACGTGGACATCTACAAGCGCTCGTTCTCGCGCGAGGATGTGCTGGCCATGGCCGAGTTCTACGAGAGCTCGGCCGGCCAGAGCCTGCTGGACAAGACCCCCGCCCTGACCCAGAACCTGATGGGCGCCATCCAGCAGAAGATGCTGCCGCTGTTTGCCGACCTGCAGAAGGATCTGGAGACCATCGTCAACGAGCCTGCCCCGGCGCAGAAGCCCTGAGGGGCGGGGAATCGGGAATCGGGAATCGTTAGAGCACAGCGCAAGCCCCTCTCCCTGTGGGGCGAGAAGGCACAGCTTGCGCGCCACTGGCGCGCGTACCTCGGAGCGCCCGGGGCGCGGAGCGAGGGTTGGGGTGAGGGTGCGGCTGCACGGAGTGGCACCAATCGCCACTGCCTTGCCCACTGGGAAGAGGACCACAGCGCGCCAGCGCTAAATCGCTGCCGCTACCTGCAACTGCGGCATGTCCCAGCCGAACAATGCGCAGGCCTTGACGAATTCCACATCCAGCGGTGCGGTGACGCCGATGCGCCTGCCATCGGCCGGGTGTGGAAACTCCAGGCGTTCGGCGTGCAGCAGCATGCGGTGGATGCCGAGCATGCGGAAGCTGCGGTTGTGGCGGCCATCGCCATGGCTGGTGTCGCCGATCATGTGATGCGACAGGTGCTTCATGTGCCGGCGGATCTGCCGAAAGCGCCCGGTCTGCGGCTGGCAGCGCAGCAGCGCATAACGCGAGGTGGCAAAGCCGGTGGAGGGGATCTCCAGCTCGCCGGTGGCCAGCCGCTGGAAGTGGGTCACCGCCGGCTTTTTCACCGGTTTGCCAGGGCCGCCATCCAGGGCGTGATCGACGACGAACTGCTCCTCGGCCGGCCAGCCGCGGCACACCGTCAGGTAGTGCTTGTCCACCTCGCCGGCCATCAGCGCCTTGCCCAGTGCACTGGCGCTGTCGCGGTCGAAGGCCAGCAGCAGGCAGCCACTGGTGGCGCGGTCGAGCCGGTGCACCAGGAAGATCGGCCGGCCCAGCTGCTCGCGCAGGCGGTCGGCCAGGAAGTCGTCTTCCCCGCGCGCCAGCTTGCTGTCGTGGACCATCAGGCCTGCGGGTTTGTCGACCACGGCCAGGACTTCGTCCTGGTGGAGAATCTGCAGATGCTTGGGGGATGTGCTCACCGGTGGATTATCCGCATCGCTGACACCGCCTGCCACTGCGCACGCGTGCCCATGCGCCGGTTGACCGCAGCACGGTGCCGGCAGAGCATGCAGATTCCCCACCGTGGACCACCCCAATGCGTACCTGGCTTCTGTTTTGCCTGCTGGCGGTCGCCCCGCTCGCGCAGGCCCTGGACCTGCCCTACGACGAACACGCCAATGCGGACGCGCAGCTACGCGCTGCGCTGGCCGCCGGCAAGAAAGCACATAAACCCACCTTGGTGATCTTCGGCGCCAACTGGTGCCACGACTGCCGCGCGCTGGACGCGGCGTTGCACACGGCCAGGAATGCGCCGCTGATCGACAAGTCGTTCGTGGTGGTCAAGGTGGATGTGGGCAACTTCGACCGCAACCTGGCGCTCAGCCAGCGCTACGGCGACCCGATCCAGAAGGGCATCCCGGCTGCGGTGGTGATCTCTCCCACCGGCACGCTGGTTTACACCACCCGTGCTGGCGAGCTGGCCAATGCGCGCAAGATGAGCGATGACGGCATCTACCAGTTCTTCGACCATGTGGCGCATGCCAACCACGCGCCCTGAGGCCATGGCCACCGCGCACGCGGCCTGCGCCGGCTGACCGTCGGGCAGCGTCGATGGGCCGTGTGGCGCAGGGAATACGCGACCTAGCGACGCAGCCAGGCCACCAGCAACGCGGCCGTGCCGGCGCCGCCGCTGATCCAGCTCCATACCGGTATCGTGCCCAGGTACCAACCGTCCGGATGCAGGCCGTACAGCACCGCGGCGACCACCAGCAACCCGCTGCCAGTGATGGCGGTGACCACGCGGGTCTGCAGCTTGCGCAGGCTCAACTCCAGCGCGCGCAGCTCGGTAGAGCGGATCTCCAGCTGATGGCGGCCTTCCACCTGCTGCTTCAGCCAGCTGTGCACCAGGCGCGGCATGTCCGGCGCGTGGGTCATGAGTTCCGGGAGCCGCTTGCCCAATTCGCCGAGCATGCGGCGCGGGCTGTAGCGCTCGCGCAGGATGCGTTCGAGCACCGGGCGCGCCACCGCCCAGATATCCAGCTTGGGGTCGAGCTGCCGGCCCACCCCTTCGATGTTGAGCAGGGTCTTCTGCAGCAGGATCAGCTGTGGCTGCAGGGTCAGCTCGTAGCGCTGCGCGACGCGGAACAGCTTGATGAGCACCTGCGCCAACGAGATTTCCGACAGCGGGCGGGTGAAGTACGGCTCGCATACCGAACGTGCAGCTGCTTCCAGTTCGTCGATGCGCACGTTCGAGGGCATCCAGCCCGCCTCTACGTGCAACTCGGCCATGCGGCGGTAATCCTTGTGGAAGATCGCCATGAAGTTCTCGGCCAGGTAGTACTGATCTTCCTGCGAGAGCTGACCCATGATGCCGAAATCCAGCGCGATGAAGCGCGGGTTGAGACGGCGCTCCGGGTCCGCATCGACCCAGATGTTGCCGGCATGCGCATCGGCATGGAAAAAGTTGTCGCGGAACACCTGGGTGTAGAACACGCGCACGCCCTTGGCCGCCAGCGCCTTTCGATCGATGCCGGCGGCGTCGAGCTTGACGATATCGTCGGAGGGAATGCCGTACACGCGCTCTAATGTGAGCGCACGCTCGGCGGTGTGCGACCAGATCACTTCCGGCACGTACAGATCGTCCGAGCCTTCCCAGAACCGGCGCAGCACGCTGGCGTTTGCGCCTTCGCGCTGCAGATCGAGTTCGGCAGACAGGGTGCCTTCGATCTCGGCCACCACCTCGCGCGGGCGGATCTTGTCCGCACGCGGGTGGGTGCGTTCGACCAGCGTGGCCAGCGAGTGCAGCAGCGCGATATCGGCATCGATCTGGCGCTCGATGTCCGGGCGCAGCACCTTGACCACCACTGCGCGACCCACGCCGTTGGCATCGGCCGGCAGCGTGGCCGCATGCACCTGCGCGATGGAGGCAGACGCCAGCGGCACCGTGTCGAAGGAGGCGAACGCCACACTGACCGGCAGGCCGAGCGCACGTTCGACGATCAGACGCGCAGCCTCACCGTCGAACGGCTTGACCCGGTCCTGCAGCAAGGTGAGTTCTTCGGCCACGTCGGCCGGAATCAGATCGCGCCGGGTCGAAAGGATCTGCCCGAACTTGACGAAGATCGGCCCCAGCTCCTGCAAGGCCAAGCGTAGCCGCGCACCGCGCGATTGCGCGGCGATTTCGGCGCTGGCGCGCGGCACGAACGGTTTGGCCAGGCGCAGCCAGCGCTCGGCCGGAGTGCCTTCGAGCAAGGCGTCCAACCGGTAGCGCAGGATCACCCGGCCGATGCGGCTGGCCCGCAGGATCGCCTTCATGCCGCGCCTCCGGCAGCGCGCAGGCGGGCGACACGCGCAGCCAGGCGTTCGACAGCGTCGCGCAGCTCGTCCACGTCATCGTGGAAGGCGTCCAGCTCGGCACGCGGCACCACATCACGCGATTCTTCGGTGACGAATTCGGCCGCGCTATGCGCCAGATCCGATGCGCTGCGGCGGGCCTGCTGCAGCGCCGTGCGGACCGCAGCGGCAATCTGCACGCCCAGAATCTGCCCGAACACCGCCACGAACGGCAGCTGCCAATCCGGATCGAAGCGCCCGGCCAGCTGCTGCAGCTGGCGCGCCAGTTCCGCATCGCCGGAGACCTTGAGCCGCCCTGCCGGCGCACCGCTGCGGCGCGCTTTGGCCAGGAACGGCAATTGCCCGAGCAAGCCGGCCAGGCTGCTGCGCACCGCCAGATCCGGTTCCTGCGCCGGGTCCACCGGCCCCACCAGCAGCCGGCGTTCGTGCACGCGGATCTGCAGGGCCAGGGCGGGCGCGTCCAGGGTCAGCGCAATCCGCTGGCCTTCCAGCGGCAGCAGGGCGTCGCGGGTATCCGGGTCCAGCGCCAGCGCGCGGTTGAGCGCGGCCTGCAGGGCCTGGCCGGCGAGCGGCTTGAGTGAGTTGAAAAGTGATCCGGGCATACAGGCATTCTACCGCCACCGCATGTCGCAGCCGCCTGATGGCGGTCTGCCTGTCGCTGTTGCGCGTTGCCGAAGCACCAGCACAACTGCCTGCAGGCTTCCGTGCGCTGCTCCCGCGCGGCATCCTGCCGCTTCCCTCAGCGATGGCAGGAACAGGCAATGCGCAAGATCCGGGTCGGTATCATCTTCGGCGGCAAATCGGCTGAGCACGAGGTCTCGCTGCAATCGGCGCGCAATATCCTGCAGGCGCTGGACCCGCAGCGCTTCGAACCGGTGTTGATCGGCATCGACAAGCAGGGCCAGTGGCATCTGAGCGCACCGGAAGGCTTTCTGCTCGATGCAGACGACCCTGGCAAGATCGCCCTGCATTGCAGTGGACGCGCGGTGGCCGTGCTGCCAGGCGCCGACACGGCGCAGCTGCGTCCGGTGGACAGCGAACAGGCGCTGGCACAGATCGATGTGGTGTTTCCGATCGTGCACGGCACCCTGGGCGAAGACGGCTCGCTGCAGGGACTGCTGCGCATGGCCAACCTGCCCTTCGTCGGCTCCGGCGTGCTCGGCTCGGCGGTTGCGATGGACAAGGACATGGCCAAGCGCGTGCTGCGCGAGGCCGGGCTGGCGGTGGCGCCGGGCGTCTGCCTCACCCGCCACACCGCCAAGCATGTCGATGCGCAGGCGCTGATCGCGCAATTGGGATTGCCGCTGTTCGTCAAACCGGCCAACCAGGGCTCGTCGGTCGGGGTCAGCCAGGTGCGCAGCGCAGACGCGTTTGCAGCGGCAGTGGCGCTGGCACTGTCCTACGACCACAAGGTGCTGGTGGAAGCGGCCGTGGCCGGCCGCGAGATCGAATGCGCTGTACTCGGCAATGCCGTAGCGCAGGCGAGTGTGTGCGGCGAGGTGGTGGTGCACGATGCATTTTATTCGTACGAGACCAAATACATCAGCGAGCACGGGGCCGACCTGGTGATTCCGGCCGACATCGATGCGCCCACCCAGCACCGAATCCAGCAGATCGCGGTACAGGCCTACCAGGCGCTGGACTGCGCCGGCATGGCGCGGGTGGACGTGTTCCTGTGTGCAGACGGGCGCATCGTGATCAACGAGGTCAACACCTTGCCCGGCTTCACCCGCATCAGCATGTATCCGAAGCTATGGGAGGCAAGCGGACTGGACTATCGGAGCCTGATTACCCGGTTGATCGACCTGGCACTGCAACGCCATGACGACGATCAACTGCTGCGTAGTGCGGTGGACACACGCCGATGAGCGCAGCGCCGTTGCGCACGCGCTGCCCGCCCCACCACACGGGCCTACTCCAACAAATGCAATCGCTGAGAAAACGTCTGTGACAGGCATCAAACAGCGCGAATAACGCCATAACGCAGATGGCCCGCCTCCTTGCGGAAGCGGGCCATCTGCGCGCCGGCCGGCAGCGCCGCTGCCGGGACGTATCGTGCGTGCGGCGTTATACCTTGCCGCGACGGAACATCGAGATCACCGCCAGGATCAGGAACACCACGAACAGGATCCAGGCGATGTTGGTCGCCGCACCGGCGATGCCGCTGAAGCCCAGCACAGCGGCAATGATGGCGATGACGAAGAAGATGATGGCGTAATGCAGCATGGCAATGATTCCAGAAGTTGTCGTGCCGAATCGGCGCAGACGTATCTTGTGGATATGCCGGTCTTTATCGGGTGATGGCGATGTCGTTGGAAGATGAGGATCGCAGGCGGTTGAGCCCTTCTTCGATGCTGATCTGCGGCACATAGCCAAAGTCACGGCGCGCCGGTTCCATGCTGTACCAATGCGGCGTGCACAGCTGTTCCACCAGGAACCGCGTCAGCGGCACCTCGCCTGGCAGACGCAACAGTGGCCACACCGTCTCGCACACCGCACCGATCCGATAGGCGGTCTTGAACGAGAGCGCACGCGTCACCGCCGGTGCATCCACGGCCGCCAGCAGGCGGTTGAGCAACTCGCGCATCGGCAGCGGTTCGCCGTTGGAAATGAAGTACGCCTTGCCGGCGCAGGCAGCGCCCGGCGCCAGATGCTCGAACGCAGCGAAGTGCGCCTGCGCCGCGTTGTCGATGTACGTGCTGTCCACCAGATTGCTGCCATCACCCACCATGCGCAGCCGCCCGGCACGTGCGCGCGCAGCAAGACGCGGAAGCAGATGATTGTCGCCTGGCCCCCATATCAGGCGCGGGCGCAACGCCACCGTCGCCAGCTGCGCGTCGTTGGCTGCCAGCACCGCACGCTCGGCGATCGCCTTGGTGGCGGCATATGCGGCGCGCAGGTCTTCGCCATACGGCACTTCGTCGGCATCCAGCCCTTCCACCGGATTGGTGGCGCGATGGGTGACGCTGGGCGTGGACGTATAGATCAGCCGAGGCACGCCATTGGCGCGGCAGGCATCGAGCACGTTCTGCGTGCCCACCACGTTGGCCTGGTGATAGCTGTCGTAGCTGCCCCACGCACCGGCCTTGGCCGCGTTGTGAAACACCGCATCGATCCCGCCGAAGGCATGTCGCACCGCCTGCGGATCGGCCAGGTCGCCCCGGATCTGACCCACGCCCAGTGTCTGCAGCACCGGGTAATCGCCGCGCTGGAAACTCACCACCTCATGCCCGCGCGCGCGCAGGCCACGGCACAACGCCTGGCCAAGGAAGCCGCCACCGCCGGTCACCAATACCTTCATCGCGCCGCTCCGTTCGTTCGAGGGAGCACACCATAGCCGGCCGCCATCGCCTTGGCGAATAGCCCACCGACACGCATCTGATTGACTTGCTGCAGACCGTCATCCACGTTGTTGCGCCGCCCACACCGCCAACCTCTCGCGGCCGATCTTGGCGTTATGGCGGATATCCACCGGAAAACCGGGATGCCGAAGGAAACGCGCGATGCCGGCGGTGTGCGGGTGCGCCGCGCCCAGTGCACGCAATGCAGTTTGCACCTGCGCAAAGGCCGACGCCGACACGCCCGGCTGCAACTCGACGCACAGCACCGGCTGTTGTTGTCCAACCGCGCCCACGCCGACCAAGGCGGTACGACGCACCTGCGCATGCACGTTGAACACCGGCTCCACCTGTTCGGTGTACAGCGGGCCGCTGGCGGTTTCCACGCGGTGGGTCTTGCGACCGCAGAACCACAACTGGCCCTGGGCATCGAAATAGCCGACATCGCCCATGCGGTGTACGACGCGCTCGCTGCCATCGTCGCAGCGCTCGCGGATCTTGGCGCTACGGGTGGCCGCATCGCGATTGAAGTAGGTATCGGTAGTGGTGGGCCCGGCGACGGTGATCTCGCCCACCTCGCCCACCGCCAGCACGCGCACGCCACTCCACTCGGCAATCGCCGCATCGTCGATGGCAATGATGCGCACCTCATTCGGCGCGACCACCTGGCCCACGCAGGTGCCCGCACCAGCCTCGGTGGCCGCGCGCGTGGCGTCCAGGGTGCGGCCTTCGATTGCCGCCACCGGCAGGCATTCGGTCGCGCCGTACGGCGTCCAGAACTGCGCATCGGCCGGCAGCAGTGCGCGGATCTTCGCCACCACATCCGGTGGCACCGGCGCACCGGCCGAGGTGACCAGGCGCACGTTGGGGAGCGGCTGCCCATCATCGGCCAGCACGCGCATCAATGCGGGCGAGCCGAACAACTGGGTGACACCGAAGCGGGCGATTGCATCGTGCAGCTTGCGCGGGTCCGCGGTGGCCGGGCGGGTCGGGTCCATGTCCGGAATCACCGAAGTCAAGCCCAGCGCCGGGTCGAACAAGGCGAACGGCGGAAACGTCGGTAGGTCCACACCGCCAGGCTGCATGTCGAACGCATTGCGCAGCAGCTCGATCTGTCCGACAAAATGCCGGTGCCGGTACACCACACCCTTGGGCACGCCAGTGGAGCCGCTGGTGAACAGGATCGCGGCCACATCGTCCGGCGCGGTGTCGGCCAGCTGGCTCCCGGCGCCCGCCCCATCGCGCTCCACCCGCGCCAGGGTCACCCCGCCCCAGCCGTACCGGCCGCCAACGGTGACGATCTGCTTGGCAGAACGCGCCCAGCGCAGCAACCGGCGTGCCAGCTGCGCCAGTGGAATGCCGATGAACGCCTGCGGCTGCGCTTCGTCCAGACACTGTTTGAGGGCGCGCTTGTCGATGCCCGGGTCCACCAGCACCGGCACCGCACCGGCCTTGAATAACGCGAACATCAGCAGGAAGAACTCCGGCGACGGCCGCACCATCACCACCGCGCGCATGCCGCGGCCGATGCCATGCACTGCCAGCCCGGCCGCAATCGCATCGCTGCGCGCGTCCAGTTCGGCATAACTCAGGGTCACATCGTAGGCCGCGAACCCATTGGCGCCACGGCGTCCCGGGCAGCGGATGGCGATCTGATCGGGGCGCTCGCGCGCCAGCTGCGGCAGCGTGGCCGCGATATTGCAGAGGCTGGTCATTGGGTGATTATCGCGGATAACGCGCCGCGCATGGAGTGATGCACGGGCAACTGCACCAGCGCGTCCGTGTCCCATTGCCGGCGCGTGGCCTGGATCGACGTCGTTGGTTGCGCACCGGCCGCGTGAACCGCTCATGGCGTTGCACCGCACGCTCTTGTTTCGAGGCGCAATTCGGTCAGAATGCCGCGCTCCCTACGCTCGTTTTGCCGCGCAAGGCCCGGCATGCCATGGCACACCCCTGCCTTACCTGCGGCGCTTGCTGCGCCTATTTCCGCGTCAGCTTCCACTGGAGCGAAGCCGATCCCGCCTTGGGCGGCAGAGTGCCGGTCGAATTGACCGACGCGCTACGCACCCACGAACGGGTGATGCGCGGCACCTCGCAAGCGCAGCCGCGCTGTATCGCGCTGGACGCCGACATCGGCCGCTACAGCCGCTGCAGCATTCACGACCGCCGCCCCTCCTCCTGCGCAGCGGTACCGGCTTCGCTGGAATTCGGCCAGCGCAGCGCGCAGTGCGACAAATCGCGCCTGGCGCATGGCCTGCATGCGTTGACCGAGGCCGACTGGGACGGTGTGGACGAGGCACAACGCAACCGGTTGCCGATCGAATAGGAATAATTCAACTTATCAACTCATTGATGCTTGCGACTGCGCGACTTAGGCTTGGAGAAACTCTTGCAGCTACCAGAGGTCTCCAATGTTGTGCCGCAAACTCGCATAGGTGGACGTTGTAGCCTGATCCTGGCTTAGTGCTATCTCGTTCCGAGACCATTTCTTGTCTTATCAAACGCTTTGAAGATTTTGACGCCAAGCTTACAATCTTTCTTTTTGGATCGATTAAATCATCGGATGACTTCGGCATTCGCGACCGAGATACATGGAGAAAGTCTGCAAAAGCTTCCGAATCTGCTAGCAGCCAGCTTTCTGCCTCAGCAACAGCGAATCGCAACAAAAATTCATGCGGCACACCATGAGGGACCCAGCGCCTAATCATTTCAACCACGCACTTGCCATCAGTGTCAGCAATGCACAAAACAGGGAAAACACTAACAAGGCCAAAATATCGCCTCAATCCAGCTTGAAGTTTAGTTACCCCATTCGTATTTATTACAGGCAATGCCAGTGTGCACTGCCCTACATCTTCAACCAACCTAGAGCCGAGGGCGCATGTAAGTGCATCTTCGCCTATAACATAGAACGCTGACATCAGAACAAACCCATCTGTTCGATGCGTTCAGGCCTTGTCTTAGGAAGAAGAACTTCAGCCGGATTCAGACCATTTTCCATCGCTACAACTTCTTCTTCATTAGGCTCACGAATCTTTGTCCCATTTTCTCCAATTTCAAGCAAAAGTACCCATCCTGGATCGCTCACTGCAGCTATCAAGTTGTCGCTATGCGTGGTTACTATAACTTGGCGGGCCGCTTTCTTCCTGCTTCGCAAAACCCTATCAATCATCAGAGGGATATACTCAACAATTGCATCATTCAGTGATAGCTCCGGCTCTTCCAACAAGAGCATTCCATCGCCTTCTTGTAATGCCCAGAGCAAACCAATAAGCCGCAATGTCCCATCAGAAAACTGCTCTTCCCTTTGCCAAGCGCCGTTGACTCTCCAATGGTCAAAGCGAGCTTCGAGATGAGGTGCTCCAGTAACCTCATCCTTTTTAAACTGAAGCTGCGAAAATTGAGGAACAGCAACTTTTAGAGCTTCGGCAATCCGTTTTAAACGAGCCGCCTGAGTCTTCTGGGGAGTCCTTGCTATCCGCTGCAACAAGCCCTGGCCAAAGGGATCGCTCTCTATCATTCTTCCGCTTATCTCTTCACCAAATTTCAAGAGTTGAGGCACTAGATGAAGATATGTAGTAGACCCAAAGAATTCAGCTAATTCACGGAATCTGGCATTGTTATTGATCTGCTCCATGTGGGTTTGCGTCAAACGAACCTCATCAGAGGAGTCATTTAAATCAGGTCGAGATATTATTTCTTCACCATTACATGTGACCACTTCTCGCGTGATGAAAACACGCTGCGCACCCTTGCCTTCAGCCTTGAAAGCAAGCATATAGGTCCATTGTTTTGCTCCGGGATCAAGTGATTCTGAAATTTCCAACTCAATACTAACTTCAGGATCCCGTCTCGCGTGCAGGCTCCGGAGCTTGGACATGAATCCACGCTCTTTGAGTGCTTTTTGCAGCCCTCCACCTTCAACCTGAGCAACCGTTCTCAAGAACCTGAAAACGTCCAAGAGATTCGACTTTCCTGAAGCGTTCGCCCCAATCAGAAAAGCACGCGGAGACAGCCCGACATCAGCTTCACGAAAATTGCGCCAGTTCTTTAATTTGAGTCTTGAGATTAGCACTTCATACTCCAAAACTTCAGGGTCTGACCAGTGAGCCACATTGGCCTGGCGGAAATTTGAGAATTACTTTACCAAGCTAAAGCCGATGACGCTCCAAAAATGCACGAATCGCTGGCACCAGCACCTCGTGCTTGTCTTCCAGCACGTAGTGGTTCGCATCGTCGAACGCGGTGACTTCGGCCTGCGGCAGCGCGCGGCGGAAGCCGGCCAGGAAGTGCTTGTCGAAGCAGATATCGCGCAGGCCCCAGGCGATGAAGGCCGGGCGGTCGGCGAACGACGGCAGCACCTGTGCCGAGCGTTCCAGCAACGACCAGCCCTTGTCGGCCGGCGACAGCGGGATGTCCTGCATGAAGCGGATGGTGGAGATGCGGTTGCGCCAGCTGTTATAGGGCGCCACGTAGGCACGCCGTACCGCCGCGGGCATGCGCCGCGACACGCCCAGCCACGAGGCGCCGGACGAAAACGCATTGAAGGTGCGGATGAACCATTCGCCAGGGCGCCAATGCCGGCCCATCGCGATCTGCCACGGCATCGGCTTTTCCGCCGGCAGCGGGAAGGCTGCGGTGTTGGTGATGACCAGCCGCCGGACCTGCGCATGGTGCGACAGCGCCCACCCGAAGCCGATCATGCCGCCCCAATCGTGCACCGCCAGCGTGACCGGGCCGGTGATGCCCAGGTGCCGCAACAGCGTGTCCAGGTCGTCCACGCGCGACTGTAACGTGTAGTCGTAGCGCGGCTGCGCGTCGGGCGCATCGTCGGGCTTGTCGGACAGGCCCATGCCGATGTGGTCGGGCACGATGCAGCGGTAGCGGTCGGACAGGCCGCTCACCAGATGTCGCCACAGATAGCTCCACGACGGATTGCCGTGCAGCATGAGCACAACCTCGCCATCGCGCGGGCCTTCGTCCAGATACGACATCGCAATGCCGGCACGCACCTCAAGGCGCTTGGGAGTGAAGGGATAGCCGGGGTAGTTCATGAAAAACGTATCCGATGTGTTTCAAGAGGGTCTGCACGGCTCAGGCGCTGACCTGGCACATGTACAGCAACGGCTTCGCGCATGTCGGCAAGCTCCAGCAAGACAGGCGATGCAAGCCCGCTGCTTTGCTTACTCGGCATCAGTGCTGAATTCTTTGTGGCAACGTATACCGCTGCGCTGCATGCGCATTGTCGGACAGCAGGCGCAGATACGCCGGATGCAGGAACAATTTCTCTTTCCCCATGCGCTGCTCGTGCAGTACGCCGATATCCACCAAGTCGCGAAGATAACGCGCCGCAGTTTCGCGCTTGGCGATACCGGCGTCTACGACGTTTTGAATGCGGCAGTAAGGTTGGCTGAAAAGCACATCCACCAGTTCGCGGCTGTAGGTTTTCGGGCGCTCTGCACGAACCCACTCACATGCATGCTCATGCAGTTGGCGAATGGCCTCAATCTTGGCGCCGGTCCAGCGTGCGGTATCGGCAACCGCATCCAGCATGTAAGCAACCCATTCGGCCCATGCGCCGTCGCGCGTGACGGCCAACAGCAAGCGGTAGTAATCCGCCTTGCGTTCGATGATGTAGCGCGACAGGTACAGCACAGGTTGATCCAGCAGATCCTGCTCGACCAGCATCAAGAGATTGAGCACACGTCCAGTACGCCCATTGCCGTCGGTGAACGGATGGATAGCCTCGAATTGATAGTGCGCCACTGCCATGCGAATCAATGGATCGATCTCGGGCGTCTCATGGATGAAGCGCTCCCAATTGGCCAGCTTTTCGCGTAACACCGCCTCGCCGACTGGAGGCGTATAGATCACGTCACCGGTCTGCTGATTGGCCAATGCCGTGCCAGGTACACGCCGCACCTGCATTTGTGCATTCTTGATGCGAGTGCACACGATCTCTGCTGTGCGGGTGGAGAGCGGGCGCGTACGCAGCGAAATAAAGCCCTCCTGCAACGCGGTGCGATAGCGCAATGCTTCTCGCGTTGCTGGATTGGCAGCGTCTTGATGCTCGGCGTAGCGAAACAGCTCATCCGTGGTGGTGACGATGTTCTCGATCTCCGAACTCGCCTGTGCTTCCAGGATGGGAATGGTATTGATCAACACGGCCGGGTTTGGCAAATGTCCGGTGGCCTGGCGAAGCGATGCCAATGCCTTGTGCGCCTCAATACACGCCTTCAGCAACCCCCGGGTTTCAAGCTCCACCGCAGGCGGCAACGGCGGCAGGTCGTTATACGGACGCTGGGGATCCATGCGATGGGCTCATGTCGACGGAATCGACATGATGCCAGCGTCATGTCGAAAAAACGGTAATCTCATACTTGGCGAGACTGCCATGAACGCAGTTAGCGCCTGGAGTGGGATGGAACGTGGCAACCGCTCGCTAGAAAGCGGCCATCCCATCTCTGGGATGGCCGTGCGGTTTCACCAAACCACTTCGGCCATCGAGCAATTCAGGCCCGAGCCGATCCCCATCAGGGCGATGCGGTCGCCCTTCTTCAGGCGGCCCAGTTCCTTGAGCTTGCTCAGCACGATCGGCACCGAGGCCGGTCCGATGTTGCCGTGCTCGCCGAAGATGGTCATGACCTTGGCCGGGTCGATACCGAACGACTTCACGAATGACGCGGTGTGCGGGCGGCTGACCTGGTGGATCACGAACTGGTCCACTTCGTCCACTGCCCAGCCCAGCACCTGCTTGGCAGCCAGGAAGGTCTTCTGCGCCAGTTTGATGCCTTCGATCAGCAGCAGGCGGGTGTCGGTGACCATGCGGTCCAGGTTGCCCCGGCACAGCTTGTTCCACTCGGTGGCAGAGCGGGTCACGCCGCCCTTGTAGCGCGGCGCGTCCGGCACCAGCTCCGAGCGCGCCATCACCATGGCAGCGGCACCGCAGCCCAGGGTCAAAGCGGCCAATTCGTTGCGGAATTCCTCTTCGGTAACATCCGGGGAGGTCATGCGCTCGAGGGTCTTTTCATAGACCAGGTTGGCGGTCTCGCCGTCGACGATCAGGGCGTAGTCGATTTCGCCACGCTCCAGCATGCGCGCGGCGATGTCCATGCCGTTGATGAAGGCCAGGCAGGCATTGGCCACGTCGAAGGTGACGCAGTGGTCGCCCACGCCCAGATTGCCGGACACGATGGAGGCCGTGGACGGCTCCAGGTAGTCGCGGCTCACCGAGGTGTTAACCAGCAGGCCGATCTTCTCGATGCCGATGCCGGCATCGGTCAGCGCCTTGCGCGCGGCCTGGGTGGCGGCGTCGGATGCCTGGACATCCTGGTCCCACAAGCGCCGTGCATGGATACCGGCAACGTCGCCCAACACGTCGGTCTTGATCCCGAGGCGGTCGTAGGTTGGTTGCAGGCGCTCGTTGATTTCCTTGGAAGTCAGCGTGTGCGGCGCATCAATATGCGCCAGTCCCGCGATGGAGACATTCTGGAAGAGCATCGAAGTAGCGCCATGGCGTCAGGCGAGGGGGCGCTAGTCTAGCTGCTGGCCGGTTTTACCGCATCTTTACAATTACATCGCCCCCGCCCCAGCCCAACGGTTCAGCGCGGCGGGCAGCGGAAGGCGTTGAAGCGCTGGCTCCCCTCGGCCGGCTGGCCCTGCGCCTGCACGGCATTGGCGTTGGCGCCCGGCGCTTCGTTGCGGGCCAGGGTTTCCAGTTCTTCCTGCACGCGCAGCGGGTTGCGGTTGTAGAAGCCGACCTTGCTCTTGACCGACACCACCACCTCGCCCTGCTGCTGGCAGCCGGCCGGCACCTGGCCAGCCGGGAGAACCCTCACCGTCTTGCCGCTTTGTTCGATCGGCACCCAGGTACAGGCGACGGTGGTGGTGGCAACCAGGACAGACAGCATCAGCACGCGCATACGGCATCACACCTGTGGGCAAAGCCGGATTGTGCCGCAGTCGGCTGGCCGCGCAGCGCATGCCACTGCTCCTACGACACACCGCATTCAGTCCACCGGGAACCGCCGCGGCGTGCCCAGTGGCGGGCACGTCCGGTTGTCGGTTGCCCGCAAGCGTGTCCGGGTGTCCGGACGCGGACACCCGGCAGATCACAAAATATCCATTAGAAACAACTGCATGTGGTTGGCACACCGTTTGCTCACTACCTCTTGCCTCTCGGAGCAAGCTACCGATAGCTGACTGATAGCTGAATAGAAACCAATCCGGCAGCAAAGTTCTTGTGCATACCTAGATGGTGTACTACATTACTACTACACCAATTATCACCCACGCCAAGAGACCTCGCCATGAACGCCCAGACCCTGCGCCTCGCCCTCTCCGCCGCCCTGATCGCCGCTGCCTCCCTGAGCGGCGCCGCGCAGGCCAGCAACCTGACCACGCTGGACGCGGTGCAGGTGCGCCCGTCCGCAGACCAGGTGACCCAGCAGACGCTGGAGCGCGCCAGCACCATCCGCACCCTTGCCGCCGTGCAGGTGCGCCCTTCCACCGAGCAACTGGCCGCCCTTGCCACCGAAGCGGCCGGCCCGCGCGTGGTTACCTTGGCAGCGGTGCAGGTGCGCCCGTCGGCCGGGCAACGCGCCGAGAGCATCGGCTACCGTACCGCCACCACGCAGGTCACTGCCGGCCGTGCTGCCGCCACGATCGGCGCACTGGTGGGCGAAGCCATCGTGAAGCTGCCGGTGCCGCAGCTGCAGCCATCGCCGGTCGAGCTGGAAGCGCTCATCGGTGCCGCCACAGGCCTGTGAGCCGCGCGCACCGCTACACTTGCGCGCATGCCAGCTCCCGTCCTCGACGTCATCCTGTTCCAACCAGAAATTCCGCCCAATACGGGCAACGTGATTCGCCTGTGCGCCAATACCGGCACGCGCCTGCACCTGATCGAGCCGCTCGGCTTCGACCTCAGCGACAAGCAGCTCAAGCGCGCCGGCCTGGATTACCACGAATATGCCCAGTTGCAGGTGCATGCAGACTTGCCCACCGCCCTGGCGGCGATCGCGCCCAGTCGCGTGTTCGCGCTGAGTACGCGCAGCACGGTGCGGTATGACAGCCCGCACTTCGCCGATGGCGATGCATTCCTGTTTGGCCCGGAGACACGCGGCCTGCCGGCCGAGGTGCTGGAGTCGATCCCGCCGCAGCACCGGCTACGGCTGCCGATGCGCCCGGACAACCGCAGCCTGAATCTGTCCAACACCGTGGCGGTAATGGTGTTCGAAGCCTGGCGGCAGTGGAACTTCACCGGTGGCCAGTAGTCCCGACGGCCAGCACGACGCCAGCAACAGCGAGCGTCCACCGACCATCACGTCTAGCAGTCGCGCCCAGCACATCAGGCCTGCGGCTGCAGTCCGTTAGCCGCCTGCAACATGCCGCGGCAGCCGGCCCATAGCGCTACCGCCAGCAAGGCGATCGCGCCCAACGACAGGAACGCGATGCGGTAACCGAAGGCATGCGCCAGCCAGCCCCCGAACGCCGGGCTGAGCGCCGCGCCGATGCCCTGCACCGTCATCACCGCACCCTGGCCGACATTGACCCGGCCGGTGCCCTGCAGCAGGCGCGCCACCAGGGCCGGCACCACCACACTTTGCAGCCCGGCGCCCAGGCCATCCAGCACCTGCACTGGAAACACGCCCCAGCCCTGGATCACCGACGCGGCCACCAGCGCCCGCAGCGGCAAGGCCATGAAGGCGACCAACAACACCCACCAATGCCCGTGCACCCGGATCCAGCGCATCGCCAGCAAGGCCACCACCACCATCGTGGCCTGCGCCACCACGATCGTGGTGGCGGTCAGCGCGCTGGGGTCGCCGGCATGCGCCGCCACGATCGCCATGCCGTAGAGCGGCAGCATGGCGGCGTTGCCCAGATGGAACAGCCCCAAGGTGACGGCCAGCACCGCCAGCGGGCGGCAGGTCAGCAAGACCCGCCAGCCGCCCGGCGCATCTGCGCCGTCGGCATGGCGCAGGCCACGTGCGGCACGGTGATCGATGGCATCGGCCGGAATCGCCAGCACTGCCGCCAGTGCCAGCACGCCGAACAACGCCGTCAGCGCAAATACCGCAGCAAATCCGTAGCGCCACCCTAACCATCCGGCCAGCACCGCGGCCAGCATGTTGCCGGCATGGTTGGCGACCTGGTTGCGTGCCAGCTGATGGTCGAACCCGCGCGCGTGCACTAGCCCCAAGGTGATCCCGGTCAATGCCGGGCCGATGCCGGCTGCGGCAAGTGCCGAAGCGATCTGCGCGGCGACCACACCGGATGAGGTGGGCCGCAGCCAGATCAACGCGGTGGCCAGCAGGATCGCCAGACAGCCGATCACCACCACCGCGCGCTTGCGCCGGGTGGCATCGACCAGCGCGCCGGCCGGCGTGGTGGCGAGCATGCCAGCGATGCCACCCACGCTCATCACCGTGCCGATCGCCGCCACGGACCAGCCTTTCGACTGCAGAAACACGCTGAGAAACGGCCCCAGCCCGTCCTGCACATCGGCCACGCTGAAATGCAGCGCTTCCAGTGCGCGCGTACCGCGCGGTCTGGCCTGGCTCATCGGCATGGCAGTGCTCCGCCATGCGATGCAACGCCGGCACACAGGCCGGCGTGCGTGACAGACCAGAGGGCAACCATCTCAACCGCACACGGTGGCTGCATGTCCGGCTCCTAATGCTTGGGCTTGGGCTTGGGTTTGTGTGCAGGGCCGTGCGGCGGATGCGCGATTTGCTTCAGCGTCGCCGCCTTGCTGCCCAAGGCATGGGCATGGATCAACAGGCCGTGCGGGGTTGCCTTGGTATCGCCTTCGGCGACCAGCGATTTGCCGACCACCAATTGCTTGGCGAACTGGGCGCCGGCATGCGGCGGAAACCGCACCGTCACCTCGTCATCGAGCAGCACGCCATGCACCTGCCCGTGCGGGCCGTGCAACAGCCGCGCGATGGTGCCGGCGTGCTGGGTAAATTGCGGCTTGGGCAGCTTGGGAGGCTTGCCGGCCGGCGGCTTGGGTTTGGCATGCGGCCCGTGCGGGCCCTCATCGACGATGCGCTTGCCGCCCGTAGGGTCGATCGCCAGCGCCACCAGCATGTCCACATCGCGCGGCTTGAGCCCACGCACGCTCAGCGCGCTGCCCGGCTTGAGCGCCTTGAGCAGGGCCGCCGACAGGTGCGGTGGGGTATGCACTTCGGTGCCGTCGGTCAGCAACAGGCCATCGATATCGGCCTTGGGATTGAGCAGGAACCGCGCCAGAGTGCCGCGGGTTTCGGGAAGAAAATCAGGATCGACCCAATGCATGGTTGAACTCCAACAAGAGAGGACCGGCCAATGCCGGCAAGCCGCGCCCTTCGCCCTGCCTTGGGCAGGGCGAAGGTGCGCGTAAACGTCAGTGCGGGCGGGCGCGTCTGTGTGGCATTGGCCACCGACACACGGTCAGCGCGGCAGCGGCACGGCCGGTGCCGGTGGCACCGCAGGCGGCAGCGGACCATCCGGCCGCGGGGGGCTGAACAAGGCACGCTGCGAGGCGCGGTCGCGGCCCAGCCCGGTGGCCTCGATCGAGCGCCCGGCAGCGTTGGCCACCCCGAAGCCACGCACGCTCAGGGGCGCGCCGATGCGCAGCAGCTCGGCGAACTGCAGCGCCAGATGCGGCGGCATCCGTACCACGGTGCCATCGCTCAGCAACGCACCGTTGACCTCGCCACCCGGCCCGTAGACCAGGCGCTCGATGCGGCCCTGCGCTTCCAGCGGCGTCAAGGCGGCCGGTGCCGGTGGCGCGGGGGGCGCCGGTGGCATGGCACCGGCCATGGGCGGGCGATCCACCACCTCACGCTTGCTGCGCGTGGAACGGATGCTGCTGGCCCGTAGGACCGGCAGATCGCCCAGGCGATAGCCCTGCACGGTGACCGCATCGCCACGGCGCACCGCCGCCTGCAGTTCAGCGGACAGATGCGGCGCGATGCCAACCTGGGTGCCGTCGCGCAACCACAGGCCATCCACCTCGCCATTGGGATTGATCAGGAAGCGCTCCACGGTACCGGTGAGCTGCACCGGCGTGGCGGCAACCGGCGTCGGCGGCGCAGGCGGCATCGGGGGAGGCGGTGGCGGCATGCCGGCCGGCGCCCGCGCGGCGGCCGGCGTCGCAGGCGGCGGTGGAACCTGCGCGGCGGCGGTGGCCACGCTGCAGGCCAATGCAAAGGCAAGTGCGGTCTGACGCATCATGAGTGATCTCCAGGGCGGCAGGAGCGCCGCTCGCAGGGAGTACAAAGCAGCAATCGTGCCAACCTTTAACCCCTTGTTTTTACTGACTTGCGTTGCGCACCCGGGCCGGCAGGCGTCCGTGTTTCATCCACTGGCCGTCTGCTTTGCGGACAACTTTTTCGACCTGTCCGCCTGGCAGGCACTGCGCCGCGCTGCGATTGCAGAATCCACCGCAGCGGCCACGGCGTGGCGGTCGTCACGACCGGGGCCATCACCTCGTGCGCCACCGCATGGCCGTACTGGTGCGTGCCCGCGTGTTTACTGCAACCCGTAGTCGTCCAGCTTGCGATACAACAGCTGCCGGTGGATGCCAAGCCGACGTGCCGCCTCCGCGCGATTCCCCCCGCTGTGCGCCAATGCCTCCTGGATCATCTGTTTTTCCAGCCGCGCCACGGCGTCGGGCAGGCTGGTTTCCGGCGGAATCGGTGCGGCGCGCGGCGGCTCGGCCTCGCCCAGTGCCTCGTCCAGATCGTCCACCTCGATGCTGTGCCCGCGCACCAGCACCTGACAGCGCTGCACCACGTTGCGCAGTTCACGCACGTTGCCGGGCCAGGGATACGCCAGCAGGCGCGCCTGCGCCGCAGCCGACAGCCGGCGCGCACTGCCCTGTCCGTTGCGCAGGAAGTACTGCGCCAGCAGCACGATGTCCTGCCCACGCTCGCGCAATGGCGGCAATTCGATCGGCACCACGTTCAAGCGGTAGCGCAGGTCGCTGCGGAACTGCCCCGCAGCGACCCACGCCGCCAGATCGCGATGGGTCGCCGCCAGCACGCGTACATCCACCTTCTGAGCGCCGCGCCCGCCCAACGGGGTCACTTCGCCCTCCTGCAGGAAGCGCAGCAGCTTGGCCTGCATCGGCAGCGGCATGTCGCCGATCTCGTCCAGGAACAAGGTGCCACCATCGGCTTCGCGAATCAGGCCTGGGCGGTCGCTGGTTGCACCGGAAAAGGCGCCCTTGCGATGGCCGAACAACTCGCTTTCCATCAGCTCCAACGGGATCGCCGCGCAGTTGACCGCAACGAAGGCGGCGCCCGCACGCGCACTGGCACGATGCAGCGCGCGCGCGGCCAACTCCTTGCCGGTGCCGGTTTCACCAGTTATCAGCACCGCCAGGTCGGAGGCGGCCGCCAGGCCGATGCGCTTGTGCACCGTCCGCATCGCCGGGCTATGCCCGACCAGTGCATCGTCTTCCTCGGGCAAGACCGCCAACGCGACTGCGGGTGCGGCATTGGTACCGTTCAACAACGCGCGCTCCACTACCGCGACGATGTCCGCGCGCCCCACCGGCTTGACCAGATGATCGAACGCGCCCAGCGTCATCGCCTCGATGGTGTTACTGCTGGACACGTGCGCGGTCAGCATCACCAGCGGCACCGGCGGCGCTGCGGCATCGGCGGCGTGCGCGCGCAGTACCTCGATGCCATCCATGCCGGGCATGCGAAAGTCCACGAATGCCAGGTCGATACCGCCGGCACGCAGCTGCGCCAGCCCCTGTGCACCGTCGCTGGCGGCAACCACCTCGTGCCCGAGCGAGCGCAGCGTTGCCTGCAAGGTGGCCAGGAATGCTGCGTCGTCGTCGATCATCAGGATGCGCGCCATGGCAACTCCATGCTGAAACAGGTCGTTCCCTCGGCGTGGCGGTAGTGCACCTGCCCACCATGTGCGCGTGCGATCTCGCGCACCAGCGCCAGGCCCAGGCCATTGCCGTCGCTGCGGCCGCTGACGAAGGGCTCGAATAGCTGGTCGGCGATCGGCTCGGGAATGGGCGGGCCGTGGTTGCTCACCTGCAGATGCAGGACACCTTCACGCGCGGCCGCCTGCACCGTCACCGGCGTCTGCGGATCGGCATGCTGCAACGCATTGCGCACCAGATTGTGCAGCGCCCGTCCGAGCTGCTGCGGATCCAGGCGCCATTGCAGCGGTGCATCCGGCATCAATACGTGGGGACGTGGCGTATCGGGCGGCAGCGCGTCCGGATCCAGCACATCGGTCAGCCAGTCCTGCACCAGCACCGCCTCCAGCTGCAGGCGGATCGGCTGCACCATGCCGAGCAGGCTTTCGACCACGCCATCCAGGCGCCGGATCTGCCCCAGCATCAGCTCGGCATGCGCGGCGTCCTCGGTGGAGACATCGCGCCTGGCGATCTCGTTTTCCACCGCCAGGCGCATGGTGGCAATCGGGTTGCGGATCTCGTGGGCAACGGTGGCGGTCATGCGCCCGAGGGCGGCCAGCCGTTCGTGCCGCGACAACGCGTCGGCTAGCATGCGGCTCTGCGCCAAGGCCTGGGCATTGCGCTGCGCATACTCGTTGACTGCTGCGCCCAGCCGATCCAGTTCGGGTGCCCCTGTCACCGGAATCTGTGGCAGTTCGGATTCGGCGGCCAGTGCCAGCCCGATGCGATGCAGGCGCTGGCTCCAGCGCCGCACCACCACGCCGAGCGCGATCGCCGACACCGCCACCATCGCCAGGATCAGCAACATGCCGATCACCAACGGCCGCCATGCATCCGAGCTGCTGGCCGGCACCCGCGCCATGGTCCAGGCCGCCGTGCCGCTGGCCATGGGGCAGGCGGCGATCAACAACACCTCGCGGCTGCCATCGCGACGAAACTGCGCCGGCTGGCCGCCCTGCGCGCTCTGCCGCGCCGTTGCCACGATGCTGGCCCACTCCGCCGCGGGGATATCGGTCTTGCGGTCGCTGCCGTCATAGGTGGGGTACGCATAGGCCACAAAGCCCGTGTCCAGGCTCCACACCCCGCCCTCCACGCCGGGCGCATCGGACAGCACCAGTTGCACCACCACCGCGGCCAGCCCGGCGCTATTGTCTCCACGGCGTGCAGCCTCGCTTGCGCCGGCATAGCGCTGCACGATGCGCGTGCATTGCGCGCGCAGTTGCTGGCGCGCCTCGTCCAGCCGTACGCCTTCGGTTTGCCGGTACAGGCCGTACAGCATCGTGGCCACACCCAGGCAGGTGGCCACGATGACCACCCAGATCAACAGCAATTGCCGGAGCAACGAACGGGGCATGATGCGCGATCCCGAAATGGTGGGCGATGCGGCAGATGGCAGCGGCCACCTCAGCGGAAATTGGTCTTCACCAAATCGATCACTTCTTCGCCACGTCCGCTCATCACCGCCTTGAGCATGTACAGTCCCATGCCCTTGGCTTGTTCAAGCTTGATCGCCGGCGGCACCACCAGCTCCTGGGTGGCGACACGCACATCCACCAGCGCCGGCCCGGAATGCGCAAACGCCTGCCGCAAGGCGCGTTCCAATTGCGACGATTCGTCCACGCGGATTCCCAGGATGCCCATCGCATTGCTCATCGCCGCAAAGTCCGGGTTGCGCAGCTCGGTGCCGGTATCCATGTAGCCGGCGGCCTTCATCTCCATCGCCACGAAACCGAGCGAGGCATTGTTGAACACCACCACCTTGACCGGCAGGGCGAGCTGCGCCAGCGAGATGAAATCGCCCATCAGCATCGCAAAGCCACCGTCGCCGGACAGCGAAATGACCTGACGCCCGGGAAACGCCGCTTGTGCGCCCAGCGCCTGCGGCATCGCATTGGCCATCGAACCATGGTTGAACGACCCCAGCAGGCGCCGCTTGCCATTCATGCGCAGATAGCGTGCAGCCCACACCGTCGGCGTCCCGACATCACAGGTGAACACCGCATCCTCGTCGGCGACCTGGCTGACCAGGCGGGTGACGAACTGCGGATGCAGCGGCTCGCCGGGATCGGCGGGCACCGCCAGATCGTCCAGCCCCGCGCGCGCGCTGCGGTAATGCGCCAGTGCCTTGTCCAGAAAGCGGCGGTCTTCGCGGCGCTGCAGCTGCGGCAGCAACGCAGCGATGGTCTCGCCCACATCGGCGGCAATGCCCAGCTGCAGCGGCGTGCGCCGCCCCAGCGCACCCGGATCACGATCCACCTGCACGATGGTGGCGTCCTTGGGATAGAACTGCCGATACGGGAAATCCGTGCCCAGCATCAGCAAGGTGTCGCAGTTGAGCATGGCGTGGTAACCGGAGCTGAAGCCGATCAGGCCGGTCATGCCCACATCGAAGGGATTTTCCCACTCCATGGATTCCTTGCCGCGCAGCGCATGCACGATCGGCGCACCCAGCGTATCGGCCAGAGCCACCACCGCATCGTGCGCACCGGCGCACCCGCTGCCGCATAACAAGGTGATCGACTTGCTCTGCTGGAGCAGCTCGGCCAGCTGCTGCACATCCTCAGCAGCCGGCAACACGCGCGGCGCACGCAGGGCCGGCCATGCGCTGGACAGGTGCTTGTCTACTTCCAGCAGCGCAATATCGCCAGGAATCACCACCACTGCCACGCCTTGCTGCAGGATCGCCGTGCGCATCGCCCGATGCAGCACTTCCGGCAGCTGCGCCGGAGTGGTCACCAATTCCACGAAATGGCTGCATTCGCGGAACAGCTCCTGCGGATGGGTCTCCTGAAAATAGCTCAGGCCGATCTCCGACGAGGGGATCTGCGCGGCGATCGCCAGCACCGGCTGCCGGCTGCGGTGGCAGTCGAACAGACCATTGATCAGATGCAGGTTGCCCGGCCCGCAACTACCCGCACACACCGCCAGCCTGCCGGTCACCGCCGCTTCGGCGCCTGCGGCGAAGGCGGCCACTTCCTCGTGGCGTACATGCATCCACTCGATGGTCTGCATCTCGAGTAGGGCATCGGTCAGGCCATTGAGGCTATCGCCCGTCACTCCCCAGATGCGCTCCACCCCGGCGCTGTGCAGCGTCTCGGCCAGGAACTGCGCCACTGTTTTTTGCTTGCCCAAGACGCCGCTCCGCCGTTGTTCGAAGAGCTGCCATGCTCCCAGTGGCGATGTCAGTGCCATGTGCTGGTCAACCTAACCCGTGCAAATACCGCCTATTTCGGCAACTTTTCCAACTCGCTCCATGGACGTGGCCAAGGAATGACCAGCCCGTCACGCTTTGCCCCGGTGTTACGCACATCTGCAAACCACCACAAGAAAGCGCAGCTGAATCTGGCGCGATGATTCATCAACTACTCAGTCCAGAATTCATGTCGCGTTCCAACGCATAACGGAGAATTTACATCTCGGCAACGAACGGCATCCGCCTCAGCGCCGGCCCAAACCATAAGTACAGGTATCGATCATGAAGAATTCCCTGCTGGCCCTCGGCCTTCTCGCAGCCCTGCCGTTTGCGGCCTCCGCTGCTGAAAACATCTCCTACAACTTCGTCGAAGGCGACTACGTGCGCACGCCGACCGAAGGCCGCGACGCGGATGGCTGGGGCGTGAAGGCCTCGTACGCCGTCGCTCCGAACTTCCACGTGTTCGGCGATTACAGCAAGCAGAACGCCGACACCAACAACAGCGTGTTCGAAAGCTCCAACTCCGACTTCCAGCAGTGGGGCGTTGGCGTGGGCTTCAACCACGAGATCGCCACCAGCACCGACTTCCTGGCACGCGTTGCATACCGCCGCCTGGATCTGGACACCCCGAACATCAACTTCGACGGCTACAGCGTGGAAGCCGGCCTGCGTAACGCGTTCGGCGAACACTTCGAAGTCTATGCCCTGGCTGGCTACGAAGACTTCTCCCGGAAGCGTGGCGTCGATCTCGGCGACAACTTCTACGGCCGCCTCGGCGCCCAGGTGAAGTTGAACCAGAACTGGGGCATCAACGGCGACATCCGCATGGATGGCGACGGCAACAAAGAATGGTCGGTCGGCCCGCGCTTCAGCTGGTAAGCCGCTCGTTTGACTGCAACGCGACCTCTCTCCCGCGTTGCATCGGAAGCCCGGTCCCCCGACCGGGCTTCTTTCTTTTGGGCGATCGGTTGCGATAACGCGCTGCCGCCATCCATGCAAAGGACGACCGGCAGACGGACGACCGGCAATGCCGGGCGCTTGCCTGGGTCCGATCTCGATCCGCCGGACCGGGGGACAATGCGCTGGACTCAGGTGAACAGGGTCTGCGGATACTCGGGCTTGCGCTCACGCGCCAGCAGGCCCTTCAACCCGGCCTCGGGGGTGATTTCCCCATGCAGGACGGCGCGCACGGCGTTGGAGATCGGCAGTTCGATACCGTGCTGTTCGGCCTGGCGCATGACTTCATCGGCGGTCTGCACCGACTCCACCACCTGGCCGATCTCGCGGATCGCATCGTTCAGGCTCTGTCCCCGTCCCAACGCCAGGCCCAGTCGCCGGTTGCGCGACAGATCGCCGGTGCAGGTCAGCACCAGATCGCCCAGCCCGGCCAGCCCCATCAGGGTTTCCGGGCGCGCACCGATCACCGCGGCCAGGCGCAGCATTTCGTTCAGGCCACGGGTAATCAGACCGGCGCGCGCGTTGAGGCCCAGCTGCATGCCATCGGCCACGCCGGTGGCCACGGCCAGCACGTTCTTCATCGCGCCACCCAGCTCGGCACCCACCATGTCGTCGCCGGTATAGGCGCGGAAGGTGGGGCCATGCATCGCATCGGCCACGACCTGCGCAAACGCCGCATCGTCGCCATGCACGGTGATGGCGGTCGGCAAGCCCAGGGTGACCTCTTTGGCAAAAGACGGCCCGGTGACCACGGCCAGTGGAACGGCCGGGCCGAGCAGGTCGCGCGCCACTTCATGCAGGAAGCGTCCGGAACCCGGTTCAAAGCCCTTAGTCGCCCATGCCACGCCAGCGTTGGCCGGACGCAACGGAGCGATCAGCCGGATGGTTTCGGTAAACGCATGCGAGGGCACTACCACCAGGATCCAGCTCGCATCGGCAATGGCCGACTGCAGATCGGTGGTGGCGCGCAGCGTGTCCGGCAACGCGATGCCGGGCAGATAGCGCGCGTTCTCGTGGCGGCGGTCGATGGCATCCACCATCGCCGCATCACGCCCCCACAGCACGGTCGAGTGACCGTGCCTTGCCAGGAGCGCGGCCAAGGCCGTGCCCCAGGAACCGGCGCCGAGAATGGCGATCTTGTGGGTCGAATCGCTCATCGGCGCAACCGCGGTTCAGGCGTTGCCGGCCGGCTCGGAATCGGCCAGCGAGGTGCCTTCGCCCTGCGAGCGCTGGCGCAGGGTTTCTGCGTACAGGGCTTCGAAGTTGATCGGCTGCAGGTAGAACGGCGGGAAGCCGCCGGCCTGGATCAGGTCGCTGACCAGGGTGCGCACGTACGGGAACAGGATGTTCGGGCACTGGGTGCCGAGCAGCACGTCGATCGCCTGCGGCTCCAGGCCGACCAGGCCGAACACACCGGCCTGCTGCACTTCGGCCACATACGCGGTCTTGCCGCCGGCGGTGCAGGTCAGGGTCACGGCCAGCACGACTTCAAAGGCGTTGTCGTTGAGGCGCTGCACCTTCTGATTGAGGTTCAGCTGCAGCTCGGGCTGGTTGGCATCGTTGAACACGGCCGGGGCGTTGGGCGACTCGAAAGAAACGTCCTTGACGTAAATCTTTTCGATGGTGAAGGCGGGGCCAGCAGCGGTATCGGCCGGCGCAGCGGCGCCGTTGAGGGTTTCGTCGGACATTCCTAACTCCAGAAAACGGTTCGGTGGGTGCAACGTTGAGTGATGCAGAGGTGAAAACGCGAGTATCTCACGCAAGCAATGGGGGCTTGGGGACGCCGCACAAGGCCGATCAACGGCCCTTGATCAAGGGCAACTCGGCCATCTGCCAGGCAGCCACGCCGCCATCGAGCCAGTACACCTGTTCGAAGCCGGCCTTTTTCAGCGTCTTGGCAGCGCCTGCAGAGGCATTGCCGCTGCGGCACACGACCACCACCGGCGACGCCTTGGCGTTGGCCAGCAGCTTGCCGGCTGGGTCGAACTTGGCCAGCGCCACGTTGCGGCTACCGGCGATATGGCCTTTTTCGAAATCGACCGCGGGCGACAGATCGATCACCAAGGCGTTTTCGCTGTTGATGAGCCGGGTCAGCTCGGCCGGCTTGAGTGCGCGATAGCCGCGAAACAGGCGCGCGACCTCGGTCACGATCAGGGCGATGGTCAGACCCACCAGGGCCAGCGACAGCATGGGGTTGCGGCCGACAAAGGCCTGCAGCTCTTCGAAATTCACGGGATCAGGGTCAGGCGAGCGGGCGGGAATTGTCGCACAGCTGGCGCGCGCGACGGCCAGCGGGCGCCACGGCCGGCTACTGGCCCTTCCACAGATCAGGCAGGCCGTTGGCCAGCCACCAGCGTTTGCGTTCGGCATCCCAGCGCCAGATCTCGATGCTGCGCACCAGCCGCTCGGACTGGGTATTGCGGTTGATGACGCGCAATTCCACTTCACGGCGCAGGTCGCCACCGGGGTCTTCGCCGGCGCGCAGCTCGCGATAACCGGAGATCTGGATCTGCTCATAGCGCGAGCGTTCCAGGTCGCTGAGCGGATGCGCCTGCGCATAGGACGGTTCGACAAAGCCCTGGGCTGCATCGAAATCGCTCCAGCGCACCGCCGCCGTATAGGCCGCCCGCGTGGTTTCCAGTGCGCGCGCCTGCGCCCGGCTGCCGGCAGTGGCCAGCCCGCTCAGCATCACCAGGCCCAGCAGGACCATCGCTCCAATGACTGCACGCATCCGCCCAATCCGCATCCTACCGCTTCGGGAACGCCACGAAACGTCCGCTCAGGGTCGCCGCAGCGGTGCCCGACCCCAGCGCGATCTGCGCACGCATGCCGATCCGCGCCTTGCCGCGCTGGCGGAAGGTGGCCAGGAACGTCTCCCAGCCACCCGGTTCGGAGGGCGCCGCGTCGGCCACCAGCTCTTCGTAGACCGGCGCCACGTAACGCAGCTGGCTATCGGCCACATAGACGTCGGCGGCGTGCCCGGCCAGTTGCAGTTGCAGGGTCAGCCAGCCCCAGCCGGACAGCGTCATCAGCGAGGCCAGGCTGCCCCCGAACGCATTGGCCTTGTCGTTGACGTTGGCCTGCAACGGCGCACGCAGGCGCAGCGCGCCATCGTGCAATCCATCGACGGCGATGCCCATCGACAGCACCGGCGGCATGGCGATGAACTGCTGCTGCAGCGACTGCAGGGCGGAGGCAAGCGTGCACGAAGAGGTCATCGACAAGAGCTGGGAAAGCGGCGAAGGGCGGCATCATGCCGCAATGTCCGCCAAGCGTGTTGTGCTGGCGCTCGACATGCGGTACCGCATGGTGAACGAGGACGGGATGGCGGCGGCGCGCGGGATCGGCATTCATCAGCATTCAGTGCTGAACCGGCACAGGCATGGCCGATGCGCCTGCAACGGTGCCGCTCTCGCATAATCGCGGTATGACCCGGCCCCTTACCACCGACGCTTGGACCCTGATCTCGCTGCGACCCAGCGGCGAGCATGCAGCGCTGCGACGAGCCGCCGCACGGCACGATGGGCGCCTACTTGCGCTATCGCCGTGGCGGCTGCAGACCGACGACAGCGACCAGGCCCGCGCCGCGTTGCAGCTGGCACTCCAGGCGCCGATCGCGCTGTTCACCAGCCCGGCGGCGGTACGCGCCGCGCATCGGCTGGTGCCGCTGCGGCGGCCGCCACAAGCGCACTGGGTCAGCGTCGGCGAAGGCACCGCGCGCGCATTGCATGCCTGCGGAGTCGATCGCGTGGTGCGCCCGCAACGCATGGACAGCGAAGGCCTGCTGGCATTGCCACTGTTCCAGCCGCCGCTGCAGGCGGTGGGGCTGGTCACCGCGCCAGGCGGGCGCGGCATGCTCGCACCGGCACTGGAACAACGCGGCGCCCGCCTCCTGCGCGCCGATGTCTATCGCCGCATCGCCGTGCCGCTGCGCCGCTCGGCGGCACCAGCGTTGATGGAGGCACTGCCGCGCAGCGTCCTGGCCCTGAGCAGTGCCGAGGCACTGGCATTGGTCCTGCATCAGTTGCCGAGCACAGTGGTCGCGGCATGGCGTCAGCGGCCGGTGGTGGCCTCCAGCGAGCGCATGCTGGCAGCGGCACGGACTGCAGGCTTCCAGCACACAACGCGCGCTGCCGGTCCACTGCCGATGCAACTGGCCGCTGCCGCTGCCGCCGTCGTGACATCGTCGCAACCTTGCTGAACTGCAGGCCCAGGCACAGCTTGCGAGCGTCTGCCGGGGCACGCCATGCTGTGGCCGATGACGGCGGTGCCCGCGCCGGTCGTGACCGCTCGAGGATGTCCGAATGACCCCACTGTCCACTCCTGCGCGACGTGTCCCCTGGACCTGGCTGCTACTCGCGCTGGTGGTGGCTGCGGTGGGCGCGGCGCTGTTGCTCGGCTGGCGCGCATGGCAAGGCTACCAGGCGGCGCAGCTGCAGGCCGCCCAGGCGCAGCAGCAGCGTTGGGACGGCACGCAGCAACTGCTGCAAACGCTGCGACGCGATCAACGCCTGGCCAACGAGCGCCTGCAGGATGCGGCCGCCACCAACCGCGTCCTGCGCGACGAAATGCTGGGTTTGAGCCAGCGCAGCGCTCTGCTCGAAGAGACGGTGCAGAAGTTGGCAGATCCCAACCGCCATGGTGCGCAGGCCCTGCGGCTGGATGAAGTGGAACTGCTGCTGCGGCTGGGCCAGCAGCGGCTGAGCATCGCCGGCGACGCCGATGGTGCACGCCGTGCCTACGCCCTGGCCAACGGGGCGCTCAACGGCATTGACGATCCGGGCTATCTCAATCTGCGCCAGGCGCTGGTGCAGGAGCGCGATGCGCTCGATCGCCTCGGCATCGGTCCGCAGGCCCAGGTTGGGCATGCACTGGACCAGCTGGCCGCCGATCTGCAACGCCTGCCGGAGCGTTCTGCGGCTGTTGGCGACGCGCCGCGGCCGTGGTGGCAGAAGGCGCTGGCGCCGCTGGTGGAGATCGCCCCCAGCCGCGGCCAGGTGGTGCTCACCGGCAGCGAACGCCACGCCGCCGAGGATGCGGTGCAGATCGAAATCAGCCTGGCACGCGCCGCCGCCGAGCGCGGCGATGCCGACGGTGTTGCGCAGGCGTTGCGCCGCGTCGATACCTGGATGACCCGGCGGTGGCCGGATTCGGCGCAACGCCGCCAGCTGCGCGCACGCCTGCGCACGCTGCAACAAGCACCACTGCGTCCGCGCCTGCCGGAACTGGGCACCACCCTGCTGCAATTGCAGGCCATGCGTGAAGGGAGATCCAACCAATGAAAGCGATGCGTACCGTTCTGATCCTGCTGGTTGCCGTGGCGCTGGGCGTGCTCGGTGCGCAATGGCTGTCGCACCAGACCAGCTACGACCTGGGCAACGTGGTGGTCAGCGTGGGCGGCAACGATTACCGCGCCGCCATGCCGCAGGCGGTGCTGATCCTGGTGATCGCGCTGCTGGTGCTGTGGTTGCTGTGGACCTTGGTCAGCCTGCCGTTCCGCGTCTGGGGCACGTACCGTCGCAAGCAGGGCCGTGCGCGCCTGATCGAAGGCCTGCGCGCCGCCGATCACGGCCAATGGCAGCGCGCCGAGCGCCTGCTGGTCAACGCCAGCGAGGACGAGGACGTCAGCGGGATTGCGCTGGCCAGCGCGGTGCGGGTGGCCGATGCGCGCGGCGACGAAGCGGCGGCCAATGCGCTGGCCCAACAGTTGGCCGAGCGCGATCCCACTGCGCACGCCCTGTTGCAGGGCGAACGCCATCTGGCACGTCAGCATCCAATCGAGGCGATCAATGCGCTGGACAGTGCCGCCGCGCAGCCGCTGCCGGCCCGTGGCCTGCTGCTGCGCACCCACGCGCTGACCCAGATCGGGCGCGCCGACGAAGCCTATGGTCAACTGGGCGCCCTGCGCCAGCAGGCGGTACTGGCGCCGGAGGCGTATAGCGCATTGGAGGCCACGCTGGCCGAACAGACCCTGCTGCAGGCCGGCGACGCCAATGCGCTGGCCGAACGCTGGGAAGCCTTGCCGAAGACGCTGCGGACCCTGCCGGCCATCGTGGCCGCCTATGCACAGCGTGCGGCCGTGCTGCACTGGGACGATGCCGCCGTGCACAGCCTGGAACAGGCGCTGGATACGCAATGGGACGAAGCACTGGTGCGCCTGTACGGAGTGCTGCCGCTGGAAAAATATGATTCGCGCCGTGCCAGCGCGCAGCGTTGGCTGACCCAGTATCCCGACAGCCCGGGCTTGCTGTTGACGCTGGCCCGCCTGGCGCGCCACCAGCAGCAGTGGTCGCAGGCCGAAGAGTTCCTGCATCGCGCACTCGCCCAGGGTGCCGGTAGCGAGGCCTGGGAAGAACTGGGACATGGGTTTGCCGCTGCTGGCGAGCTGCTGGCGGCGCAGCATTGCTACGCCAATGCCCTACGCGCGGCACGCGGCGAGCCGGTGATTGAGGGCATGCCGCAGCCATCGCACCATGGGACGCTAGTCGCGGTAGGGACCCTGCCCGCAGCCGATCCGCTGGCGCCGGATGAACGCCTGCCTTGATTGGCGTGCGCCGCGCCCGGCGACGGCGCGGTGTGCGCAGGAGCTGGCTGGCGGTGACTGAAACGCAGAGGCATCCGTTCGTATTGGCGCTGCGATAGCGCCCGGTTCAAGCATGCACGCACGCATGCGGAGGGAAGGATTCGACGCCTTGCGCCGCCCTGCACAGGCGCGGGAATCTGCCGCAGCGCCGGATCAATCGCCGCGCAAGGCCTCCGGCGGCGGCGGTGGCAACGTATCCAGGAACGCATCGCAGGCGCCGAGATAACGGGCCTGGTGATGATCGACCAATCGCGGCGACAACACCCGCGATCCCAGCCTGCCCACCAGCAGCATCGCCGCCATCACCGCGCTACCGATCACCCAGCGGAACTCGCTGTGCAGCGACAGGCCGCAGACCAGCAAGGCCAGCACCGAGGCCAGCGTCACGGCGACGTAGCGCACGCGACGACGCTCGTGCAGGCGACACAAGGTGAGCACATGCGGGCTGCGCTTGCGCAAGACGATCGCCAGGATCAGGTACGGCAGCACGCCCAGCAGCAGCGCGGCATAGATCACCGGGTGGTGCCAATGAAAGATGTAGCGACGCGGTGGCATGTCCGCCGGCGCATTGCACTTGACGCAGCGCGGCGGCAGGTTGGCGCCCGGCGTGCACACCAATACATCGCCCTCGCGCCACACATCGCCCCGCACTGGCGTCAGGTAGAGGGTGGGTGGCTCGTGCTGTGCATCCTTGGACATCCATGCGTCCTTGCAGGTTGGAGATTCGGGATTCGGGATTCGGGTTTGGGGATTGGGGATTCGCAAGAGCGGGTTTCGCCTTTGCGAATCCCGAATGCCCAATCCCCAATCCCACGCTGTGCAGCAGCGTCAGCGCTCGACGATCGCCACCACGCCCATGCCACCGGCGGTGCAGATCGAAATCAGCGCGCGGCCGCCGCCGCGTTCTTGCAGTTGCTTGGCGGCGGTGGCCACCACGCGTGCGCCGGTGGCGGCGAACGGGTGGCCGGTGGCCAGCGACGAACCCAACGGGTTGATCTTGTCCGGGTCGATGCGGCCCAGCGGCGCGTCCAGGCCCAGCCGCGTGCGGCAGTACTCCTCGCTCTCCCAGGCGCGCAGCGTGCACAGCACCTGCGCGGCGAAGGCTTCGTGGATTTCGTAGATGTCGAAGTCCTGCAGGCTCAGGCCCTGGCGCGCCAGCATCTGCGGCACCGCGATGGTCGGTGCCATCAGTAGGCCTTCGCCGTGCACGAAATCCACCGCCGCCACCTGCGCATCGCGCAGATAGGCCATCGGCGTATGGCCATGCGCCAGCGCCCAGGCTTCACTGGACAGCAGCACCGCAGCGGCCCCATCGGTGAGCGGGGTGGAATTGGCGGCGGTCAGGGTGCCGCGACCGGACGTCTTGTCGAACGCCGGGCGCAACGTGGCGAGTTTTTCCAACGAGGTGTCCGCACGCAGGATGTTGTCGCGCGAGACGCCGCGAAACGGCGCGATCAAGCCGTCGAAGAAACCGCGCTCATAGGCTGCGGCCAGCTTGTGGTGCGAGGCCACCGCCCATTCGTCCTGCGAATCGCGCGAGATGTTCCACTGCTTGGCCATGTCCTCGCAGTGGTCGCCCATGCGCTTACCGGTGCGCGGCTCGGCCACGCCGGGGAACTCGGGCTTGAGTTCGGCCAGCTTGAAACCGCGCAGCAGCGTCCTGAGCTTGTCGCCAGTGGCCTTGGCACGATTGGCAGCCATCAGGCGTGCGCGCAGCTTCTTGCCATAGACGATCGGCACTTCGGAGGTGGTGTCCGAGCCGCCGCCAATGCCCGAATCGATCTGGCCCAACGCGATCTTGTTGGCGATGGTGATGACCGAATCCAGGCTGGTGCCGCAGGCACGCTGCAAGGTCAGGCCCGGGGTCAGCGGCGACAGCCCGGACGACAACGCGGCCTCGCGCGCCAGGTTCCAGTCCGACGAATGCTTGATGACCGCGCCCATCGCCACTTCGCCCAGCTGCTGGCCGTGCAGCCCAAAGCGCTCGACCAGCGCGCCCAGCGTGCGCACCGACATGCCCAGGTTGCCCACGTCCGCATAGGCGGTGTTCTGGCGACAGAACGGGATACGGACGCCACCCAGGATGGCGACGGGACGGGCTGCGGGCATCGGCTGACCTGGCATGGAAGACTCGGGGACATGGCCTGCACAGGGCCGGCAGGCATAATGGTTGCAGTGTAGCTTCGACCCCGTGATGGGCCAACCGCGAATCATGAGCAAGACCGAACACGGCGTGACCGCCATGGGTGTATTGGCACTGGAATTGACCGGTGGAAGCGCGCCCGAGCACGGCGCATTGGCGCCCGAGCAGGCCGGCATGCTGGCCGAACGCATCGGCCGCGACCTGGCGCAATGGATCCCCGAGGTCCGGGAACTCGAACTCAGCGTGGCCATGGCGCATTTCGACCCGGCCGAAGTGCTGCGGCCGGGCTGGCCGCTGCACCGCCGCTTGGAAGAGCTGCATGCCCGCGCGCCGGGCCGCGACCAGGGCCCGCGCGTGCTGGCCTTCGGCGCCGATGCGCACGGCGAGATTCCGTTGCCGTTCCAGGCCGATGCGCAACTCACCGGCGGCGGGCTGCGCGTGCTGCCGTTCCTGCTCACCGGCGATGCGCAGCGCGTGGCCACCGTGGCCGATGCGATGGAAGAGGTGCTGCTGGCCCAGGGCATGGCCCAGGCCGATACCGCGCTGCTGGCGCAGGAGAGCTTTGGCGCGCGGATCGAACACGCCCGCTACCTCACTGCGCACGATCTGGCAGCGATGATCTCGATGCAGTACGACAACCAGGGCCTGGCGCCGCTGTGGCCGCTGCTGGAAGCGGCGCTGCTCGCCCCAACCAGCGAGGAGTGGCTGGACCAGGCACCGGAGCCGCTGCTGCGCTATGTCGAGAGCGAAGTGCGCATTGCACTGTTCGATCCGGCCGGCTGGTGCGATTACTACGCACACGATCGCGCGCACTGCGAGCGCCTGCGCGGTGTCTACGAACAATTCCTCTCGCGCCAGCGGCAGATGGCCGCGGTGCTGGACGCCCACGGGCTGCCGGTGCTGTATGTGCATGTGGAGCCTGGACAGGATCCGCGGCAGGCGCTAGCTGCATAAGCTCGTCAGCCGACTCGAACGCTCCCGCATGGGTGACCGTGGAGACGACGGGGCTGTATGTAGACCATGTAAGGCGTGCCTGCGCCTCCCATGCACGGTTGCTGGGGCAACCGATGCAGCGGAGCGCCGGCATGGCCGACGTCGTGGCTGGGACCGGCCAGGGATGCAGGGATGACGGGCTGGCGATTGCCACCGACGCCGTGCCTGCGGGGAAGTGCATTTGCAGACCTGCAACGCGCCCATCTAAGACCGCACCGGGACGAGGTCTGAGCCCTGGCCGAACGGTTGAGTGGTTGCATCAGTAGCACACCCTTGGCGATCATCTGCGCAGTGATTGGATCGCATCGAGCGGCGTTTCGACGCGTGCCGGCCTCAGTGCGACTGGTAAACCGTAGCGAGCAATCATCAGGGTGGGTGCACACGGCGCGCAGGAAGCGGAGTGTATGCGCGGTACCTATCAACTCCGAGCACTGGCCGCGCCCGCCTGGCGGCCGCACAGTGATTTGTCAGCGAAGCTTAGGGTGTCGAACGATTTCCAGATGGGCAATCCCCATCCTGATCCTCGATCCCCCTACCTGCATACCGTGGTCGATATCACACATGCGTGGCTCTGCCATACCACAGCGCATCGCTCGACCGGATGCGCAAGATGCCCCTCAGCGCACTTGCTCGTTTATGACATCACGTCTTCGCGGTCGAAATGGACGCACCCTTAGGCAACAGGCATAGTCGTTGCGCGATTGGACGGAAACAGACCACAGGCCGCCACGCTCAAAATTCGGCTGCTGCTATGAATATTGCGTGCAGCATCGACATTGCCTGCCGGCACATTGAAGCAGGTGCAGCAGTCCGCATCGACGCGGACAACAAACCAAACCATGACGAAATCGCAAGCTGACCGGCACCCGCTTTCTGCTGATGGGTGAGTGCAAATCAACCACGCAGCCACACATAGCGACACTCATGTTACGCAAGTAACGGTCTTTCGCTGCCATGCTTCGCGGAGTCTCGACTCAATTGGAACAGCTGGTCTCCATCCTACACTTGAGAGGACACATCCATGCGCACCAAGCCCGCGCAACCATTGGCCACCATTCAACGACTTCTTGCCTCCGACCCCTCGCCAACGCACTCCCCCTCTGCGCCGTCGCTCACATCGCTGGGCACCAACCAAACGACCGGCTTGCTGGGGGGCTTGCCCGCACGAAAAGCCGGGCAAGCAGCGCAAGAAGGCCCACGCCAGGAAAACGGCGGGCGCGGCAAACACTGGGCATCTCGGGCCGCCAAATACGCGCTGGGAATAGCGGGTGCCGGTTATGTTGCAGATAACTTTTTCTTGTCCACGACCACGTTGGTCGATGGCAAAGCCGGGTTTACCGGCAATGATCGACTGGAAAAGGCATGTGCAAAAGCTGAGAAGTATCACGCGCGATACCACAGCGCTACCGAAGAAGAGCGCGCATCCCATTGTCGTCCTTTCGTACCGATCAAGACCTGCGGGTCCAACCAGTTCGCCACCATGAGCGACTACCGCGCGGCGACCAAAGTCCATGTCGGTCATCTGTTCGACACCGAAACTGCACGGGAATCGCTGCTGACCAACCTCTCCTGTCTCAAGGGCGAGCGGATCAAGCAGGAGTGCATCGCCAAGTATGCGCCTGCGAACGTCCCGGCAGATCCGGACCTGAGCAAGAGTCCGCTGTACGACGGGAAAAACAAATACTCGCTGGCCGGCGTCGCCAACCCCCAAACCGGAGCAAGCGGTTATACCTCGCGCTCCATCACCCAACCCTTCATCAACCGCGGCGTGCAGCACTTCATACAGGCTTCGCAGAGCGCCAAGGCGCGGTCTCTCAAACAATGCATGGAGTCGCTTCAACGCGCATTGGGCGGCAATGATACGCTCAGCAGGCAAGCACAGCACGCCGCCGGCCAGGCAATCCTGAACTTCCGGCAGGTCTATGCTGCCGACGAGCATTGGGGTCACCCTGAGAAGGTCATCATGAAGACCCTGATCGCCAACGGGCTGCTGTCTCAGAAGCAAACCGACAGGATCGATGCGACCTTGATGTTCGAAGATCCGTCCATCAGTGCCCTGAAAAGAAACACCAGCATCGCCGGGCCGTTATTGCAGAAACTGGAAACGAAGATTCAGTCCAGGCGCCTGCGGGATCAACCCGAGGCGCTTGCGGATTTCATGGAGATGACAAAACAGAAGAACATGGAAGGCCTGCCAATTGCGCACTTCAAACTCAGAGCGGACGGTACCGGCTTTGAAGACTGCTCCGGCTTGGGCGACTCGTTCACCAGTGCAAATGCCGTTGCGTGCATTAACCACGCACGCTTGATGAGCGGCGAGCCGCGCCTTTCGCAACAGGATGTCGGGACCGTGGTTGCCTGTCTTAATGCCGTATACGACGATGCCAGCAGCATCCGGCATTCGCTGCATGAGATCGCACGCGGATCCTTCGTCGGCGCCGGCTACACCACCGAGGACGCCGATGCGTTTTATGAGGAGATCTGTAAGGATGCTGCACAGGCATTCTATGCGGGAAAGTCCATGATCCGCAGCGACTAGCGCTCTATTTTCAATTGCCCCTGCCCATCCTATCAGTGGTGGACGCAATACAGCACCGGGTGCGAATTCCACGATCGCGGTGATGGCGACCGAAATGCGCCGCAGTATGGACCGCGACGCAACGCAAGCCATGCGTTTACCTGGTGGCTGCCTGTGCGTTGTCGGTGGTAATCACGCCGCAGGCCAGACGGCCGCCGGCATTGCCGGTGGGCTGGGTTTTGTAGTCATCCGGATCGGCATGCACGATCACGGCGTGCCCTGCGATATCGAACTGGTCGGCCTTGCCGAGATTGACGTTGTTCGACACCGGGGCGTCGATGCTGGCGTTGCCCTGCGCATCGGCGGTGATGTTGGGCATGTCGCCGGCATGATGCGGGTCGGCGCTGACATTGCCGTGATCGGACTGGGCAGGGTTGAAGTGGCCGCCGGCACTGCTGCCGTCCGGCGCGCTGCAGTCGCCTTTTTCGTGGATATGGAAGCCGTGTTCGCTGTTGGGCTTGAGCCCGCTGAGCTGACCGGTAACGCGCAGCGCGCCGTCCACGGTCTTGAAGGTCACCGTGCCTTTGACCTCATTGCCCTTGGTCGGCTTGAGCTCGGCGGTGGCCGTGGTGGTGGCCGCCGCTTCGGTGACCATGGAGGCGGCATGCTCGCCACCATGCGCCGCTTCGGCCGGCGTACCGGCCTGCGGCGCGGGCGCGGGATCGGCCGGTGCCGGCGCTTCGCGCTTGCAGGCGGTCAATGCCAGAGCAGTGGCCAGAAACAACGTAGTGGGAAGAATGCGCATGGAAAGCTCCTGTAGAGACCGCAAACGCGGCCATGGATGCCCCGACTCAGGGCTGCGAAGGGGGGGTACGCCACTGAGTGACGCGAATGACGCCGCACGCCAGCCGTGCACCGGCATTGCCGCTGGGCTGGCTGCGGTCATCGTCGGCATCGGCATGCACGATGAGCGCCTTGCCGACCACGTCGTTGGGCGCGCCGTCGCCCAGGCTGATGCCCGACACGATCATGTCCAGATGCGCGACGCCCTCGGCATCGGCACGCAGGTTGTCCATGTCGCCCAGGTGATGCGCGCCGTTGCCGGCCCGCCCGTGCGGCGCCCCGGCGGGATTGAAATGCACACCGGCACTGCTGGCATCGGCCGCGCTGCAATCACCGCGCTCATGCACATGAAAGCCGGCCACCGCGCCGGCACGTAGCCCACCGACGGTGCCGGTGATGCGGATGCCCTGCAACGCAGGCACCAGCACCACCCGGCCGCTGACCAGACTGCCCGATGCCGAAGCCAGCGCGGCGTCGGCCTGCTGCACCGGGCGCGCGGGCACTACCCGCGCTGCCGGCGGTGGCGGTGCCTTCGGCGGTGGTGGCGTGCTGCTGCAGGCAGCCAGCGCCAGCGCGGTAGCGGCAACGAGCGTGGACGAGCGATAACGCATCGAGCTGTTCTCCTGATCTGATTGGGAACCTATGCGGGCGCGTGTTCACGGGTCATGAAATGCGCCCACGGGCAGCCCACGAGTTTACGGGGGAGGTGTCGCGGGCCGGGATATGCGCGAAAGCAACCTACCCCCTCTCCTGCAGGCGGGAGAGGGGCTCGACTCCGCGTACGGGCACATCAGCGGCGTTTGCGCCCTGGCCCGAGTTTGCGGGTGACCGTGTTGCGGCCAAGGCCCAGGCGGGCGGCGGCTTCGGCGCGGCGGCCCTGGGTGAGTTGCAGGGCGGCTTCGAGCAGGGTCTTGTCCAGGCGTTCGCGGGCTTCGGCGTGCAGGCCTTGCGCACCTTCACCCAGGCGCTGTGCGGCCCAGCTGGAGAGCAACTCGTCCCACTGGCCTTCGCCGCGTGCCGCACGGCGGCCGCCACGCGTGAGTGCGGCATCCACGTCCAGCACATCGATGATGTCGGCAGTGGCCAACGCGGCCAACCGCCAGCAGACGTTTTCCAGTTCGCGCACATTGCCGGGCCAGTCGTAGCGGCGCAGTGCTTCCAGCGCGGAAGCCGACAGCCGCTTGGGCAGCATGTCGAGCTTGCGCCCGGCCATGGCCAGGAAGTTCTCGGCCAGCTGCGCGATATCGCCGCGGCGTTCGCGCAACGGCGGCAGTTGCAGGCGCACCACGTCCAGGCGGTGCAGCAGGTCGGCACGAAAGCGGCCCTGTTCGACCAGCGCTTCCAGATCCTGATGGGTGGCGGCGATCACGCGCACGTCCACGCGGATCAACTCGCGCCCGCCCACGCGAAAGAATTCGTTCTCTGCCAATACACGCAGCAGACGGGTCTGCAACGGCAACGGCATGTCGCCGATTTCGTCCAGGAACAAGGTGCCGCCGTCGGCCTGTTCGAAGCGGCCGATATGGCGCTTGGTGGCACCGGTGAAGGCGCCGGTTTCGTGGCCGAACAATTCGCTTTCCAGCAGCTCGGCGGGAATGGCGGCGGTATTGAGCGCGACGAACGGCTTGCGTGCGCGTGGCGATTCGTTGTGCAGCGCGCGGGCCACCAGTTCCTTGCCGGTGCCGGTCTCGCCGTTGATGAGTACCGACAACGGCGCCAGCGCCAACCGGCCGATGGCGCGGAACAGGGCCTGCATCGCCGGGGTGTCGCCGATCAGCGATGCCGAGCCTTCGACCACCACCGTGGCGATGCCCGGCTGCACGTCGGCGTCGGCGTCGGGCAGCGCCCGCGCCGCCAGTGCCACCGCATCGTCCAGGTCGAATGGTTTGGACAGGAATTCATGCGCGCCGCCGCGGAAGGCGCCGGCGGTGCTGGCGACATCGGTATACGCCGACATCACGATCACCGGCAGCTGCGGGTGCTTGGACTTGAGCTTGTCCAGCAGGGTCAGGCCGTCTTCGCCGGGCATGCGCACATCGGTGAACAGCAGGTCCGGGGTAGGACGCATCGCCAGCGCCTGCAGCGCAGCGGCAGCGCTGTCGAAGCCATCGACGGCGTAGCCGGCATCGCGCAATGCCGTGGACAGCACGAAGCGGACCGAACGGTCGTCGTCGACCACCCAGATGTGGTGGGATGCGGCGGCGGCCTCAGCCATGCAGATGCTCCTTGTCGTGATCGCCGGCCAGCTCGGGCAGCAACAGGGTGAAAACGGTATGGCCCGGACGCGAGCGGTAGGTCAGCGTGCCGTGGTGTTCGCGCGAGACCTGCTGGGCCAGCGCCAGGCCCAGCCCGCTGCCTTCGGCACGGCCGCTGACCAGCGGCAGGAACAGGTGCTCGGCCAGCTCTTCGGGCACGCCGCCGCCGTCGTCGATGATCTCCAGCCGCAGCGACATCGCATGCACGCGGTCGCGGATGCGCTGGCCGTGTTCGACGCGGGTACGCAGCGTCACCCGGGTGGCGCCGGCCTGGAAGGCGTTGCGCACCAGGTTCCACACCGCCTGTGTCAGGCGGTCCACATCGCCGAGGATGTCGGGAATGCTGGGGTCGTAGTCGCGCTGCACCTGCACCGACCATCCGCCCTCGGCCTCGGCCAGGCGCAGCACCCGTTCCAGTACGACGTGGATGTTGAGGCCCTGGTGCGGGCGCAAGGGCGAGGGCGACAGCAGACGTTCGAGCAAGGTGTTGAGGCGCTCGATCTCGGTGCCGATCAACTCGATCAGCTCGCGCTCGTCCTCGTCGCGCCCGCCCGAGCGGCGCGCCAGCAGCTGAGCGGCGCCCTTCAGGCCGGCCAGCGGATTGCGCAGCTCGTGCGCCAGGCCCTTGAGCGCAGCGCTCAGGGCATTGGGCAAGGCGTGGGTGGGATCGAGCGCAGGGAATTCATCGACCGGATGGGTCTCCAGCAACCAGCCGCCGTCGTCCAGCCGCGACAGCCAGCCTTCGGCAAAGCGCGGCGCGTCGTTGGGCAGGCCCAACGCCAGCCGGTGCAGGCGCAGTACGTCGCGCTCGTCGTTGAGCAGGAAGCGCGCCAGCGCATCGCCCTGCACTTCCAGGGCGGCCAGCGGTTGATCGACCAGCCGCCGGGCACTGACCCCGAGCCAGCGCGCGAACGCCGGGTTGACGCCCAGTACGCGGCCCTCGCGATCGGCCCAGGCCACCGGAGTGCCCAGGCTGTCGAGCGACGGAGTGGAGGTGGTCATCACCATTGCACCAATTTAGTGCAAACCCTTGCCGGCCGCGCGCAGGGCGCACTGGATCTGGCCGGCATGGAAAACGATGACGCCCGGCGGCGACGGCCGGTACCGCGCGTGCGCATCTGCGCGCCGACCAAGACAGACGTGGGGCTGGTCATGCAGTCACCTCGGCAGTTGACCCGCGCCAGCCGGCGAGGGAGACGCCGACCCGGCGCAGGCCGCGCCGGTCGGCGGGTTGCGCTGCCCGCAGCGGTGGCGCCACGGGCGGTCATGCTCAGGACTCGTACGCCGCTTCGCCGTGCGAGGTGATGTCCAGGCCCTCGCGCTCGGCGTCTTCGGTCACGCGCAGGCCGAACACCAGCCTGGCGACCAGGAAGCCCACCACCGACACCACGCCGATCCACACCACGGTGATGCCCACGCCCAGGGCCTGGATACCGACCTGGTGCACGATGTCGTAGTCGCCACCCTTCTGGCCGCCCAGCGAGGCCGCCGAGAACACGCCGGTCAGGATCGCCCCGATGATGCCGCCCAGGCCATGCACGCCGAACACGTCCAGGCTGTCGTCGGCACCGAGCAGGCGCTTCAGGCCGGTGACGCCCCAGACGCACAGCACGCCGGCCGCCAAACCAATGAAGATCGCACCGAACGGACCGACGGTGCCGCAGGCCGGAGTGATGCCGACCAGGCCGGCCACCATGCCCGAGGCCACGCCCAGGGCGGAGGACTTACCCTTGATGATCTTTTCGGTCAACGACCAGCCCAGGATGGCCGCCGCCGTGGCCAGCAGCGTATTGAGGAAAGCCAGCGCCGCGCCGGCATTGGCTTCCAGGTTGGAGCCGGCATTGAAGCCGAACCAGCCCACCCACAACAGCGAGGCGCCGACGAAGGTCAGGGTCACGTTGTGCGGCTTGATCGCCTCACGCCCCAGCCCTGCCCGCTTGCCGACGAAGTAGGCACCCACCAGGCCGGCGATGCCGGCATTGATGTGCACCACCGTGCCGCCGGCAAAATCCAGCGCGCCCAGCCCGAACAGATAACCGCCGGTAGCCCAGACCATGTGCGCCAGCGGCAGATAGCCGAAGGTGAACCAGATCACCGAGAACAGCAGCACCGCAGCGAACTTGGCGCGTTCGGCGAAGGCGCCAACGATCAGCGCGCCGGTGATGCCGGCAAAGGTGGCCTGGAAGGCAACGAACACATATTCCGGCAGGCTCACGCCCTTGGTGAAAGTGGCCGACAAGGTGTCGATGCTGACCCCCTTGAGCAGCGCCTTGTCCAGATTGCCGATCCACGCGCCTTCGCCGGAAAACGCCAGGCTGTAGCCGTACACCACCCACAGGATGGTCAACAGCGAGAACACCGTGGCGACCTGGATCAACACCGACAGCACGTTCTTGGCGCGCACCATGCCGCCGTAGAACAACGCCAGACCCGGCACCACCATCAACAGCACCAACAGCGTGGAGGTCAGCATCCAGGCGACATCCCCCTTGTTGACCACCGGTGCGGCCTCGGCGGCCGCCACCGGTGCGGCGGGCGGTTGCGCGGACGGCAACGGTTCGCTGGTGACCGGTTCGGTGGGCAACGGCGTGATCTGTGCACCGGACTGCGCGTGTGCGCTGCCCATGCCGCCCGCCAGCAGCGCGCTGACCAGCATCAGTATGCACACGCTGTAGAACCGGGCCTTCCACCCGGCAACAAGAGCTGTCTTCATACGGACTCCGGGGGGGTTGGACTCAGAGCGCATCGGCGCCGATTTCGCCGGTACGGATGCGCACCACCTGCTCGATCGCGGTGACGAAGATCTTGCCGTCGCCGATCTTGCCGGTGCCGGCGGCGTTCTGGATCGCCTCGACCACCGCGTCCAGGCGGTCGTCGGTCACCACGGTTTCGATCTTGATCTTGGGCAGGAAGTCCACGACGTATTCGGCGCCGCGATACAGCTCGGTGTGGCCCTTCTGGCGCCCGAAGCCCTTGACCTCGGTGACGGTGATACCCGACACGCCAGCGGCGGACAGGGCCTCGCGGACCTCGTCGAGCTTGAACGGCCGGATGATGGCGGTGATCAATTTCATGCGCATACCCCGAAAGGTGGAAGGAACCGGCCGGCATTGCGCCGCCCGGCGGTGTCATTCACCTGGATGCCAACCCCGGCATCCAATCGTTCGCAGAGCGCGCAGACCTCGGTCGATGCACTGCATCCACCGCGTGGGAGAGGTCAGGCCCGCGCGCCGCGAACGGTGTGCTTTCGCTTACCCCTCAACGCCACGGCAGCGCCGTGGCGTTGTCGAAATGGGCGGCGATGGTGCAGGTGGGAGGGAGGGCCTGCACCATCGCCGCGGTGGAACTCAGTTGCCGTAGTACAGCTGGTATTCCAGCGGATGCGTTGCCGCGCGGAACTTGGTGACTTCCTGCATCTTCAGCGCGATGTAGCCGTCGATGAAGTCGTCGCTCATCACGCCGCCGGCCTTGAGGAACTCGCGGTCCTGGTCCAGCGCTTCCAGTGCCTGGTCCAGGCTGGAGCAGACCTGCGGGATCAGCTTCTCTTCTTCCGGCGGCAGGTCGTACAGGTCCTTGTCGCTGGGTGCGCCCGGATCGATCTGGTTCTTGATGCCGTCCAGGCCGGCCATCATCAGCGCGGTGAAAGTCAGGTAGCCGGACTGCAACGGATCGGGGAAGCGCATTTCGATACGGCGTGCCTTCGGATTGGTGACCCACGGAATGCGGCACGAAGCCGAGCGGTTACGCGCCGAATAGGCCAGCATCACCGGTGCTTCGAAGCCCGGCACCAGGCGCTTGTAGCTGTTGGTACCGGAGTTGGCGAACGCGTTGATGGCACGGGCGTGCTTGAAGATGCCGCCGATGTACCACAGCGCCAGCTGCGACAGGCCGCCGTAGCCGTCGCCGGAGAACAGGTTGGTGCCGCCCTTGGTCAGCGACTGGTGCACGTGCATGCCGCTACCGTTGTCGCCGACGATCGGCTTGGGCATGAAGGTGGCGGTCTTGCCGTTGCGGTAGGCAACGTTCTTGATGATGTACTTCATCGTCAGCAGCTCGTCGGCCTTCTGCACCAGCGAGGAGAACTTGGTGCCGATCTCGCACTGGCCGGCGGTGGCCACCTCGTGGTGGTGCACCTCGGTCTCGATGCCGACCTGCTCCAGGGTCTTGATCATTTCCGCGCGCAGGTCGTGCAGGGTGTCGGTCGGCGGGACCGGGAAGTAGCCGCCCTTCACGCCCGGGCGGTAGCCACTGTTGCCGCCGTCGTACTTGGCGCCGGTGTTCCAGGCCGCTTCTTCAGAACCCACCTGGAAGAAGGTGTGGCCCATGTCGTTGGCAAAGCGCACCGAATCGAAGATGAAGAATTCCGGCTCCGGACCGAAGAACGCCTGGTCGGCGATGCCGGAGGACTTCAGGTAGGCCTCGGCGCGTTTTGCAATCCCGCGCGGGTCGCGCACGTAGCTCTGCATGGTGGCCGGGTCGAGGATGTCGCAGGTCAGCACCACGGTCGGATCGGCGAAGAACGGATCCAGGTAGGCGGTGCCGGCGTCCGGCAGCAGCACCATGTCCGACTCGTTGATGCCCTTCCAACCCGCGATCGAGCTGCCATCGAACATCTTGCCTTCTTCGAACAACGCCGGCTCGATGATGTTGGCCGGAAAGGTCACGTGCTGCTGCACGCCACGCATATCGACGAAGCGCAGGTCGACGAACTCGACCTTGTTGTCCTTGATCAGCTTTTCAACATTTTCCACGGACATCGGAAGAAACCTCGGATTGGAGTGAAGTGGCTCGTGGGCGGTACTACAGCAGGGACCATGCCAAGCTACCGCGCTTCACAAGTCGTTGATTTTACTGACCTCGGTCGAGACCGCTGCAGCTGCGAAAACACCACCGTGGTGCAAATCGACTCCATCTTGCACCGATATGGTGCATGCGGCAATGCACTATCCTTTGCCCTCCCCCGCACTCCTCTCCCGCCCGATGTCCGACCTCATTTCCGCCCTGTTGCTGGGCATTCTCGAAGGCCTTACCGAATTCCTGCCGATCTCCAGCACCGGCCACCTGCTGATCGCCGAACAATGGCTCGGACGCCGCTCGGATTTCTTCAACATTGTCATCCAGGCCGGCGCCATCCTGGCCATCTGCCTGGCGCTGCGGCAGAAGCTGTGGACCCTGGCCACCGGCCTGGGCGAGCGCGCCAAACGCGACTACGTGCTCAAGATCGGCGCGGCCTTCCTGGTCACCGCAGTGGTGGGCTTGATCGTGCGCAAGGCCGGCTGGCAGCTGCCGGAATCCATCCATCCGGTGGCCTGGGCACTGCTGATCGGCGGTGTGTGGATGCTGGTGGCCGAGCATTTCGCCGGCAAGCTGCCCGAGCGCGACGTGGTGACCTGGAAGGTGGCCATTGCCGTGGGCCTGGCACAGGTGGTGGCCGGCGTGTTTCCCGGCACCTCGCGCTCGGCGTCGGCAATCTTCCTGGCGATGCTGCTGGGCCTGAGCAGGCGCTCGGCGGCGGCGGATTTCGTGTTCATGGTGGGCATCCCGACCATGTTCGCGGCCAGCGGCTACGCGCTGCTGGAGATGTACAAGGACGGCGGCGTCGGCAGCGAGAACTGGACCGATGTGGCGGTGGCGTTCGTGGCCGCCACCATCACCGGCTTCATGGTGGTGAAGTGGCTGCTGGGCTACATCAAGCAGCACCGCTTCACCGTGTTTGCGGTGTACCGCATCGTGCTCGGCGCAGCCTTGCTGCTGTGGTTGCCGGCCGTGGCCTGAGGCGGTCACGCGGCCCTGCCGTGACCGCAGCGACGCTGCGGATCAGGGCAGCTGCGCAGGCGCTGGCGCCGGGTCTCAGCGCAGCGCCGGATTCAGCGTGTAGGTGCCATACAGCGCGGCCTCGGCCAGTACGTGGCCTTGCATCGCCGACAGCAGGTCGGCAGCGCTGAACGGGGTCGGCAGCGGCAGCTGCGCCACATCCAGCGCGAACACGCGAAAGAAATAGCGGTGCAGGCGCAGGTCGTTGAACGGTGGGTATGGGCCGTCGTAGCCCAGGTAGTCGCCCGCCATGTCGGGATTGCCGGCGAACCAGTGCGTGTAGGAATTCAGGCCCTGGCGCGCGCCTGCGGGACGGGCTGGTTGGTGCTTGCCTTTGGCCACGAACCCGTCGCTGCAACTGCCTTGCGCAATCTCGTGCACGGTGGCGGGGATATCGGCCATGGCCCAATGCACGAAATCGGTGCGTGGCTGCTCAACCGGGATCTGCAGATCCTGACGCCCTACCGTCTCCGGCACCGTCGGCACATCCGGGTCCAGGCACAGCAGCGCGAACGCGCGCGTGCCGGCGGGCGCATCGCGCCAGGCCAGGTGCGGATTGCGGTTGGGCGCGAAGCCGTCCGGGGTGCCGGCGGCGAATTCCACCGCAATCGGCTTGCCGTTTTCGATGCTGGTGCTGGTCAGACGCATGCGGAGTCTCCGTGGATCCAGGGCCGCCCAGGGTGCCTGGATCTGCGCAGCAGCGGAAGCAGCGGCGTGCGTCGGCGTACCCGCACCCGTAGGAGCGGCCCGGGCCGCGAGGGCGTTACCGATATCGGTGGGGCCCCATCGCGGCCGGGGCCGCTCCTACGGGGTTGGTCGGAGGTTTGGAGTGTAGCGGCACCAAGTGCAAACGCGGAGCCACATGCAGTTGTAGGAGCGGCCCAGGCCGCGAGGGCATTACCGATATCGGTGATGCCCCATCGCGGCCGGGGCCGCTCCTACGGGGTTGGTCGGAGGTTTGGAGTGTAGCGGCACCAAGTGCAAACGCGGAGCCGCGCACATCTGTAGGAGCGGTCCGGGCCGCGAGGGCGTTACCGATATCGGTGGTGCCCCATCGCGGCCTGGGCCGCTCCTACGGGGTTGGTCGGAGGTTTGGAGTGTGCGGCACCAAGTGCAAACGCGGAGCCGCGCACATCTGTAGGAGCGGCCCGGGCCGCGAGGGCGTTACCGATATCGGTGGTGCCCCATCGCGGCCTGGGCCGCTCCTACACGGCAATGCGCGGTTAGGGCCGGGGCCGCTCCAGGGTTGTCAGTCCTGTGGGTAGCCGAAGCGCACCGCAATCAGCGTAAGCTGATCGAACTGATCGCCCAGCACGCCGCGATAGTCGCGCCAGCGGCCCGCTGCCAGCCGCGCCGGCCCGCGTGGTTCGATCAACGGGAAGCTCAGCCCGAACGCCTGCTGCAATGCGTCGGAAATGCCCTGCGGGTCGTTCTCGATGCCATCCAGGCGAAGGATGCGGTGCGGGTACAGGTCGCGTTCGTGCAGCACCGCCAATTGCTCCAGCGCCACCAGCAGCCAGTCGGTGGCCTGCTGCGGCGATTGCAGTGCCAGCGGTGCCGGGGCCCCGGCCGAGAGCCAGTCCAGCAGCATGTCGCGCGGGTCGCGCAGCGCGATCGCCAGGCGCCCCTCGGGCAGATGCGGGCGCAACGCACCCAGTAGGCTGTTGTCCCACCACAGCAGCCAGTCGATGACATTGCCGTCATCGATGGCGCGGCGCGGCAACTGCGCCTTCCAGCCCTCCACCAGCGCCATCGGCGCGAGCTCGCCGGAGGCCAGTTGCTCGACGGTACGGTAGCTCTGCAATGCGTCCGACGGCGGGGTGGTGCCGTAGCGATCGCCGCGTACCAGCGGGGTGGCGGCGTCCATCACCGCGATCAGCCGTTCGACATGCGAGCCGGGCACGCCCCAGACGAACAACGGGCGCGCGGTGACGGTGTCGGGAATGGTCCCCAGCGCCGGCCACTGCATCGGCTGGCTGGCGGCCAACGGCGGCAACGGCAGCCGGTGCGGGGCCTGTTCGCGCTGGAACTGCATCCAGGTGGCCAGCGCCGCGTCGGGTTGCCCGGCGCGGTCCTGCACGTTGCCCAGCCAGGGCCGCAACACGGTCTGCTGCGGCGCCGGCAGGGAGTCGATCAGCGATTGCACGCAGGCGATCGCCGCCGCCGGGTCCCGCGCCAGCAGGGCTTCGACGATGCGCTGCTCGCCGCTGATGCGGCCCGGTTCCACCGCCACGATCTGGCGCGCCACCATTTCCGCTGCATCGGCATGGCCCTGCATGTCGTGCACGCGCATCAGCGCTTCCAGCGCCGGCAGGTGCTCGGGCATGGCCAGCAGCCAGCGCTCGATCACGCCTTGCGCCTGCGGCCCGCCGACCGGCTCCACCGCCAGTCGGGCCAGCCACAGGTCATGCGCATTGGCCGAAGTGGCCAGCGCCGCGTCCAGGGTGTCGCGCGCATCGTCCACCGCGCCCAGCCGCTCCCAGGCGGTGAGCAGCGCATGCAGGGTGCGGCGATCAGCCGGCCAGTGCGCCAGCGCCAGGCGTAGGTGCGCGGCGGCCTGGTCGGGGCGCCCGGCCTGCAATTCCATCTCGCCGGCAAGCCTGCGCATGGCCGGGATGTCGCCGCCGGGCTGGGCCAGCACGCCCTGCATCGCGGTCAGCGCATCGTCCAGGCGCCCCTGCTGCTGGGCCAGTTGGGCAATGAAGGCGCGCAGCGCGGTGCCGGGTGGGTTGAGTTCCGCCACGCGTTCGAACGCACGCTCGGCGAAGGCGAAATGCTCCTTCTGCAGGTAGGCAAAGCCCAGTGCGAACATCACCCGCGCATCGTCGGGCAATTGCTCGGCGGCGCGGGTGAGCAGCGCCAGCGCGCGGTCGCTCTGGCCCCGACGCATCTCCACCACGCCGTCGACCGCCAGCAACTGCGGGTGCTCCGGCGCCAGACGCGCGGCGGTGCGGCTCAGCCGCTCGGCGTCGTCCAGATCGCCACGCGCCACCGCCAGATGCGCCTGCATCACGTAGGCATCGAACTGATTGGGGTCCAGCGCGGTGCTGCGCGACAGCGCGGCATCGGCCGCGGCCAGATCACGCGCGGCCAGCAGCAGGCCGGCACGCAGCAGGTGCAGGTCGGCGTCTTCCGGGGCCAGCGTCAGCGCGGTGTCGATGCTGGCCAGCGCCAGCGCCGGCTGACCTTGCTGCTGCAGGGCCAGCCCGAGCCAGCGGTGCGGCGGTGCGGCGTCCGGCGCGGCCGTCACCCATTCGCGGGCCAGTGCCACCGCATCGTCGGCCGCATTGCGGCGCAGGGCTTGAAGAATGGCGTCTTGCATGGCGGCGGTGTGTCCCGGACAAACCGCTATTGTAGCGATGCGCGGCGGGGCGCCGACCTACCGGGTGGCAGCCAGCCGCTCGGCCACCCAGCGTTCGGCAAAGCCGTCGCCACGGGCGTTTTCCAGAAAACCGCAATGGCCGCCCCAGCGCGCGATCTCCAGCTGCGCCTGCGCCGGCAGGCGCCAGGCGGCGAAGTCTTCGAACGGAATCACCGGGTCGTCCTGGGCCATCAGGATGGCTGCGGGCACCTGCAACCCCGCCAGCCGCTCGCCGGCGATCGAGTAACTCTCGAAATATGCTTCCAGCGAGCCATGGCCGGTGTGCTGCACCGCCAGCCAGGCCATCAAGCCGCGCATGTCCAGTGCCAGGGTGGCGTCGTCGTAGCCATGCTGGTCGGGAAACAGGGCGCGCTTGCGCAGCAGCGAATCGCGCCATTTACGGCGGAAATACCAGTCGTAGAACTGCGGGCCCTTTTCCAGCTGGGTCATGGTGGCGGCCGGGTCCAACAGCGGGCACACCGCCGCCACGCCGGCCAGCGGCAACCCGGCGGCCGGCGCACGCAAGGCCAGCCGCAGCGCGAAATTGCCGCCCAGCGAATATCCGGCCGCCAGCAGCTGCGCCGACGGAAAGCGCTGCCACAGATCGCCTGCGGCGTTGACTACCTCGTCGATGCGGTCGGAGTGGAACAGGTCCACGTTGAGATGATGGGTACCGCCGTGGTCGCGGAAATTCAGCCGGAACACCTGGTAGCCCAGGCCAAGCAGGCGCGCAGCGGTCAGCCGCATGTAGTTCGAATCGGCGCTGCCTTCCCACCCGTGCAGCAACAACACGGTGCCGCGCACCGGCGCATCGCCGGGTGGCACGCTCAGCCAGCCCTGCAGGCGCACGCCGTCGCCGCCATCGAGGATGTGTTCGCTGGTGACCGCGCCACTGGCGGCCAGCAGCTGCCGGCTGCGCAACCGGCGCAAGGCGCTGCTGCCCAGCACCGATTGCACATGCGGATTACGCAGCCAGCGCGGCGGCTGGTAGTCGGAGGCGTTCATGCGCACGCCTGGCCTGCTGGTGGCAGCTTGACGATGGCGGCGATGCGCACCTGCATTGCCGGCTCAGGACTCCATCGCGGCGATGATGCGGTGCCGCGAGGTATCGGCCAGGCGACGCCGCCCTTCGATGTCCAATGCCCCGATCGGCTCCAGGAAATGCACCTCCGCCAGCCGCGACGGCTCACCGAGCAGGCGCACGATATTGGCAAAGAAACTCTCGCGCTCGCCAAAGGCCACCACCGCCTGCGCATTGCCGCGCACACCGTAGCGCAGCGCCACCGGCTGTACCGGCACGCCGGCTTCCACCGAGGCCTGGAAGATGCGCGCATGGAACGGGCCCACTTCGGTGCCGCCGCGGGTGCGCCCTTCCGGAAACACGCCCACCGGCTTGCCGCTGCGCAGGCGCTGCAGCATTTCCTGCAATACCCCGCCCATCGATTCGGTGTTGCCGCGCTGATGGAAGATGGTCTGGCCCTTGGCCGCCAGCCAGCCCACCAGCGGCCAGCCGGCGATCTCGCGCTTGGCCACGAAGCCCATCACGCGCTGGCTGTGCAGCATGGAGATATCCACCCAGCTGACGTGGTTGGCCACGAACAGGGTGGCGCCAGGCAACGGCGTGCCGACGCGGCGCAGGCGGAAGCCGAAGATGCGCATCAGGTTGCCCTGCCACCAGCGGATCATCCGCTCGTCCAGGGTGTCCTCAGCGCCGGTACGGATGCGCGCCAGCGGCGGCGCCACCACGCACAGCATGGTGATCGGCAGGCAGATGCACAGATGCAGCAGCAGCACCGGCACCCGGTACAGGTACCGCAACGCGCGCAGCACGCCGCCAGCATCGCGCGTGGCGTCCAGGGATGACTCGCTCATTCGACCAACGGGACCGGTAGCAGGGGGAGGAGGCACGGCTATTGTGACAGCAGCTTGGCGGCGGCGCAGTGCCGGTGGCGCACGGCGCTGTTCCACCCATGCGCCTGGCGGACGCGCTCAGCCATCGTTGCGCGCCACCACCGCCAGGGTCAGCCGCGACACGCACACCCGTTTGCCGGCCGGATTCTCGATGACGATGTCCCAGACCTGGGTACTGCGCCCGACGTGCACCGCGCGCGCGGTACCAGTGACCAGGCCCTGGGTGGCGGCCCGCAGGTGATTGGCATTGATTTCCAGCCCCACGCAGATCTGGCTGCGCAGGTCCACGCACAGGTTGCCGGCGCTGCTGCCCAGGGTTTCGGCCAATACCACCGAAGCGCCACCATGCAGCAGGCCATAGGGCTGCCGGGTGCGCGTGTCCACCGGCATGGTGCCGCGCAGCCAGTCGTCGCCGACCTCGGTGAACACGATGCCCAGGTGCGCGATCAGGCTGTCGCGGCTGGTGGCGTTGAGGGCGGCGAGGTCGACGGGTTCGCGAAAAATCATGGGCTGGGAATCGGGAATGGGGAATCGGGAATCGGGAATCGGGAATCGGGAATCGGGAATCGGGAATCGCAACAGCATCTGCGGTGCCGCGGCCGGATGCAACGGCGGCGACGGGTCGCTGCACTGCCACGACGGTGACAGACCGGGCGGGAGCGTTGCATGCGCCCGCTGCACGTCCCGGCAGCGGGGTGCTCAGAGAATCGGCACCAGGCCGGCGCCAAACGCTGTGAGCATGCGCACCAGCAGCCACTTCGGCCCCACGTTGACCTCGGGGAAATCGCCGACCGCCACATAGCACTGGCGGAATTGCGGGTCCTGCCGCTTGAGTGGGAACGGGCAGCCCGGGCCGGGCTGGAACTCGTAGTTGGTAGCGTAGCGCCAGGGCCAGAAATCCAGCACCGGCAGCGCTTCGGACATCTTGCCCACGCTGTAGTTCAGACCACTGAGGACCGGCGGCTTCTCGCGCGACGCCACCGTCCAAGCATTCTCCGGGCTGATGTCGCGTTCGATGCTCGCCGCCAGCGCCTGCGCAAAGCGCACATCGTCGATCACCACCGCCGCCTCGGTGTTGTAGTTCTCGCTGCGCGGGTCGAAGTTGTGCGTGCCGATCACGCCGATGCGGCGGTCCACCACCAACGATTTGGCGTGCAGACCCATGCGTGCGCCGGCACGGGTCACCGGCAGCGGTTTGTTGACCGCACGCGTGCCCAGGAACGAGGGCCGGGTTTCGGTCCGCAGCACGCGGCGATCAACCGCGCTGCCGCCGGGCGCCCGGCCGCCACCGCTGCTGCCGCGCAGCGCGCTCGCTGGCGCTCTGTCTGCCCCACCGCCACTGCTGCCACGCATCGCATTGCCGGCCGCGCTGCCACCGATCAGGCGGTTGTCGCGGCTGTCTTCGTTGGTCTGCAACGCCGGGTTGAGCGGGTCCGGCACCAGGTTGGCGTAGTCCACCGGTGCATCCAGCGGAAACGGCTTGAACTCGTAGACGTTGAAGCCCAGTTCGCGCAGGTTGCGGCGTTTGAACTTGTACGACAACGCATACACGATGGGGTTGTCGGTAGCCGCCAGGCTATTGCTGGACACCACGATGCGCGGCGGTTGCGGGCGGGCGCGCAGGCTGCGGAAGATCGCCTGCGCCTGGTCGGACAACACCAGGTACGGCGTCTGCAACAGCACTTCCTGCTGCGCGCCGGCGATCAGGCTGTCCAGTTCCGGCGCGGTGGACACCGCCTTGGCGGCGTGGTCCTTGCGATGCTTCTGCGGCAGGTCGGCCACGTACAGCACGCGTTGCACCGGCATGGCCGGGGTGACGAAGGCATCGCGCACGAACTGCGGATCGCGCGCCTCGCGATCTACCCGCGCCACCCGGTCCGGGCGGCGGAACTGCGCCGGCGGCATCTGCGGCACGCCCTGCTCCAGCAACAAGCGGCCCACATCGTTCAGTCGTTCGACCGGGATGCTGCGCCGCGCGCGCCAGAACGCATCGAAGTTGGCGGCCATGGCGCGCACTTCCGGTCCGGCCAGGATCACGTCGCGGTCGCGGAAGTTGTATTCGCTGTCCCAGTCGTAATAGTCGTCCTGGTAATTGCGCCCGCCCACCACCCCCAGCACGTCGTCCACCACCAGCAGCTTGTTGTGCATGCGCTGGTTGAAGCGCCGGAAACAGCACAGCACGCTGCCAACGTAGTCGAAGTAATTGAGCTTGACCTTGCCGAAGGTGGGGTTGTAGATGCGCAGCTGCAGGTTTTCATGGCTGCCGGCCAGCGCACCGAGAATCTGCAGGTCGGTGATCGCCGAAAGCTGATCGATCAGGATGCGTACCTTGACCCCGCGCCTGGCGGCGTCGGTCAAGGCATCCAGCACCATGCGCGCGCTGTCGTCCTTGTCGAAGATATAGGTCTGCAGGTCGATGCTGCGGGTAGCGCTGCGGATCAGGTTGAGCCGGGCCACCAACGATTCTTCGCCATGGTCGACGATGGTGGCGTAGTGGCGCGGTGCGCTTGGCGTGGAGGCGCTCATCGCATCGCCCCCCAGCGTGCGCAACGGCGAAGGCAGGGCGCAATGGTTGGCCTGCGTGCACTCCACCACGGTGCTGCGCGCGGCAGCGGCCACGGCGGCGGCACGGTTGCGTTCGATGTTCGACAGACCCGCGCATCCGGTGCCTAGCAACAGCGTTGCCAGCACCAGGACCTTCAACAGCCACTTCACGGGCGCCGCGCCTCCTGCAGACGCCCGCGCAAAATAAATGTCACCCTGTCGCCCAGGGCCATCTGCCACGCATTCATTCCATAACGTCCACGCAGGACCGTACCCCGGCTGATCACCTCGCAATCATAGCCCGGCCGGGCGCACTCCGCGGACGCCACATGCAGGGTTTCCATGTGGGTGATTCCGCGGATGGTCAGGTTGCCGAGGATGTCGCCCCCCTGCGTGACAACGCCCCGGGTGTAGGGCAACGACTCGAACTCCACCACCGGGTAGCGGGCCACGTCGAAGAAATCCTCGCCGCGCATCCAGCCGGTGTAGCGGTCCTTGCCGGGGATCTCCACCTGGGTGGCGTCCAGCCGAAAACGCACCTGTTCGCGTCCGTCGGCCAGCTCCACCACCTCACCATGAAAACGCGGAAACAAGCCCTCGATCCTCATGCCGAAGCGGGTCCTGATCTCGAACCCGAAGCGCGATTGCGCCGGGTCGATCACATGCACCTGCTGCTGCGCGAGGCAGGGCAACGCGGCCCACAGCGCCAGCCAGGCGACCCAGCGCAGCGACAGTGACACCGATCAAGGCCACCAGAACGCGGTCAGGCGGGCGATGCCCGGCTCGATGGTGGCCTCCAGCGGAAGCGCCAGCAGCGCGATCGAGGCGGTCGGCATGCCGCGGTAGTCACCGCTCTGGCCGCTATGCATCAGCGCCGCCAGGCGTTCCAGGCCCGGGTTGTGCCCGACCAGTAGCAGGCGCTCGGCGTCGCGGTGTTCGTCCACCAGGCTGGCCAGGGTGCCGGGGGTTGCCTCGTAGATGCGCTCGTCCAGGCGTTGTTCGATGTAGCCGGTGAGTTCGAGCACCGCTTCCAGGGTTTCGCGCGCGCGCCGGGCCGGCGAGCACAGCACCCGGTCGGGCACCAGCCGCTGTTCGCGCAGCCAGCGCCCGGCGGCCTCGGCTTCGGCAATGCCGTGCGGCGACAGCGGGCGGTCGAGGTCGGCCTGGCCGGTGTCGGCCGGCTCGGCATGGGCATGTCGCAACAAGATCAATTCGCGCATTGGGAACGTTCCGGTTCTAGGACTTTTTGAGCCACTTCAGCAGTGGCTCCCAGTCCTGTTGATGGTCGCGCACCTGCGCCGAGCGGTAGTCGAACAAACTGCGCCCCAGGCCGGCCATGACGACATAGGCCTGGGTATCGCGCAGCTGGGCCACCAGCGGGTACGGCCAGCTGCCGATCATGTCGGCGGCCTGTTGCGAGGTCTGGGTCCAGGGACGGGCGCGATTGAGCACCAGCCCCACCGGCAGTTTGCGCTGATGCACGCGCGGCACCTTGGCCAGGGTGTTGAGGAAGCCCACCACCGCTTCGATATCCAGCGCCGACGACAACACCGGCACCACGACGGCATCGACATGGTCCAGGAAACCGCCCAGGTCATCTGCCATGGCGCCGGCCGGGGCATCGATGACCAGGTAATCGGTGCCCTCGGGCACGGCGGCCTGCCAGTTGCGGCGTTTGGTGGCATCGATCGGCAAGACCGCGCTTTCCAGACTGGCCCGGCGCTGCGCCCAGCGCGTGGACGACCCCTGGGGGTCGGCATCGGCCAGCACGGTGCGCTGGCCCTGCAACGCCGCATGTGCGGCCAGATTGGTGGCGATCGTGGTCTTGCCGACGCCGCCTTTGGAAGCGGCCACCAGGACTGTCTTCATGCACGCCTCGCTTCCGGGAGCTGGCAGGCAGCGTACACCGCGGCCGGGTGAGGAAGTAGTTGAAAAACGTTAAACGCGCCGGCATGCCGGCAACGCCTGGCGAACGAGGCCGCAACGCGGATGTGCCAGCGTGGATGGGGACGCTTGAGGTCAGCGTGCCAGCTGCGCCAGCAGCCAGGCCCACGCGGGCAGGGTCAACAACGACAGCAGGATGCTGTAGCCGACCATGGCTGCGGCCAGACGTGGTGCCAGGCGATGCGAAATGGCCAGCGCAGCGGCGGTAATCATGCTGGGCATGGCCGACTCCAGCACAGTGGTCTGCAGCATCAGCCCATGCAGGCCAAGCGCCCAGGACAGCGGCAACGCCAGGATCGGCATCACCGCCAGCTTGAACACCAGGCCCAGCGCCAGTGGCTTGAGCTCCTCGGCCGGCAGGCGCAGCTGCAGCGAGAAACCCACCGCCAGCATCACCAGCGGCAGCATGGCATCGGCCAGGCTCTTCAGGCCGGCGCCGATCCAGCCCGGTGGCTGCCCGGGCATCAGCGTCAGCGCGAACAGCAGCGCCCACAATGGCGGGAATCGCAGCATCCGCTGCACGATCACCCTGGCGGTGGGTGGGGTGTCGCCGCTGTAGCGCGCCAGGACGTACAGGCCGAACGTGGACAGCAGCACGAAGGTGCCGAACTGGTCGTAGACCACCGCGTACGGCAGGGCTTGATCGCCAAGCAGCGCACGCACCATCGGAAAGCCGATGAAGCTGGAGTTGGTGAACACCACGCACATCAACAGCGCGGCGTAGTGGGCGCGACCGATGCGCAGCAGGCGGCTGCAGCCCCATAGCAACGGCACGATGAGCGCGGTCAGCAGCCAGGGCGTGGCGATCAACCCGCCTAGCGACGCATCCAGACGCAGCCGCGGCACATAGGTCAGCACCGAGGCCGGCAGGCAGATGGACAGCACGATGCGGTTGAGCACGTCGGCGCTGCTGTCCGGCAATACCTTGCACCGTGCAAATACCAGGCCCAGCCCCAGCATCGCCAGGATCAACGCAAATGCATCCACCGCCATGGCGACATCGTGTCCGTCAGAAAGCCGGCCACAGCATCGCACGACGCGCGGCGCGCCCGGATCGGCGCGTGGCGGCAACGCCCCTTGCCGCCACGCCGCAGATCTCGCTGGTCGCCAGCGGCAACGCCAACCGCAGGCATTGCCCGCACGGCGCGCCGGTTACGGCGACGCCGGCGGATTGGCCTGCCAGGCCGCGAACACCTCCGCCAGGCCGGTGCGATCGACCTCGCGCCAGTCCGGCAGCAGGCTGGCATAGTTGGCGGTGCTGCCCCAACGGTCCGGCCAGGTGCGCACGGCGGCGGCGTACCACTCGGTCGCCTCTTGCTTGTGACCGGCGCGCCACAACGCCAGTGCGGCGGCAGTAGGCAACCACTCCGGCGCAGCCGGGCGGCCGTTGGCCAGATTGGCCCACTGCTGCAGCGCCTGGTCCGGCTTGTCGGCACGCAGCAGGTCCCAGCCGTAGTTCCAGGTGATGGCGCGGTATTGCTGGCTGCCACTGGAGACCAGCGCCAACGCGCCCTGGTAAAGCTCATCGCCCAACTGGGTCCGCCCGCCAGCGTAGGCCAGCGAGGCCAGCTGCGCGCGCGGTTCGGCGGCACGTGCGTCACGCTGCACGATCGTGGCCAGGCGATCGACAACGGCGTCGCCATGTCCCTGCACCGCCACCACCGGCTTGGTCGTGGCGCGGTCTTCGTCGAAATAGAACTCTTTTGGCTTGGGCAGACCTTGTGCCTGCGCCAACGACCACACGCCCCCGAGCAGGACCAGTGCGGCCCATGCGTATTTCCTTTTCACCGTGTTTTCCCCTGACAGCAAACGATGGTTCCCGTTCCCATCCTAACCGCAGCGCGACGGGCATGCATCCGTGCACCGCCTAGGCGCGTGAAGACTGGCTGCTACACTTCCGGTCGCCATTTTAGAGCCGTCGGACGGGTCATGCAGTTTCAGATGAGACGTCCCAGCTCCACAGCCACCCTTTCCGGGCACGCCATGACCAGTACCGCTGCACTTTCCTCTCCAGACGCTGCCAATATGCCGGAGCTCGTCCGGGTGGATGCGGACTACGCGCTGGAGCACAAATACACGCGTGCCGACGGCCGCATCTACCTGTCGGGCGTGCAGGCGCTGGTGCGGCTGCCGCTGATGCAGCGGCTGCGCGATCAGGCCGCCGGGCTGGACACGGCCGGCTTCGTCAGCGGGTATCGCGGCAGCCCGCTGGGCGGGTTGGACCTGGAACTGTGGCGCGCACGCAAGCATCTGGACGCAGCCAGGGTGACCTTCGCCCCCGGCCTCAACGAGGACCTGGCCGCCACCATGGTGTGGGGCACCCAGCAGACCAACCTGTTCCCCGGCGCCAAGGTGCAGGGCGTGTACGGCATGTGGTACGGCAAGGGCCCGGGCGTGGACCGCAGCGGCGACGTGTTCAAGCACGGCAATGCCGCCGGCACCTCCCCCTACGGCGGCGTGCTGGCGCTGGCCGCCGACGACCACGCGTGCCGCAGTTCGACCCTGCCCCATGGCTCGGAAGACGAATTCGTCAGCGCGATGATGCCCATCCTCAACCCGGCCGGGGTGCAGGACATCCTGGACATGGGTCTGCTCGGCTGGGCGATGAGCCGTTACACCGGCCGCTGGATCGGCTTCAAGACCATCGCCGAGACGGTGGAATCGTCCGCCTCGGTGCAGGTGAACCCGTTCGCGCGCAGCATCGTGCTGCCGGAGGACTTCGCGCTGCCACCGGGGGGCTTGAGCATCCGCTGGCCAGACCCGCCGGTGGACCAGGAGATGCGCCTGCATCGCTATGCAGTGGCCGCCGCGCAGGCGTTCGCCCGTGCCAACGGCATCGACAAGGTGGTGCTGGATTCGCCACAGGCCCGGCTGGGCATCGTCACCACCGGCAAGAGCTACCTGGACGTGTTGCAGGCGCTGGAATACCTGGGCCTGGATGCATACGCCTGTGCGCAGATCGGCATCCGCGTCTACAAGGTCGGCATGACCTGGCCGCTGGAACCGGTGGGCATCAGCGCGTTTGCCCGCGGGCTGGAAGACATCGTGGTGGTGGAGGAAAAGAAGGCCTTCATCGAGCGGCAGATGAAGGAGCTGTTCTACAACTGGCCGGCCAGCGCCGGCGCGCGGCCGAGCATCGTCGGCAAGTACGACGAGCACGGCGCGTGGATCCTGCCTTCCACCGGCGAGCTGACCCCGGCCACCATCGCTGCGGTGATCGGCAGGCGCATCCTGCGCCTGCTGCAAGCGAGCACGATCAATACCGATTCGATCGAGCAACGGTTGCGCTGGATGGATGCCAAGGAAGCGGAAATGGCGCTGCCCCGCGCGCAGTTCCCGCGCGTGCCGCATTACTGCTCCGGCTGCCCGCACAACACCTCCACTGCGGTGCCGGAAGGCTCGCGTGCACTGGGCGGCATCGGTTGCCACTACATGGTGACGTGGATGAATCGCGCCACCGATACCTTTACCCATATGGGGGGCGAAGGCGTCACGTGGTCCGGGCAGGCACCGTTCACCGACACCCCGCACGTGTTCCAGAACCTGGGCGATGGCACCTACTTCCATAGCGGCTCGCTGGCGATCCGGCAGTCGGTCGCCACAGGCGTCAACATCACCTACAAGATCCTCTACAACGATGCGGTGGCGATGACCGGCGGGCAGCCGGTGGACGGCACGCTCAGCGTGCCCGACATTGCGCATCAGTTGCGCGCCGAAGGCATCCATGAGATTGCGGTGGTCAGCGACGACATCGGCAAATGGACGCGGCGACGTGACCTGTTTCCGCCTGAGGTCGCGTTTCACGATCGTGGTGAACTGGATGCCGTGCAGCAGCACCTGCGCACGGTCAAGGGCGTGTCGATCCTGATCTTCGACCAGACCTGCGCCACCGAAAAACGGCGTCGTCGCAAACGCGGCAAGCTCATCGACCCGCCCAAGCGGGTGATGATCAATTCGCTGGTGTGCGAAGGCTGCGGCGATTGCGGCGAGAAGAGTTTTTGCGTGTCGGTGTTGCCGAAGGACACCGAATTCGGGCGCAAGCGCCAGATCGACCAGTCCAACTGCAACAAGGATTATTCCTGCGTCTCGGGCTTTTGCCCGAGCTTTGTCACCGTGCATGGCGGCGCACCGCGCAAGGGCAAACAACGCGATGCCAGCGCGTTGCTGGAGACGCTGCCCGCACCGCCGCAGCGCACGGCGCTGGAACAGCCCTGGAACATCCTCATCACCGGCGTCGGCGGCACCGGGGTGGTGACCATCGGCGCGCTGCTGGGCATGGCCGGGCATCTGGAAGGCAAGGGCGCCACCGTGCTGGACCAGACCGGCCTGGCGCAGAAAGGCGGCGCGGTGACCACGCATATCCGCATCGCCCGCCAGCCCGACGACATCCACGCGGTGCGCATCGCTGCCGGCGAAGCGGATCTGGTGCTGGGCTGCGACATGGTGGTGGTCAACGATTATTGGGCGCTGTCCAAGGTGCGCGATGGCCGCACCGAGGTGGTGCTCAACACCTACGAAGCGATGCCCGGCACGTTCACCACCCAGCCGGATCTGCAATTCCCCGCCGCCGAGATCATCGCCGGCGTGCGTACCGCACTGGGTGGGCGCGATCCATTGCTGCTGGATGCCACGCAACTGGCCACCGCCCTGTTGGGCGATGCCATCGCCAGCAATCTGTTCGTGCTGGGCTACGCCTGGCAGCATGGGCTGGTGCCGTTGTCGCATGCGGCGCTGATGCGCGCGATCGAGCTCAATGGCGCGGCGGTGGCGATGAACCAGCAGGCCTTTGCCTGGGGCCGGCTGGCCGCAGTGGATCTACCGGCCGTGCAGCGCGCTGCGGGCCTGCCCGGCTCGGGCGCACCGGCGCACCTGCAAGGCGACACGCCGGCGGCACGCGTGCCAGGCCGTTGGGAAGACCATGACCTCAGCGGCCAGAGTGCGCCGCGCGCGTTGGCGCAAACCGATGGCGGCACGCTGCACGGCGACGTTGATGCACCGACCGCCCCGCTCGATGACGAACAACTGGCGCCCTCGCTGGACGACGCCATCGCGCGTCGCATCGCCTTCCTGACCGACTACCAGGATGCAGCCTACGCGCAGCGCTACCGCGCGTTGGTCGAACGCGTGCGCAGCCACGAGGCACAGCGCGTGCCCGGCAGCAGCGCGCTGACCGAAGCGGTAGCCCGTTACGCCTTCAAGCTGATGGCCTACAAGGACGAATACGAAGTGGCGCGGCTGTACACGCGCGGCGACTTCCAGCGTCGGCTGCAGCAGCAGTTCGAAGGCGATTACACGCTGCGCTTCCATCTGGCGCCGCCGTTGCTGGCAAAGAAGGATGCGCAGGGCAATCTCATCAAGCGCGAGTACGGGCCGTGGATGTTCACCGCCTTCAAGCTGCTGGCACGGTTGAAGTTCCTGCGCGGCAGCAGGCTGGACGTGTTCGGCTACACCGCCGAGCGGCGTGGCGAGCGGGCGCTCATCGCCGATTACCTCGCAACGGTGGAGGGTTTGCTGGACCGCCTGGATGCCGACAACGTGGGCCTGGCCGCGCAGATTGCCAGCATTCCCGAACATATCCGCGGCTATGGCCACATCAAGCATGCGCACCTGCGCGAGGCCAAGGCGCGCGAGGCGGCGTTACTGGTGCAGTGGCGCAATCCGAGGGCGTTACATGTGGTGCAGGCGGTGTAATGTCATCGATCGATGACATCCCTCCCATGTAATCGTTCGGTGACTCCAGCAGGCCTGCTGATTTCCATGTCTGAATGTCAGCGATCGCCGACATTGCGGCAGTGTCGTCGATCGCTTACATTCGGCTACATGGACACCGTACGCACCCCTTCCGATATCGGCAACGTCATCCGCGCAAGGCGCAAGCATCTTGGCTGGGATCAGGCTCGCCTTGCCAAGCAGATCGGTGTGAGCCGACAGTGGATCGTCGACATCGAGAAGGGCAAGCCGCGCGCCGAGCTGCAATTGATCCTCAGGGCGCTGCACGTGCTGGGACTGCAGCTAGCGCTGAGCCCGGGCGCCGCTCAGGCGCAGGAGCGCGAAATGCTCGACCCCATCCCCGCCGCATCGATCAATCTCGATGCAATCCTTGAACGTCACCGCGGCACCCTGCCGCCAGGCACCGGCGTTGCTCATCCATCCAACAGCGCCACCCCCAGGTCGTTCTCCGCCCTGTCGCAACAAGCATTCAAGACCGCGTACTCGACTATCGATACATTCCAGAAGCGGCATCCAGCACACGGGGTCTTGAAAAAGCAGTTTTCGGTGCTCGATGAACCGAAGGTCGTTGCTACAGCAAAAAAATCCGCCGTCACGTCCGCCTCGAAGAAAAAGGACGATCGATGAGGCTATTGACGTTGATTGGAGATCAGGTGATCGGTCATCTGAGCTCCGACGCGCATGGCCGCCCGCTATTTGCCTACACACGCGATTGGCAACGATCGAAGAACGCGTTACCGCTTTCATTGAATCTTCCCCTCAGCCGGGAAGATCACCCAACCGCGGCCGTTGGTGCGGTGTTGTGGGGCTTGCTGCCCGACAACGAAACGACAGTGCAACGCTGGGCCTCCAGATTTCAGGTCTCGCCGCGCAACCCGCTTGCCCTGTTGGCGCACGTTGGTGAGGACTGTGCCGGGGCGGTGCAATTCGTCACCGAAGACCGGCTCGCGGACGTGCTGTCCGGCGCCAGCGATAGCATCGAAGTTCTGACGGATGCCGAACTGGAAACGCGCCTGCGCAGACTGCGTCGCGACATTGGCGCGGCACGTCAGGTCGATGATGTCGGTCAGTTCAGCCTGGCCGGCGCGCAGGCAAAGATTGCCTTGCTGCATGATGGGCGGCAGTGGGCCATCCCGGCCGGACGCATCCCGACCACGCACATCCTCAAACCACCGAGCGGCGAATACGACGGGTTCGTCGAAAACGAGCTGTTCTGCCTGCGCCTGGCGAACAGCATCGGGCTACCGACTGCGGCCTGCCAGGCGCTGCGCTTTGGCGAGGAGACCGCCATTTGCGTCGAGCGCTACGATCGTCTGCAGATCGACGGAACGCTGCTGCGCATCCACCAGGAAGATATCTGCCAGGCGCTGGGAGTGATGCCGCAGATCAAGTATCAGAACCAGGGCGGCCCTGGCGTTGAGGCGATATCACAGCTCTTATGGACGCACTCGTCGCAGCCGCGGCAAGACGTCGAAACCCTGTTCCAGGCGCTGGCCTTCAATTATCTGATCGGCGGCACCGACGCACACGCGAAAAACTATTCACTGCTGCTCGGCCAGGGCGGGCAGGTTCGTCTGGCGCCGCTCTACGACATTTCCAGCGCTCTGCCGTACCCGCAGCTGCAGCGACGTCGGATCAAACTGGCAATGAAGATGGGCAGCCATTATCGCTGGTGGGACATCCGTCCGAGCGACTGGGTACAGGTCGCCAGCACATTGCGCCTGGACGCATCGGAGTGCCTTGCATGGATGCACCGGGTCGCCAGCGACATGCCAGATCGCGCGCAGGAACTGCTTGTTGCGCTTGCGCGGGAAGGCGTCGCGCACCCGATCCTGGAAGCTCTGGTGGGGGAAATCGCCAACGCATGCAGCCGCATGCGCAAGCTGTTGCAGCCGGATTGATCGGTTCGATGCGATCACACGGCAGGTGGCTTATCCAATCCACGTAGCGTCAATCGAAGTGCGGCCCGCGCATCAATCGGATCGGCCCACGCAGCGTGGCAATCTCCACGCGCTGCCCCTGTTGGGTGATCCGCACGATGCCCTGCTCCGCCGCCTCGGCTGCCACCGCGCGCACCTGCGGCATCAAGGCACGCCACACCGCCGCGTCATCGCTCAATGCACGCGCAACCTCCGAAGGGCAGATGGAGTGCTGCGGCCGCCGCTGTGCGAGCAGCTGCCGCATGACCGCGACAATCTGCGCATCGGCCGGCCGCTGCTCGCTGACCACCTGCGGCTTACAACGGACGCAGCAAACGCAGACCGAACCAGTCTTTGGCATCGTTCCAGCCATGGGTGACCTTGAGCCCGGCCGCAGCGGCCAGCTCGGCGAAACGCGCATCGGTGTACTTGTAGCTGTATTCAACCTGCATCGCCTCGCCTTTGGCAAAGGTAAATTCCCGTCCACCCACCTGCACGCGCTGGTCGCGCTGGCTGATGAGGAAGGTTTCGATGCGGCCGCGTTCGCGCGCATACACCGCGTGGTGGCGGAAACCGTCGAGATCGAAATCGCTGCCGATCTCGCGGTTGAGCCGCGCCAGCAGGTTCAAGGTGAACTCGGCAGTGACGCCGGCAGCGTCGTTGTAGGCGGCTTCGATCAGGTCGGCATCCTTGTCCAGATCGATGCCGATCAACGCGCAACCGTCGCTGCCCATGGTCTGGCGCATTGCATCCATCAGTGCAATAGCCGCAGTGTCGGTGAAATTGCCCAACGTCGAGCCGGGGAAGAACACCAGATGCCGGCGCGCCGGGCGCTGTGCGGTGGGCAGCCGCAATGGCTTGGTGAAGTCGGTGCAGACCGGCAGCATCTGGATCTGCGGAAACTGCTGGGCCAACCGCGCGGTGCTTTCCAGCAGCGCGGTGCGCGAGATCTCCAGCGGGGTGTAGGCCACCACGTCGCGCAGGCCTTGCAGCAGCAGCTCGGTCTTGCGGCCGCTGCCGCTGCCGTATTCCACCACGTGCACGCCGGCACCGATGGCCTGTGCGATCGCGCCCATGCTGGCGTCCAGCAAGCTCAGTTCGGTGCTGGTGAGGTAATACTCCGGCTGCCGGGTAATGGCCTCGAACAACTGCGAGCCGCGCGCATCGTAGAAATACTTGGAGGGCAGGGTCTTGGGCGTTTGCGACAGCCCGGCCAGCGCATCGGCGGTGATGTCGTCCGGCTGCGGACGCAGGTCCGTCAGCGCGGCCTGGGCGCGTTGCATGGCATGGGCGGCAGCGTTCACGGCAGATCCTTGGCAAGGCGCACACCGGCAAACTGCCAGCGCGCGTCGGAGGGGAAAAAGTTGCGGTAACTGGCGCGCATGTGGCTGGCCGGCGTGGCACAACTGCCGCCGCGAAGCACCCATTGCGCGTTCATGAATTTGCCGTTGTATTCGCCCAGCGACCCCGGCCATGGCGCAAAGCCCGGATACGGCAGATACGCACTGCCCGTCCATTCCCAGACATCGCCGAACAACTGCTGCAGGCCGGTGTCCACAGCCTGCGCGCCGCGCGGATGCAAGGCATCGCTCTCGACGAAGTTGCCCTGCACCGGCACGCCTGTAGCAGCCAGTTCCCACTCGGCTTCGGTGGGCAGGCGTGCTCCGGCCCAGCGCGCGAAGGCATCGGCCTCGAACAGGCTCAGATGGCAGACCGGCGCATGCGGATCGCGCATGCGCCACCCGTCCAGGGTGAACTCGCGTCCCTGCGCATCCCAGTACAGCGGATGCTGCCAGCCCTGCGACTGCACCATCGCCCAGCCGTCGCTGAGCCAGGCGCCAGCGTTGCGGTAGCCGCCGTCGTCGATGAACTGCTGGAATTCGGCATTGCTGACCACACGGCTGGCCAGCGCATGCGTACCGACCAGCACCCGGTGACGTGGCGACTCGTTGTCGTAGGCGAAGCACTCGCTGTGCGGCCAGGCCGGCGCGCCGATCTGTGCAATCTGCTCCTCGCGCGCATGCCAGCGCACCGCGCTGCCGACGACCAGCGGCGCTGCAGGCGTATTGCGATAGGCAGGCTGCAGCGGGTTGCTCCACAGCGCGTGCTTGATATCGGTCAGCAGCAGCTCCTGATGTTGCTGCTCATGCTGGATGCCCAGTTGCACGATGGTGCAAGTCTGCGCATCCAGCAGGCCGTCGCACAGGCGTTGCTGCATCTGCGTATCCACCGCCGCGCGATAGTCGCGCACCTGCTGCAACGACGGTCGCGACAACACGCCGCGGCGCGCGCGTGCATGCATCGGGCCCACGCTCTGGTAGTAGCTGTTGAACAGGAAATCCCAGGCCGGATCGAACACGCGGTAGCCCGGGTCGGCCTGCAGTACGAACCGTTCGAAAAACCAGGTGGTATGTGCCAGGTGCCATTTGCTGGGGCTGGCATCGGGCATGCTCTGCACCATGGCATCTTCGGCGCTCAGCGGTGCGGCGAGGCGGTCGCTGAGCGCGCGGGTCTGCGCGTAGCATTCCAACAGGCGGCGCTGCTGGTGCTGGTGGTCGACCAGCAAGGGTGAGGGTGCAGGCATCGTCATATGCTTGGGGAGCGCCCGTGAACGCGCCGTGTCGGTGCGATGGCGGTCAGCGGTAAGCTGTCGGCATGTCATCGCCCTTGTTGTCCAGCCCGCTCCCCATCCCTCTGGATTGGGCACACCGCCAGCAGGCATTCGCGCTCCCCGATGAATTGGTCTACCTGGACGCCGCTTCGCGCGGGCCGTTGTTGCGCGCGGTGCAGCAGGTAGCGCATCAGGCGGTGGATGCACTGGCCACGCCCTGGCGATTGCCCTTCGATGCGTGGCTGCAGCAGATCGAACAGCTGCGCACGCTTGCGGCCGGCCTGTTCGACCACGATGCCGACGCGGTGGCCTTGCTGCCATCGGCCGCACATGGCCTGGCCACGGCCGCACGCAACCTGCCACTGCAACGCGGCGACGCGGTGCTGGTACTGGAGGGGCAATTCCCGTCCAACCTGCTGATCTGGCAACGCCGCTGTGCGGAGGTGGGTGGGCGGATCGTGGCGGTACCGACCAGCACCGGCACCGTGTTGACCGATGCGGTATTGCAGGCGATTGCCCAAACTCCGGCGCTGCGTATTGCCAGCCTGCCGCAGGCGTATTGGCTGGATGGACGACAACTGGATCTGGACCGCATCAGCGCCGCGCTGCAGGCTCGCGGCGCGGCGCTGGTGCTGGACCTGAGCCAGAGCCTGGGCGTGTTGCCCAACGACCTGCCGCGCTGGAAGCCCGAGTTCGTGGTCAGTGTCGGCCACAAATGGTTGCTGGGGCCGATGGGCTTGGCTTGGCTGTGGGCGGCGCCGCACTGGCGCGCGCAGGGTGTACCGATCGAAGAACACTGGCTTGGCCGTGATGCCGGCAGCAGTTGGGAATTTCCGAGTGCGCAAGCGCCGCAGTATCGCGACGGCGCGCGCCGCTTCGATGCAGGGGGCGTTGCCGATCCGTTGCGCATTGCGATGGCGACGGTGGCGCTGCAGCAGGTCAGTGCATGGCAGCCGGTGCGCATCGGGCAGGCGCTGGGCGCGCTCACCGCGCAGTGGGATGCGGCCCTACAGGCCCGTGGGCTGGGCAGCTGGTGCCCGGCGGGGCACGCACCGCATCTGACGGCCCTGCAGCCGCCAGCATGGCAGTTGGAAACGGTGGCGAAGACCTTCGGCGAACTTGGAGCGATCTGCACGCGGCGGCATGGACGTCTCCGTATCGCACCGCATGTCGGTGTTGCCGAAGATGCATTGCTCAGCCTGGTTGCAGCGCTGCCAGATCAGCATCCGTAGAAGCGGACCCGGCCGCGACCGGCATTGCCGGGAAACGCCCGGTCGCGGCCGGGTCCGCTCCTACGGGCTCTGGCATGCACCGCATCTGACGGCTCTGCAGCCGCCGGCACGCCAGTTGGATGCAGTGGCGAAGACCTTCGGCGAGCTTGAAGCGATCTGCACGCGACGGCATGGACGTCTCCGTATCGCACCGCATGTCGGTGTTGCCGAAGATGCATTGCTCAGCCTGGTCGCAGCGCTGCCAGATCAGCATCCGTAGGAGCGGACCCGGCCGCGACCGGCATTGCCGGGAAACGCCCGGTCGCGGCCAGGTCCGCTCCTACGGGTTCATGATGGTTGGCGGATGCGCAGCCCGCGCGGCGTGACCCAGCGCTCCAGTCCTCCGAACACGGCCTGTACCAGCAACGCCAGCAGCGCGGCAGGCACCGCCCCTTCCAGGATCAGGCCGATATCGTCCAGGCGGATGCCGGTGAGGATGGGCTGGCCATAGCCGCCCGCGCCGATCAGCGCGCCCAGCGTGGCGGTACCGACGTTGATGACCGCTGCAGTCTGGATCCCGGCCACGATCGTGCGGCGTGCCAACGGCAACTCGATGCGCCACAGCCGCGTCCACGCCGGCAGGCCGATCGCCTCGGCGCTCTGGTGCAGCTCGCGCGGGATCGAGGTCAGCCCGGCATGCGTGTTGCGCACGATCGGCAGCAGGCTATACAGCAACAGCGCCGCAATCGCCGGCTTGGCGCCGATACCGAACAGCGGAATCATGAAGACAAATACCGCCAGTGAGGGCAAGGTCTGCAGTACGCCGGTCAGCGACAGCACCAGCTGGCCCAGCCGTGGCCGTCGTGCCGCCAGCACGCCCAATGGCAGGGCAATCAGCAATGCCAACCCCAACGAGCTGCCCACCAGTGCCAGATGCTCGTGGGTGTAACGCCATAGCCGGCTAGTGCGCGAGGCGGTGTCCGAGACAGGCTTCACGCCCAGCCATTGCGCGGCCACCGCAGATTCGGGCTTGCGCTCCAGCTTCACCTGCGCATTGAGGTGCTGCATGGCCGCTTCGTCGATGCGTCCCTGCAGGCCTTGCAAGGTCTCCAGCATCTGCGGCGCACGCTGTGCCAGATCCTTGCGGTACAGGAACACAGCCTGGTACTCGGGAAAATAATGGCGGTCGTCGCGCAGCACCTGCAGGGTGTAATACGCAATCTCCGCATCGGTGCTGTACAGATCGGTGACCTCGATCGCGCCGCTGTGCAGCGCGCGATAGGCCAGGTCGTGATCCAGGCCGGTGGCGGTTTGCGGCAGGGCATAGGCGGCGCGCACGCCCGGCCAGCCGTCGGCGCGCTGCATGAATTCGTTGCTGAGGCCGATCTTCAAGCCCGGGTGGCGCGCCAGTTCGGACAACGTGGTGATGCCCAACGCCTGCGCGCGCTCGCGCCGCATGCCGAACGCATAGGTGTTCTGAAAGCCGAGCGACTGCGTCATCGCCAACCCGCGCGCGTCCAGTTCGGCGCGCAACTCGGCGTGGCTGGCCTTGGGGAGTTGCAGCAGTTCCTGTGCCAGGGTGCCGGTGTATTCAGCATAGGCATCGATCTGCCCGGTTTCCAGCGCGCGCCACAGGATGCGCGTGCCGCCGAGCTGGGCGCGATGTTGCACATCCACCCCATCGCGCTTGCCGGCGGCAGTGGCGATTTCGCCCAGGATCACCGCTTCGGTGAAGTTCTTCGAGCCCACGTTGACTTGCGCGGCGTGTGCGCCCAGGCTGCACAGCAACAGCAGCACCGCCACCACCGCACGCGCGATCATGCGGCGTCGCCGATGCTGCGCTGCGCACTGAGAAACCGCTGCACGAACGGGTCGGCCGGGTGCTCAAGCAGCGCGCGCGCACTGCCCTGCTGCACCACGCGGCCGGCGCGCATCAGCACCAGGGTGTCGGCCAGATACGCCGCCTCGGCGACATCGTGGGTGACCAGCACCACGGTCTTGCCGAGCTGGGCAAACAGCGCGCGCATCTGTGCCTGCAGGTCGTAGCGCACGATGGGGTCGAGCGCGCCCAGCGGTTCGTCCAGCAACAGCGCCGGTGGGTCGAGCATCAACGCGCGGATCAGGCCAACGCGCTGGCGCTGCCCACCCGACAGCTGGGCCGGATAGCGCGCCAGCAACTCCGGCGACAGCTGGCACAGCGCGCACAACGTCTCCACGCGTGCGTCGATGCGCGCGCGCGTCCAGCCCAGCGTCTGCGCCAGCAACACCACATTGCTGCGCGCATCCAGGTGCGGAAACAGACCGCCTTCCTGGATCACGTAGCCGATGCGCTGACGCTGCGCCTGCAGCTGCTCGCGTTGCAGTGGCGTGCCATCGAAGGCAACCGTGCCGCTGTCGGGCCATTCCAGCCCAACCAGCAGGCGCAACACGCTGGACTTGCCGGCGCCACTGGGCCCGATCACCGCCGTGGTGACGCCCCTGGCAAACGCCAGGCTGACGTTGTCGAGCGCAAGGGACTGGCCGTAGCGCCGGCTGACCTGATCGAGTGTGAACATGCGCTCGAGCGTGCCGAAGACGACGTCAGCCGAGCGCGAAGGCGCGCATCAGCGCGGCGGCGCCAGCAGTTCGCGTGCACTCAGGTAGCCGTCGCCGTTGGCATCCTGCCGCGCGAAGCGTTCGATCAAGGTGGCGCGATGCGCGGCGCGGGTGATCGGCTTGCCGCGCCGGCCAGGCAACTCCTCGCCCTGCAGCACGCCATCGTGATCGGTATCACGCTGATCGAAGGCGTAGCTCATCCAGGCCAGATATTCGTCGCGGCTGACCCGGCCATCGCCATCGGTGTCCATGCGCTTGAGATACTCCTGGCTGTCCTGCACCTGGGCATGCGCACTGCCGGCAGCGGCGCACACAAGCCACATCGCCAGCAGCAGGCGTCCGCTCGATTTGCTCGGCGTGCCACTGCGCTTACGCACCACTCAGCGCATACCCCTTGAGCCGTGCCGCATAGGCCTGCAGCGCGGCATTGCCGCTGGCTTCGGCTTCATGGCACCACTGCTGCAATTGCTTGAGCCGTTCGGAGGCGTCGTGACTGCGCGCTTCCAGCACGGCGGTCAGACGCGCGCGATACTCCACCAACGTGCGCATGCGTGGGCGCTGCGCCACCCAGGCCTGCAGCTGCGCGCGTGCATCCGGCTGCAGCCAGCGGCCATCGTCGACCAGACCCTTGCGCAGGCGGCGCGGCAACAATTCGCGCAGCTTGGCGCCGGTGGCAGCGGCTTCCTCGCGCAGTGCCGGCTTGAGCACGTTGCGCTGATAGTCGGTCATGGCCTGGAAGCGATGCGACAACAAGGCCTTGAGCGTGTCGGCATCGGGCACGGCGATGTTGGGGCGGATATCCAGCGACGGCGCCACCCGCAGCACCTTGGCAAGGCCCAGCGCCTGCAGGCCGACAATGGCGATCCAGCCGATATCCAGCTCCCAGCGCCGCATCGAGAAGCGTGCCGAACTGGGGAAGGCATGGTGGTTGTTGTGCAGTTCTTCGCCGCCGATCCACAGCGCCCACGGCGTGAGGTTGGTAGAGGTGTCGGCCGATTCGAAATTGCGATAACCCCACCAGTGGCCCAGCCCGTTGACCAGGCCGGCGGCCCAGAACGGGATCCACGCCATCTGGATCGCCCACAGCGCGATGCCGGGCAAGCCGAACAGCACTGTGTTGATGACTGCGAGCGCGATCGGACCGGCATTGGCGTGCGGCGTATACAGATGCCGTTCGATCCAGTCCGACGGCGCGCCCTTGCCGTATTGCTCGATGTCCGCGCGCTCGGCACGCGCCTGCCGATACAGCTCCACGCCGCGCCAGAACACCTGGCCGATGCCCTTGGTCTGCGGGCTGTGCGGGTCTTCGTCGGTTTCCACCTTGGCGTGGTGCTTGCGATGGATCGCCACCCACTCGCGAGTAATCATCGAGGTGGTGAGCCAGGTCCAGAACCGGAAGAAGTGCGCCAGCACCGGGTGGAAATCCACCCCGCGGTGCGCCTGGCTGCGATGCAGGTACAGGGTTACCGCAAAGATGGTGAGCTGGGTGACCACCAGCAGCACGGCCAGCATGCCCCAGGCACCCAGGCCGGCCACGCCGGAGGTGAGGAAGTCGATGATCGGGTCGGGCAGCATCGGCAGTTCCACTGCGGCATCTCGTTGGTTGGTACAGACATGATGGGGGCGATCGCGGCAAACTTCACCCTTCGCTTGCGTAGGGTGTTCCCGCATTCCTAACGCGGTTCACACCTCTCCCGCCACTGCCCGATGTTGCGTATGACTGCTGGTGTTTCTTCCTCTGCTGCTACCGATACGAGCGCCCCCGCGTTGATCGAACTCGACCAGGCAAGCGTGATGCGCGGCCAGGTTCGCGTGCTGCATAGCGTGTCCTTGCGCATCGCGCTGGGGCAGCACACCGCCCTGCTTGGACCCAACGGCTGTGGCAAGTCGTCCTTCATCAAGCTCATCACCCGCGAGCTGTATCCGCTAGCGCGCGGGGACGGCCAGGCGGCGGTGAAGGTACTGGGGCAGACGCGCTGGCAGGTGGACCGGTTGCGCGCGCAGCTGGGCATCGTCACAGGCGATCTGAGCGTCAACCTGGCCGAGATGCCGGGGCTGGATGTGGAAAGCGCGGTGCTGTCCGGCTTCTTCGCCAGCTACGTGGTGCCGCCGCACCGCGAGATCAGCGACGACATGCGTGCCCGTGCACGCGAAGCGCTGACCCTGGCGCGCGCCTTGCCGCTGCTGAACCGCCCGTTCGCCGAATTGTCGGCCGGCGAAACGCGCCGCGTGCTGATCGCCCGCGCGTTGGTCAACCGCCCGCAGGCGCTGTTGCTGGACGAGCCCTCCACCGGCCTGGATCTGGTCGCGCGTCAGCACCTGCTCGACACCATGCGCCACCTTGCCCAGCAAGGCATCACACTGGTGCTGGTGACCCACCACATCGAAGAGATCGTGCCGGAGATCGCGCGGGTGGTCCTGCTGCGCGCCGGCAAGGTGGTGGCCGATGGCAGCCGCGAGGCGGTGCTGACCGATGCCAGCCTGTCGGCGGTGTTCGATGGCCCGGTGCGGGTGCAGCGCGATGGCGAGCGTTACTGGGCCACGGTCGGCACGTAGGCGCCGTCGCCGACGGCGGCACGCACGTCGGCGCACTGCACCACATGCAGCCCACGGCGGCCAGCGAAACCTGTCCGCTGCGGGAGCGCATGACCTTGAGCGCATGACCTTGGACAGGGGACGCAGTGGCCGCTGCCAAGGCTAGACTCCGCACACACATAGACAGGAGTCATCCCGATGGCCCAGTGGTATTTCCATGTTCCCGGACAGGCCGACCGCATCGGTCCGCTCGATGATGCCAGCGCACGCGCGCATGCCCAGCGCCAACCCGATGCGCTGGCCTGGCGCGACGGACTCGATGGCTGGACCCCGGCCCGGCAATTGGCCGAGTTGCAGAGCAGCGGCAGCGCCCCGCCACCGCTGACCGGCGCGACCGGCACTGCCGACGCCATCGATTACCGCATCGTTGGCAACGACATGCAGTTCGTCGAAGTGGAGCTGGACCCCGGCGAAAGCGCGATCGCCGAGGCCGGCGCGCTGATGTACAAGGATGCGGCCGTGCAGATGGACACCGTATTCGGCGACGGCTCGCATGCCGGCCAGAGCGGTGGCAGCGGCTTGATGGGCAAACTGCTCTCCGCCGGCAAGCGCGTGGTCACCGGCGAGAGTCTGTTCACCACCGTGTTCACCCATGCCGGCAGCGGCAAGGCCAAGGTGGCGTTCGCCGCGCCCTACCCCGGTACGGTGCTGGCGCTGCGCCTGTCCGAGCACGGCGGGCGGCTGATCTGCCAGAAGGACAGCTTTCTGGCCGGCGCGCGCGGGGTGTCGCTGGGCATCGCCTTCCAGAAGAAGATCCTCACCGGCCTGTTCGGTGGCGAGGGCTTCATCATGCAGAAGCTCGAAGGCGACGGCTGGGTGTTCGTGCACGCCGGTGGCACCGTGGTGGAGCGCACGCTGGGCCCGGGCGAGCGCATCGACGTGGATACCGGCTGCGTGGTCGCCTATCACGCCGGGGTGGACATGGACGTGCGCCGCGTGGCCGGCCTGAAAAGCATGTTCTTCGGTGGCGAAGGCGTGTTCCTGGCGACCCTCACCGGCCCCGGCAAGGTGTGGCTGCAATCGCTGCCGTTCTCGCGCATGGCCGGGCGCATGCTGCAGGCCGCGCCGCAGGGCGGCGGACAGCAGCGCGGCGAAGGCTCGGTGCTGGGGGGTCTGGGGCGGCTGCTGGATGGTGATAACCGGTTTTGAGGCTTGGGTGGCGGCGCCGTTCGGCGCGGTCCTGGGGGTGGGTCGGTTGTCTTTTGGCCAAGGAGAACGGCCTCCCCCATCCGCCCTTCGGGCACCTTCCCCCGCAGGCGGGAGAAGGGCATCGCATTCTGCCCCCTCTCCCGCCTGCGGGAGAGGGTTGGGGTGAGGGCAGCGGGCAAAAGCGGGCACGCTCCTCACCCGCCAGCGCGATCGGCGCCGCCTGGACGCCTCCCGTCCAGATCAGCCGCCGTTTTCGCAGCGCGTGTATTCTCCCTCGCCTTTCCCAATACGTTTCCGCCATGACCGCGCTCCGCCGCCCCCGTTCGCTCACGCTGTTGTGCATGCTTGGTCTGCTGGCGGCCTGCGGCGGCGAGCCGCGCGCGGCCGCGCCGGCACCGCTGGTGCAGGCGCCGACGGCCGGCGCGCCCAAACCGGTGAAGATCGGTATCGCGCTCGGCGGCGGCGCGACCAAGGGCTTTGCGCATATCGGCGTCATCAAGATGCTGGAAGCCAACGGTTTCGCGCCGGTGGTGGTGTCGGGCACCAGTGCCGGCAGCGTGGTCGGTGCGTTGTATGCCAGCGGCATGGATGCGTTCCAGATGCAGGAAAAGGCGGTGGCGCTCGACCAGACCAGCATCCGCGATGTGCGGCTGTTGTCCGGTGGCCTGGTGCAGGGGCAGAAGCTGCAGGACTACGTCAACGCGCAACTCGGCGGCAAGTCGATCGAGACGTTGCGCAAGCCGTTCGCGGCGGTGGCCACGCGCCTGGAAGACGGCGAACGGATCGTGTTCGTGCGCGGTAATGCCGGCCAGGCGGTGCGCGCGTCCAGCAGCATTCCCGGCGTGTTCGAGCCGGTGACCATCGGCAACTATCACTTCGTCGACGGCGGCGTGGTCAGCCCGGTACCGGTGGATGCGGCACGCCAGCTTGGCGCCGAGTTCGTGGTGGCGGTGGATATCTCCAGCAAGGCCAGCGGCAAGAACCCGGGCGATCTGCTGGGAACGGTGAACCAGTCGATCTCGATCATGGGCCAGCGCCTGGGCGAGGCCGAACTCAAGCGCGCCGACGTGGTGATCCGCCCCAAGGTCAGCGATATCGGCTCGGCCGATTTCAACCAGCGCGGCACCGCGATCCTGGAAGGCGAGCGCGCGGCGATGGCGGCGATGCCGCAGATCCGCGCCAAGATCGCGCAGTTGCAGGCCGCACGCCGCAGCGCCGTGCGTACCGCGGCCGAACAGACCGCCGCGGCAAAACAACAGGCCTACCAGCGCTGCCTGGAACAGCGCTCGCGCTGGAGCAAGTTGCGTGGCAAGGACGAAGACTGCGTAGCGCCGTGAGGCCGCTGCCGCCGGGTGGAATACCGGGTGCCGTGCGAGATGCGCCCAGGCCAGGATCACTCGGTAAAGCATCGCGGCCTGGGCCGCTCCTACACGGGCGGTTGAAGCGCGCGGCACCCCTGCTCCTGTAGGAGCGGCCCCGGCCGCGACGCCTTACCGATCAACCGGCATCAGCCCAGATGCGACAGCGGCAATCCCTCCGGCGCCTTGACCGTGCGCAGCACGAAGCTGGAATTGACGTCGGAGACACCGGTGGCGTTGAGCAGGCGGTCGAGCAGGAAGCGCGAGAAATGCTCCAAATCGCGCACCTGCACCTGCAGCAGGTAATCCATGTCGCCAGTCAGCGCCCAACAGGCCACCACTTCGTCCCAGCCACGCACGCCGTCGGCGAACAGCTCGATATCGGCCTGGCCGTGCTGCTCCAGCTGCACCCGCACGAAGGCCTGCAGACCCAGCCCCAGTGCACGCGCATCCAGCCGCGCGCCATAGCCGGCGATGATGCCGGCGGCCTCCAGCCGCTGGATACGGCGTAGGCAGGCCGAGGCGGAGAGATTCACCTGCACGGCCAGCTCGGCGTTGCTGCTGCGCCCCTGCGTCTGCAACAGGGCAAGCAACCGCAGATCAATGCGGTCCAATGCGATGGATGGATTCATATGTTGCGCAGCAGCAATAAGGGACGCATGAATCTTGCGTGCAGTAGGGTTATTTGCGCAAGATTCGCAAGCCTGTTGCGCAGCGATCCGATTAAGGTGGAACACTGCCGCCATGGAGTTTGAGTCCGCATGAACACCGTCCCGCGCCGCGTCGAAAACCAGCTCACCGACAAGGGCTATGTGCCGGTCTACACCACGGCCGTGGTCAGCCAGCCGTGGGACGGCTATAGCAGCGACGACCACGCCACCTGGGGCACGCTGTACCGCCGCCAGCGCGAGTTGCTGGTGGGCCGTGCCTGCGATGAATTCCTGCAGGCGCAGGACGCCATGGGCATGGACGACACGCAGATTCCGCGCTTCGATGCGCTCAACCTCGTGTTGCAGGCGGCCACCGGCTGGACCCTGGTGGGCGTGGAAGGCCTGCTGCCGGAACTGGATTTCTTCGATCACCTGGCCAACAAGCGCTTTCCGGTGACCTGGTGGATCCGCCGCCCGGACCAGATCGATTACATCGCCGAACCGGACCTTTTCCACGACCTGTTCGGGCATGTGCCGCTGCTGATGAACCCGGTGTTTGCCGACTTCATGCAGGCCTATGGCCGCGGCGGGGTCAAGGCGCATGGCATCGGCGCCGAGGCGTTGCAGAACCTGACCCGCCTGTACTGGTACACGGTGGAATTTGGCCTGATCGACACCCCGCAAGGGCTGCGCATCTACGGTGCAGGCATCGTCTCGTCCAAGGGCGAGTCGCTGTATTCGCTGGAGTCCGACGCGCCCAACCGCATCGGGTTCGACCTGCAGCGCATCATGCGCACGCGTTACCGCATCGACACGTTCCAGAAGACTTACTTCGTCATCGACAGCTTCGCGCAGTTGATGGACGCCACCGGCCCGGACTTCACGCCCATCTACGCCGCACTGGCGCAGCAGGCGCAGGTGCCGGCTGGCGATGTGCTGGACAGCGATCGGGTGTTCCAGCGCGGCAGCGGCGCAGGCTGGAGCCACGACGGCGACGTGTGAGGCCACGCGCGATCAATGACATGCGGCGGCGCAAACCAGCCTGCGCCCGACCGCAGCGCACGCAGGCGGCAGCAGCGTGCGCCTGGCGCGCCGGCTCGACAGCGTCGCCAACGCACACTAAGGTCGAAGGCTGACCACATCGCCTTCGCCCAATGGACCTGACGCATCTGCGCATCCGGCGCCTGGAGCTGGACGACACCCGCCTGCTGTTCACCCTGGCCAATGGCATGCGCATCGATGAGCCGATCCAGGCCCATCGCCTGTTGCAGCGGGCCGCACCGCCGCAGCGCGCGCAATGGCAGCTCACCGAGGACGGCTACGGCGTGAACTGGCCGGCGATCGCGCCGCCCACGGCGGACGGCCTGTTCAACATGCCCGATCTGCTATGGCGCCGCCGCGCCGCACGCGCGCAGGCCAAGCTGGCAAGCCTGCGTGGACGGCTGGATGCACTCTCGCCGGGCGAGCGCGAGCTCATTGCACTGGCACGGCTGGACGCAGACATGAGCGAGAGCGGCTATGCGCGCTATTTCGATCGCTGGGACGCAGCCACCCGCAGCGCCGCATTGCAGGGCCTGGCGGCGATGGGCGCGGCGCAGACGCGGCAGGCCATCGAAGGCCTGGGCATGCTGTTCGAACGCCTGGAAGAGAACCCGGACCTGCTCAGCATCGAAGACATCCTCGATGCCATGAACGAGACCGAGCGCCAGCGCGTGCAAGGCTGGGAAGAGGTGTATTACCGCCGCGTGGGCGATCTGGCGCGGCTGGGGTTGGCGCACTACGGGGTGGACAAGGCCTGAGCGGCCACACCGCGTTGCCGGCGGCACTGTACGCGGCGCCGCTGCGAAGGCGAGCACGCTCTGCCGTCGAGCGGGCAGTGACCTGCACACCACCAGTCATGCGCAGCCAATACCGACACACAGGGCTCAGCGCGCTGGCTTGGTCATGTACGCCAGCAGCACGATCAGATCCTCCTCGCCGGTCTGCTGCAGCGCATGCGTGCTTCCCGGCCGTGTCAGCAGCGCATCACCGGCCGCCACTGGGTAGTGCTTGCCATCCAGCGCGTACAGGCCACGGCCGCTGACGATGTAGTAGATCTCGTCCTTGTCGTGCAGGTGCAGGCCGATGCCGGCGCCCTTGTGCAACACGCGCTTGCGCAGCACGAACGTCAGCCCGGGCGCGTCGGCGAAGAACGGATACGCCGTGGTGGGACCGGCACCGCCGTGCGGGCCGGGTTGTTGACGGGCGAGGTCGCGTTCGTGCACCACCAGCGAAGGATGTGCCTGTGCGGCGCGTTGCGCGGCAGTGTCGGGCGCGGCACCGCAATCGGCGTCGCGGCGCAACTGCGGTTTGAGCGCTGGTTGCAACTGCACCCAGCCGTTCACCACCAGGCAGGCGACGGCAGTGGCACCGGCGCGGCTGAAGTGGGTGCCATCGGCAATGTTCTTTTCCGGCACGAACAGGAAATACGGCTTGGCGGCCTGCTCGCCGAGCGCGCGAATCCAGTCGCTGGAGCTGGCGTTGAGATCGATCAGGCCCACGCGCTCGTCGGCGGCGAGCTGCTGCATGGCCAGGGTGTAACGGCCGTGCGTGTCGAGCAGCGCGCCGAAGTCGTAGAGCAGGCGTGCGGCCGGGGTGATCAGGATCGGGGTGGCACCGGTGGCGCGCGCAGTGGCAATAAAGCGGCGCAGCAACTGCACATAGTCGGTGTTCGGATCGGTGTAGCGGCTGGGGTCTTCGCGCTTGGCGTCGTTGTGACCGAACTGGATCAGCAGGATGTCGCCGCGTTGCAGCTCTTTTGCGATGGCATCCAGTCGCCCTTCAGCGATGAAGCTGCGGGTGCTGCGGCCACCCTTGGCATGGTTGTGCACCTGCCACTGCGCGGGGTCGAACCAGTCCTGCAACAGTTGTCCCCAGCCGGCCTGCGGTGCACGCTCCGCGCCGTACTCGGCGGCAGTGGAATCGCCGGCGATGAAGATGCGGTGGGGCGCGGCCTGAGCGAGGCCGGTGCAGAGCAGCAGCAAGGCGAGGAGCAGCAGAGGCATGGTGGCTCCGGGGAGGTGGCAAGTGCACGGCGCTGTTCCTTCTCCCTCTGGGAGAAGGTGCCCGGAGGGCGGATGAGGGCGCGGGCGTCCTGGAAATGCTGGACCGCCTTACAGTCGTCTCACGTCTTTTCCGTTTGGAGCAACTGTCTTCCGCCGTACCCTCACCCCAACCCCTCTCCCATTGGGAGAGGGGCTTTAGCCGTTACGCAGCTGCGGCTTCGCTCTTGCCAAGCAGGCCGGCGACGAAGCTGCGGATTTCCGCGTCCTGCGCGTTGTCGAAGAAGCACTGCTGGAAACGCTCGCCGCCAATGGCCTGCTTGACCAGCTCCGGGTCGATGGCGCGCAAGCCGTCGAGGTAGGACTTGGCGGTGGCCTGCTTGACCTGGGCCAGGATGCCGGCGTTGGCAACCTGCGACTCGCGACGCTCGGCCGGGTAGCCCATGCCGCGTTCGCCGCTGAACGCCTTTTCGAAGATGTAGCGCACGTTGATTTCCGCGCCCCAGCCGTAGCCCTTGGCGAACGCCAGCGCCAGCGCGTTGCCGTTGTTGACCTGGGCGAACAGGTAGGCATCGGTCGGCTCGATGCAGTAGCCGCAGAACACGCCCGGATGCGCGTTCAACGACATCATCGCGCCCTGTCCGGTGCCGCAGCCGGCCACCACGAAGTCCACCGCCTTGGCGTTCAGCAGCAGGCTGGCGGCGATGCCCAGGTGGATGTAGGTCAGGCGGTGGTCGTTGTCGCCGTCCATGCCGACATTGAAGACGGTGTGGCCCTGCTCACTGGCGACGTCGTTGAGCTGCTGCAGGATCACCGGGTTCTTGGCGGCCTGGCTAAACTCGTTCATGAGTGCGATTTTCATGGAAATGCTCCGATTGGGTTGGGGAAGCGTGGTGCGGGAAAGGCTGGAGGCTCGCGTGCTGCGGCGAGGCGTTTTCGATTGCGGTTCCGGTCGGGTAACTACCCTCATCCGCCCTTCGGGCACCTTCTCCCGCCTGCGGGAGAAGGACGCGGCCTCGCAAACACCGGGGATCGTGCGCGTCGGACGGTACGCATCATCGTCGTGCGATCTGGCTCAGCGTGCCAGCCAGCCGCCGTCGACCGGGATGATGGCGCCGTTGACGTAGTCCGAAGCGCTGCTGGCCAGGAACACCGCCGTGCCGCCCAAATCGGCCGGCACGCCCCAGCGCGCGGCCGGGATGCGGTCCAGGATGGACTTGTTGCGATCGGCGTCGGCACGCAGCTGGGCGGTGTTGTCGGTGGCCATGTAGCCCGGCGCGATGGCATTGGTGGTCACGCCCTTGCTGGCCCATTCGTTGGCCAGCAGGCGGGTGATACCGGCGATACCGGACTTGCTGGCGGTGTAGGACGGCACGCGGATGCCGCCCTGGAAGGACAGCATCGAAGCGATGTTGATGATCTTGCCGCGCCCCTGGGCGATGAAGTGGCGGCCGGCGGCCTGCGCCATGAAGAACGCCGATTTCAGGTTGACGTTGAGCACGTCGTCCCAGTCCTGCTCGCTGAAGTCGACCGCATCGGTGCGACGGATCAGGCCGGCGTTGTTGACCAGGATATCCAGCCCGCCCAGGCCGGCGATGGTGCTATCGACGATGCGCTGCACCGGCTCGATGCTGACCAGGTTGGCCTCGATGGCGAGGAAGCGGCGGCCCAGCGCCTTGACCTTTTCCTCGGTCTCGGTGGGCGCCTGGATGCCGGCGGCGGCAATATCGGCACCTGCCTGCGCCAATGCCAGCGCGATGCCCTGGCCCAGGCCGGTATTGGCACCGGTGACCAGTGCGACCTTGCCTTCGAGACTGAACGGATTGCTCATTACCTTATCGCTCCTGCTGGGTGTATCACGGTGTGAGGGGTGAACCGCGCGATGCGCGGCAAGGTGCCTGCGGTTGCAGCCCCGCGCGGGACCGCCGGTGATGACGTGAGCTGGCAGACAGCGCGCGCGTGCAGGTCGGTGTATCCAGGGTTTCGCCGTCCAGTGCCCGGGTAAAGGCGTACGGATCCTCGTTGCTGGCGCCCTCGATCGCATCGGGGTGGGTGGCGCAATGCATTTTGCGGTACAGGGATATGCGCCTCTCCAGTGACAAGCGGGGGTCGTGTGCTTGCACCCGACTAGTCTAACGGCTCTGGTTAACCGGTGTCATTGCGCAGTGCAAGATGGAGCTGTGGCCGAATGGGAACTTCTTCCCCCGTCGGGAGAAGATGACGCGTAGCGCCGGATGAGGGTGCGAGGCTGCGCGTGCTGTGTGGGTGCGCGGTTTGGTTGGTCGGGGAGAAGCTCATCTGCGCCTCCTCCGTCAGCTCATGACTGAGTTTAGATGGTTGTCTGCCGCGGTACCCTCACCCCAACCCCTCTCCCGCAGGCGGGAGAGGGGCTTCACGGCAGCGAGCGGCGGACTGCCTTCTCCCGCCTGCGGGGGAAGGTGCCCGAAGGGCGGATGGGGGCAAGCTGTTGGCCGATCGAACCAGCTGTTCCCACCCTGTCGGGCACAACGCCCTGCAAGGTGGAGCGGAAGGCCGGCACCGTGGCGCGCGGCCCTCAATCTTCCGGCGCGGCACGGCGCAGTGCTCAATCCTCCGGCGGCTGGCAGGAGTCGCGCACGATCAGGTGCGGGCGCACGCTGGCGGTGGGCAGCTGCGGGGCATTGTCGGGCTGGATCAGCATGGCGGCCGCAGTACGCCCGGTGTCACGGGTGTGGCGGCGCACCGAGGTCAGCGGCGGCCACAGGCGCGAGGCCAGCGAGCTGTCGTCGTAGCCGATCACCGACAGCTGGCGCGGGATGTTGATGCCGGCGCGCAGGGCGACCTTGTAGATACCGGCGGCCATTTCGTCGTTGCCGGTGAAGATGGCGGTGGGGCGCTTCTTGCCCAGCAGCAGCTTTTCGGCCGCGGCCACGCCCGATTCGAAGGTGTAGCCGGCCTCCACGATGCGCTCGGGCGGCAGCTCGATGCCGCGCCGGGTCAGCGCGTCGGCAAAGCCGGCGGTGCGTTCGATCGAGGAGCGGTAGGCACTGGGGCCGGTGACCAGGGCGATGTCGCGGTGGCCCAGCGACAGCAGGTAGTCGGCGGCCTCTGCTGCGCCGTCGCGGTCGTGGGTGATGACCGTCTGCGAGGTAGCGTCCAGCGCGACCGAGGCGATGCGGGTATAGCGGCAGCCGATCTCTGCCAGCATGTCGGCCAACGCCTGGTCTTCGGAGGCGCGCGGCACCAGGATCACCCCGTGCAGCTTCTGCGCCTGGGCGAAGCGGCGCACACCTTCGATGTAGCCGGGGCTGCGGCTGTCGCAGGGGTGCACCACCAGCTCGAAGCTGGAGCCGCGCAGCGCGTCCAGCGCGCCGTACTGCATGTCCACGATGTACTGCGCGGTGGGGTTGTCGTAGACCATGCCGATCAGGAACGAGCGCCGGAACGCCAACCCCCGCGCCAATGGGTCGGGCGCGTAGCCAACCTCGCGCATCAGTGCCTCGACCTTCTCGCGGGTGTCCTGCCGCACCAGCGGCGAGTTGTTGATGATCCGCGAAACGGTCTTCTTCGACACGCCCGACATCCGCGCGATGTCGTTGATCGTGGCAACCTTGCCCTTCGGCAGGCCGGGCATTCCCTCTTCAGGCATCTTGCGGGCGGGCATAGCGGTCAACCAGTGAAGTTGATTGGATTCTACCGGCCCTGGGGCCGGCAGACCTGAGCGACGCCTGCCGCTGCCCCGGATCTGTGGTGCAAGGCGCGCCGCAGCAGGCATCGCGGCGGCATACCCTGCACTGCAGAACGGTCAGTCCAGGGCGCGGTAGCGGAAGTTGCGGAACTCCACCTGACCATCGCCTGCGGCATACAGCGCCGGCTTCAGGGCCAGGAACTTGCCGGCCACGTTGTGGTGGTAACCGGACACTTCCATCTGCACCGGGTACTTGGTCCAGGCCTTGCCGTCGGTGCTGCTGTGGAGGGTGACGATGTGGCGGTTGTTGGTGACCCGCAGCCACAGCGTGCCGCCATTGCGGCTGGGCGCCAGCTTGGCCGGGCGCTCCTCGCCGTAGCGGTGCATGACGAAATTTTCGCCATTGCTGCCCACCCCGGCGTAGAGCTTGTCGCTGTAGAACAGCAGCGCCCCGCCCTGCCCGCCCGGTGCCACGGTCATCTGCACCTCGAACTGGTAGGCCGGGTCGGTGGCGATCACCGTCAGCGGCGAGGCATCGCGCGGCGCGCGGCCCTTGCCCTGCAGCCGCAGCACGCCGTCACCCACCTGCAGGCGCCTGGCCTCGTCGGCCGCCGGGTTGAAGAACGCCCACTGCGGGCCGAGCGTGCTGGCGCGGAAGTCGTCCGACAACGCCAGCCCGTGTGGCAGGGCCTGGCCGCTGGGCTTCTTCAACGGCTTGCCCAGGTCCCCACCCTTGGCGACGAACCAGCCATCGGGCGTCCATTCGATCGGGTCCAGCAGTGCCTGCCGGCCCAGCGTCCAATAGCCGTTTTCGTAGCCGTGGTAAAGCATCCACCAGCGCTGGTCGGTGCCTTCCACCAGGGTGGCGTGGCCACGCGACCACCATGGCTCGTCGGCGCTCTGGGTCCGGGTGATCGGGTTATTGGGCGCGTTCTGCCAGGGACCATGGATGGAGCGCGCGCGCGCGGTGATGACCATGTGCCCGGTCGGTGGGCCGGCGGTGCCGCCCACCGCAGTGGTCATGTAGTACCAGCCATTGTGGCGGGTGATCTTGGGGCCTTCCTGCGCATAGGCTTCCACGTCCCAGCTTTCCGGGTACTTCCAGCCGTCGTAGACGTGCTTGGGCGTGCCGACCACCTTGAGGCCGTCGTCGGACAGCTGCACATAGTCGCCGCCGCTCAGGAACAGGTAGCGCTTACCGTCTTCGCCCACCGCATGGCCGGGGTCGATGTACTTGCCCAGGCCAATGTCGATCGGCGCGCTCCACGGGCCGTTGATGTCATCGGCCCAGACCACGAAGTTGCTGCGCTCACCCTGCTCGCCGTGCCGGGCCGGGAAGTAGATGTAGTAGCGCTTGCCGTGCTTGATGAGGTCCGGCGCCCAGATCGCGCCGACGTTCCGGGTGATGGCGTGGCCCAGCGGCTGCCAGTTGACCAGATCGCGCGAATGCCAGATCGGCAGGCCGGGATACGCATCGAACGAGGACAGCGTGAGGTAGTAGTCCTGCCCGTCCTTGAGCACCGACGGGTCGGGGTGGTCGCCGGCCAGCACCGGATTGAGATAGATGCCATCGCCCTGGTCGGCGATGCGCTGGTGTTCGATGCCGCGCTTCCAGTCCGCCGCCGCGCTCAGACCGGCGTATAGCAACAGTCCGCCGGCCGCCAGCCAACGCCATCGGGATGAAGTGCTACCCACACGCATGCTTACTCCTGGTCCCCGGACACCGGGGCTTTGCGGCGACCGGTGGGCAATACCACCGGTTAACCGGATGAGGCGGAACTCTCCCGCCGGCAGCGATGCCTGCTGACTCGCAAGGCATCGCGTCTGACCGGCAGAGGGGATCGGACGAGGAACCTGCGTACCGCTCACCCGCGCCCGCCACGCACGCAGTCGCTCAGATCCTCAGGCGCGCAGGGCGCGTGGCAACCACAGCGACAATTCGGGGAAGAACGCCACGATCAGCAGCACGCACAGCGCCGCCAGCCAGAACGGCCAGATGGTGCGCATGCTCTGGGCGATGGTGATCTGCCCGATGGAGGTGCCGATAAACAGCACCGAACCGATCGGCGGGGTAATCAGGCCGATACCGCCGGCCAGCACCATCACCAGGCCGAAGTGGATCGGGTCGATGCCGTAGGCCTTGACCACCGGCAGGAAGATCGGCGTGCAGATCAGGATCTTCGGTGCCAGGTCCATGAACATGCCCAGTAACAGCAGCATCACCACGATCATCAGCAACACGGTGTTCTTGCTGTCGGCAATGGCCTGCAGGAACTTCACCGCCGCCGCCGGCACCTGCAGATACGCCAGCAACCAGCCGAACACGGCGGCCGTGGCGATCACGAACAGGATCACGCCGGTGGTGCGCGCGGCATGCGTGACGGCGGCGAAGAACTCGGCCCAGCGCAGCTGGCGATAGAGCAAGGCGGTGACGATCAAGGCGTACACCACCGCGATCGCGGCGCTCTCCACCGCGGTGAAGATACCGGCGCGAATGCCGATGAAGATCAACGCGACCAGGCCCAATCCCGGCAATGCACCGAACAAGCGCAACGCCACCGCCTGCCAGCCCGGGAACGGCTCGGTGCCGTAGCCGCGGTGACGCGCCACGGCATAGCCGGTAACCATCATCGCGGCGGTCATCAACAACGCGGGGAAGATGCCGGCCGCAAACAGATCGGCAATCGACAAACCGCCACCGGCCGCCGCCGAAAACAGGATCAGATTATGCGAGGGCGGCACCAGCAAGGCCACCAGCGCGGCGGTCATGCTCACGTTCACCGCGTAATCGCGGTCGTAGCCGCGTTTGATCATCTGCGGAATCATGGTGCCGCCCACCGCCGACACATCGGCGATGGCCGAACCGGACACGCCGCCGAAGAACAGCGACGACAGCACGCTGACCTGGCCCAGGCCACCGCGCACACGCCCCACCAGGGACGAAGCCAATGCGATCAAGCGTTCGGAAATGCCACCGCGCAGCATCAGCTCGCCGGCGAAGATGAACAGCGGAATCGCGATCAGCGACGCCGAGCCGCTGCCGGCGGAGATCTGCTGCACCAGCACCACCGTGGGCAGGTCCAGGTACAGCAAGGTGGCCAATGCGGCCGCGCCTAGCGCATAGGCCACCGGCACGCCGATCAGCAGCAGCACCACGAAGGTACCCAACAACATCGCGATACCCATCAGCGCACTCCCGGGGTGTGGATCGGGCGCAGCACACGCCACAACTTGAACAAGGCAAACAGCACCATCAAGGCACCGCCGATGGACAGCGGCAGGTAGTTGATGCTTTGTGGCATCTGCGCACCGGCCATCTTGATGTCCAGGCCGTCGACCAGCAGCGCCGCGCTCCACCACGCCAGCACCGCACCAATGGCGAGAATCATCAGCGGGCGAATCACTTCGAAGATCTTTCGCACCAACGGCGGCACATGCTCGCCCAACAGATAGAAGCCGAAGTGGCGGTTGGTGTGCACGCCGGCAGCGGCGCCCAGGCTCAGCGCGGTACTCAGCAGCAGCAGCGTCACCGGCTCGGTCCAGCTGGGCGAGTCGTTGAGCACGTAGCGGGTGAATACCTGCCAGCCCTGCACGACCACCAGGCCCAGCAATGCCAGCGAAGCCACGCCAATGGCAATGTCGGAAACGCGGTCCAGCGCGCGCTGCAACGGCGCGACCGGGACGGCAACAGTCTCAGGTTCGGTCATCGGGATCCCCTTATGCAAAATCGCGGATGCGGCGGTACAGCGCTTCGATCTCCGGCTGCTTGCGGTATTCGGCCAACAGCGGGGCGGAGGCGGTGCGGAACGCCGGCATGTCGACCTGGTTGAGCTTGACGCCGTAATCGACCACCTGCTTGCGTGCCGTCGTCTCGGAGGCATCCCACAGGCCGCGCATCACCGGCACCGACGCACGCGCCAGTTCCACCACCAGGCCGCGATCGGCCGCGCTCAGCGATTCGAAACTGCGTCGCGACATCACCAGGATATCCGGCGCATAGGAATGCTCGCTCTGCGACCAGTAGTGCGCGGCTTCGAAGTGCCGGCTGGACTGGAAGCTGCGCATATTGTTTTCCGCACCGTCGATCATGTGCGTTTCCATCGCCGAGAACGTCTCGCCCAGCGACATCGGCGTGGGGTTGGCGCCCAGCATGCGCATCAGCTTGAGGAAGATGTCCGAGGACGCCACGCGCAGCTTCAGGCCCTTGAGGTCCTCTGGGCGGTGCAGCGGGTGCTTGGTGTTGTAGAAACAGCGCGCGCCCGAATCGTAGATCGCCAGACCCACCAGGCCGCGCTGTTCGAAGCTGCGCAGTACGCTGTCACCCACATGCCCATCGATGGCGCGGCGCAGGTGCGGCACCGAATCGAACACGTACGGCAGGCACAGCGCCTGGGTCAGCGGAAAGGTGTTGTTCAACGCGCCCGAATAGACGCGGGTAATGTCGATGGCACCGAAGCGCGCCATGTCGATCGCCTCCGACTCGCGGCCCAGCTGGCCGGAATGGTACTGGCGCAGCTTGAGCCGGCCATTGGTGCGGGCTTCGAGCTGCTTGCCGAACCAGCGCACCGCTTCCACCGTGGGGTAGTCGCCCACGTGCACGTCGGTGGCGGTGAGCAGTTGCCCGCCGGGGATCGGCGTGGTGGCGCCGGCGCCCAGCCAGGGGCCGGCGGCGGCGGCGCCGAGCCCGGCACCGAGGAAATGTCTGCGTGTGAACATTGGCGCCCTCCCAAGCGTCTGGTCACGGGGTCCACGCTCAGCTGGCGGACACGGCCGTACAGGAAATGTCGCCGATGCCGGCGAAGCGAATCAGGGCATGCTGTCCCACTTCGATGTCATGGATACCGGTGGCATTGCCCGTGGCAATGAGATCACCGCGCTTGAGGGGACGGCCGCGCTGGGCCGAACGGCTGAGCGCAAATGCGTAGGCCGCGCGCAATCCGCCGGGCAAGGTGGTGGCGCCACCGGTGCCCACCACCTGGTCGTCGATCAGCGTTTCGGCGGTCAGCGCGGTTTCCTCGCGGTCCAGCCAATCGGTGACTTCCGGCCCCAGGATCAGCCCATTGTTGTTGCCGAAGTCCGAAATCACCACCCGCGGTCCCAGTTGGTTGATGGTGGCCAATGGGCTGCTGGCGATTTCCACGCCGATGAACAATTTCGCCGGCAGCGCCACGGCCTCGTCCGGGGTGTACTGCGTCTTGCCACCGGGGGCGTCGGCCTCCAGGCGTAGCACGTACTCGGCTTCCACCGCGCCAAAGCCGCCGACATAGATCGGGAACTCGGTTGTTCCACCGGTAGCATTCCATAGCTTCTGCGAGAAGATCGGGCCGAGCAGACGTTCGTCGCCAGAGGCATCGCGACGCTCGGCGGCGATGTAGCCCACCTTCCAGCCGACCACCTGGTCGTGCCACTGGCCGATGGCGATGTCCTGCACCTGGTAGGCGGTGACCAGATCGGAGGGAATTTGCCCGGGAAAGTCGGGTAGCGATGCCCCGGCACGGCGTGCTTCCACAAAACGCTGGGCGATGTCGGACAGCGCGGATGTGGACGTTGGCGGGGTGGCGGCGGCGTTGCTCAAGGGTGTCTCCCTGATAGGGGTTTTGTTGCACTGCCAATCGACAGCGGCACGGTGTGCTGTATATGGTAAACCGGTGTCATTGGCAATGTGCAGTGCGGCATTGTGATCGCCAATGCGAAGCGACCCTGGGAGGGGTGATGCGACAGACAAGCCACAAACCCCACGGCCGCAGGCCTTTCGGCTTGCTGCGCCATGGCCTTGCGCTGGCCCTGGGCGCCCTGGTGCTGGTGGGCACGCCCGCCTGGGCGGCCGAGGTGACCAGCGCCGACACCGCCGCCGAGCAGGCCAGCCGGATCGCGCTGTGGCCGGCCGGCATGGCACCGGGAGACACCGCACTGGCGCAGCCGCAGCGCATCGTGGACCGCAGCAGCGATGCCGCCCGCCCCGACCGCACCATCCAGTCCATCAGCCAGCCCTATCTGGTGGTGTACCGGCCCAGGCGGCCCAGCGGCACCGCGCTGCTGGTCACTCCTGGCGGCGGCTACCAGCGCATCGTGCTGGACAACGAAGGCAGCGCCTTGGTGCCGGGTTTCGTCGACCAGGCCGGGCTCACCTTGTTCGTGCTGCGCTACCGGCTGCCGGGCGAAGGCCATCCGAACGGCGCCGACGTGCCGCTGGCCGACGCCCAGCGCGCGCTGCGGCTGATCCGCGCCAATGCGGCACGTTATGGCATCGATGCGCAGCGGGTCGGGGTGATGGGGTTTTCGGCCGGTGGCCATGTCGCCGCCAGCCTGGGCACGCGCTATGCCGCGCAGGTGTACCCGGCGCAGGATGCCGCCGATGCCCTGAGCGCCCGGCCGGACTTCCAGCTGCTGATCTACCCGGTGATCGACATGGACAGCGCCAACGCGCATCCGGGCTCGCGACAGCGCCTGCTCGGCAGCGCGCCCAGCGACGCGCAGGTGCTTGCCTACTCTGCGCAGCGGCACGTGGACGCGCGCACGCCGCCGACCTTCCTGCTGCACGCCCAGGACGACAGCGTGGTGCCGGTGCGCAACAGCCTGCTGATGCACGACGCACTGCGGCGTGCCGGGGTGCCCAGCGAGCTGCATGTGTTTCCACAGGGAGGCCATGGCTTCGGCACCGACCGCATCGCCGGGCTGACCCTGGCCGCCTGGCCGCAGCTGGCGCAGGCCTGGATTGCCCAGATCATCAAGCCATCGGCATCGGCATCGGCATCGGCGAAGAAGGATGGCGGGCGATGAGCGCACCCCACGCGCCCGATCCACGCCGCCGCAGGCTGCTACAGGGTGGCCTGCTGGCGACCGCCGCGGCTGCCTTGCCCGGCGTTGCCGCAGCCGCCGCAGCGGCAGCGCCGCCACGCGAGGACAGCGCGCCACTGGCACAGCTGCGCAGCGGCCGCGTGCGCGGCCTGCGCGATGCGGGTATCTGTGTGTTCAAGGGCATCCCGTACGGCAGCGACACCGGCCCGCGGCGCTTCCAGGCCCCGCTGCCGGAAGTGCCCTGGCAGGGCGTACGCGATGCCACCGGATTCGGCGCCGCCGCCCCGCAACCCAAGGCCAGCGAGCCGACCAGCGAAGACTGCCTGTTCCTCAACGTGTGGACGCCGGCCCTGCGCGATGGCGGCCGGCGGCCGATCCTGTTCTACATCCACGGTGGCGGCTACACCACCGGCTCCGGCAGCGACCCGCTCTATGACGGCGTGCGCCTGTGCAAACGCGGCGACGTGGTGGTCATCACCGTCAATCACCGGCTCAACCTGTTCGGTTACCTGTCGCTGGCGCAACTGGGCGATGCCCGCTTCGCCGATTCGGGCAATGCCGGCCAGCTCGACCTGATCCAAGCGTTGCACTGGGTACGCCAGCATGCGGCCGAATTCGGTGGCGACGCGGGGAATGTCACCGTGTTCGGCCAGTCCGGCGGTGGCGCCAAAATCGCTACGCTGATGGCGATGCCCGCCGCGCGCGGGTTGTTCCATCGCGCCTGGACCATGAGCGGGCAGCAGGTCACCGCGGCAGGGCCGCGCGCAGCCACCCAACGCGCGCAACTGTTGCTGGATGCGCTGAAGATGACGCCGGCCGATCTGCCGCGCCTGCGCACGCTGCCGGTGGCGCAGCTGCTGGCCGCCGCGCAAGTGCGCGACCCCTCGCGCGTGGAAAACAGCGCGCTGTACTTCGGCCCGGTGCTGGATGCGCACAATGTGCCGGTGCATCCGTTCTGGCCCACCGCACCGCTGCAGTCGGCCGTCATTCCGATGGTGATCGGCAACACCCGCGATGAAACGCGCGCGTTTCTCGGCAACGATGCGACAAACTTCGCACTGAGCTGGGACGAATTACCGGCCAGGCTGGAAGCCCAGCAATACGTGGACCTGTTACCACAGGTGGTGATTGCCGAATACCGCCGGCTATATCCGCACTACTCGCCGTCGGAGGTGTTCTTTGCCGCCACCACCGCCGGCCGTTCCTGGCGCGGCGCGGTCGAAGAGGCCGAAGCGCGCGCACGCCAGGGCGCACCGACGTGGGTGTACCAGCTGGATTGGGGATCGCCACTGGAGGGCGGCAAGTTCGGCGCCTTTCACACGCTGGATATTCCGTTGGTATTCGACACGATTGCCCAACCCGGTTCGCGCACCGGCCAAGGTGCCGGGGCGCAAGCCATGGCGACGCAGATGAGCGAGGCCTTGATTGCGTTCGCGCGGCATGGCGACCCCAATCGTCGCGGCGCGCCACGCTGGCAACAGTACACGCTGCAACGCCGCCAGACGCTGATCTTCGACACCCCCAGCCGGCTGGAACCGGACCCGCGCGGTGGCGAGCGACGCCTGTACCAACAAGCCCCCTTCATTCAACGTGGCACGTTCTGACCATTCTTTGTCTTGGATGATCGCCGAGGTGTTGTTGCCACAGCGTGGCGGCTATTCACACACGCAAGCAGGCACGACACACCGTGCAGAAGTAGCCGCTACTCAACGCTCCTGCTCAAGCGCACGCTGGTACCCGTTCAAGACCCGAATGCGGGCTTGTATGAAGGTCTGCATGCACATCAGCCTGGCGTCATTACTGTTTGTCTGCAGCGTGGACGATGCAACCGTGTACTCGCAGGAATCCTGCGCAAATTTGAGCCAGCTGGCCTGCGCCAGGCTGAGCTTTGGAGCCAGGGTAGCATCCTGCGTTCGAGCGCGACGCAAGGTTTCCGCATATGCCTTGTCCAGCAGCGCATCATCCTTGCCAGAAAGGCAATTGCGCACCTGCGCTGCGGTCGTTGCACCCTCTTCGCAGTCCTGCGCATGTGCCAGGGCTGGCAACCCACCCAGCACGACCACTAGCGCCAACATAGTGTTTCGTTTCATTCAGTCGTTCCCGTCGGTCTTGCCCATGATGCGTCACGTCGCCCCAAGTGACGCCGACACATCGCGGCCTTGGCGTGAGTAGTTGGTGCAGGTCTCACCTTGGAGCCAGCCCGGCACTGCCTGCAACCGCGTGACGACACCATACGCGGACGCTGCAACTGCCGCACCCGTAGGTCGCGGTCCAAGGGTGCGGCAATGCATCAGCCCTGCGGGGTCAGCACGATGGCGCCCAGCGGCGGCAGCAGCAGCGGCAGCGATTGCGCGTGCCCATGCATGGCGTGCTGCTCGGCTGTCACGCTACCGCCATTGCCCAGGTTGCTGCCGCCATAGAGGCCGGCATCGCTGTTGAACACTTCGCGCCACTGGCCGCCCTGCGGCACACCGATGCGGTAGCCGTGCTGCACCACCGGGGTGAAGTTGATGACCACCAGCACCGGCGCATCGCCGCGCTTTGCCTTGCGCAGGAAGGCAACCACGCTGTTGGCGGCATCGTCGCCCACCACCCAGGAGAAACCGGACGGGTCATCGTCTTGCGTGTGCAGCGCGGGGTATTCGACGTACAGACGGTTCAAGTCGCGTACCAGCGTCTGCACGCCACGGTGGCGCGCTTCATCGAGCAAGTGCCACGGCAGGCCCGCGTCGTGGTTCCACTCGGTGGGTTGGCCGAACTCGCAGCCCATGAACAGCAACTTGCGCCCCGGGTGGGTGAACATGAAACCCAGGTAGGCGCGCAGGTTGGCGAACCGCTGCCAGTCGTCGCCGGGCATGCGGCCCAGCAACGAGCCCTTGCCGTGCACCACTTCGTCATGCGAGATCGGCAGCACGAAGCGCTCCGAATACGCGTAGACCATGCTGAAGGTCAGCTCGCCATGGTGGTAGCGGCGATAGATCGGGTCCAGCCCCGCGTAGTGCAGGGTGTCGTGCATCCAGCCCATGTTCCACTTGTAGTGAAAGCCCAGGCCGCCATGCGCCACGTCGGCGGTCACACCGGGAAATGCAGTGGATTCCTCGGCAATCATCACCGCGCCCGGCGTGTGCTCGCGCACCACCGTGTTGAGCCGGCGCAGGAAGGCGATGGTTTCGTAGTTCTCGCGGCCGCCATGGATGTTGGGCACCCACTCGCCGGCGTTGCGGCTGTAGTCGCGGTACAGCATCGAGGCCACCGCATCCACGCGCAGGCCATCGACGTGATAGCGCTGCAGGAACTCCAGCGCACTGGCGATCAGAAAGCCGGACACCTCGCGGCGGCCGTGGTTGTAGATCAGCGTATTCCAGTCGCGGTGGAAGCCTTCGCGCGGGTCGGCGTGTTCGTACAGTGCGGTGCCGTCGAAATGCGCCAGGCCATGCGCATCGGTGGGAAAGTGCGCCGGCACCCAGTCCACCAGCACGCCGATGCCCTCGCGGTGGCAACGGTCGACGAAACGGGCAAAGCCGTCCGGCGAACCGAAGCGCGCGGTGGGCGCGAACAGTCCCAACGGCTGGTAGCCCCACGAGCCGCCGAATGGATGCTCGGTGACCGGCATCAGTTCCACATGGGTAAAGCCCATGTCGGCCACATACGGAATCAGCCGGTCGGCCAGGCCATCCCAGTCCAGCTCCACGCCTTCTTTGCGCAGCCAGGAGCCGGCGTGGATCTCGTAGATGCTCATCGGTGCGTCGTGCGCCTGGCGGCGCGCGCGCGTGGCCATCCAGCCGTCGTCGCTCCACTGGAACGGCGTAGGGTCGGCCACGATGGAGGCGGTACCCGGCGCCAGTTCTGCGCGCCGCGCCACCGGGTCGGCCTTGGCCGGCAACGCGTGGCCATGGGGGCCACGCAGCTGGTATTTGTAATGTGCTCCGGGGCCGACATCGGGAACGAATAGCTCCCACACACCGGACTGATGCCGCAGCCGCATCGGGTGACGGCGCGCATCCCAGCTGTTGAAGTCGCCCACCACCGCCACACGCGAGGCATTGGGCGCCCACACCGCAAAACGCGTGCCGCGCACGCCATCCACTTCCACCACATTGGCCCCCAGCGCATCGGCCAGTTGCAGGTGGTGGCCTTCGCTGATGAGGTGCAGGTCGAAGTCGCTGAGCTGCGGCCCGAAGGCGTACGGGTCGGCGGTGTCCTGCTCGCCACCGGGCCAGCCGATGCGCAGGCGGTAGCCGCCCTGCGCCGGCAGGTCACCGGCGAACAGGCCCGGCTCCGGGCCCGCTTCCAGCACGATCGCCTGGCCGTCGTCCAGCACCGCACTAACGCGCTCGGCGCCAGGCAGATAGGTGCGCAACACGCGCCCGCCGTCACTCGGGTGCGCGCCCAACACGGCGAACGCATCGCCGTGGCGCGCGTCGGCCAGGGCGCGGATGACGCCGGGATCCCATCGATTACTCACTGCTGTCATTACTCCACTCATCATGTGTTCCCTGCATCGACGCGTGCGCGTTGCAGGATGCGTCGCAAACCTTCGATCGGCACCATCAACCAGCCTGGGCGGTTGGCGGCCTCATAGCGCACCTCGTAGCACGCCTTCTCCACCAGGAACAGCAAGGTGGCCGCGTTGAACGCCGCCGGCGCGATCCACGGGTGGGCGCTGGCGTCGAGCACGGCATGGTAAGCGTCCAGGAAGGCCTGTGTGGAGCGGCGGCGAAATTGCACCAGGAATTGGTGCAGATGCGTATCCACGCCCACTCCCGCGCGCGCGGCCGTTCCCTCCTCGCCACGCGCCGACACTTCGCTGGCGTAATCGAGCGAGCGCAGGAAGCCTGCCACGTCGCGCAACGGGCTGGCCTTGGCACGCCGCTCGGCCAGCGGCTTGGCCGGCTCGCCCTCGAAGTCGATCAGCACCACATCGTCGAAGGCCACCAGGATCTGGCCCAGGTGGAAATCGCCGTGCACGCGGGTCAGCAGCGAATCGGCCAGCACGCTCGGCGCCTGGGCAAGCAGCGCGTCCAGCTGCGGACGTTGCGCCAGGATGGCGTCCAGCGCTTCGCGCTCGGCCGGCTCCTCGCTGGCGGCCAGGCGCGCGTTGACGGTCTCCCACATCTCCTCCACCTGCCGCGCCACGCCCGCCACCACATCGTTGGCGGTGGGCAGGTCGATGCGCTGCGGGGCGAAGTCGGCATCGTCGGTGGCGCGCGACAGCGCTTCATGCAACTCGGCCAGACGCTTGCCGACCACCGCGGCGAACGCGTCATAGCCGGCGATGGCTTCGGCGCGTGCCTCGTCGGTCTGCGCGGTGGCGTATTCGTCGAAGCTGCGCGCCAGATGATCCAGCGTCCAGCGCCAGGCATCGCCTTGATTGCGGATGAAACTCTGCAGCAGCGCAATGGTGGTGACGGTGCCCTGGGCATCGATGCGGCTCACGCTGCCCAGCAAGGGCGCCGCGTTGGTATAGCCCATCTCGGTGAGCCTGCGGCCGATCTCGATCTCCGGGTTGGCACCATTGGCCACATGCCGCAGCAGCTTGAACACGGCCTTGTCGGCGACCACCAGCGAGCTGTTGCTCTGCTCGGCCGACAGCCAGCGGATGTCCGGATCGGCAGGGATCTCCAGCCTGGCCAGCGCCGGCGTCGCTTCGAATCGCACCTGGCCTTGCTGCGAAGGATCATCGCCATCGCAGAAGTCCAGCGTCGTATCGGTGCGCAAGGCATCGATCACCCCGCGCACCATCGGCTTGAGCGCGAACGCATCGGTGAGATAGCCCACCTCGCGGCCCTGGCGCACGCGCGCCAATGCCAGCTGCTCGGCCAGCGTGCTGGGATGCTTGCGCTCCCACACGATGCCCACGGGGAGCATGTAGCACTCGTGGTGGCCATGTTCCAGCTCGACCTCCAACTCCAGCAGGCTCATCGGCTCATCGCCCGGCAGCGGCGTGCGGCGCGAAATGCGCACCTGCTTGAGTGCCTGGTCCTTGGCCGAGAACCAGCGCCGCGCCGACAACCAGGCCGGCAGGATCTCGCCTTCCAGCGTGGCCAGATGCGGCAGCAAAGCGTTGCCTTCGTCGGTATCGCTGCGCAGCACCAGCGTGCGGTAGTCCGGCAACGGCACCGGGCTCGGCACGTGCCAATCCGGCAGCCTGCCTTCGCTGACCAGCTGGAAGGCATAGAAGCCGAACGGCGGCACGGTGAGCAGGTAGGTCAGCCGCCCGATGGGCGGGAAGCTGCCACCGCCGATGATGTCCACCGGCACGCGGCCTTCGAACTCGGACAGATCCAGCTCCACCGCCTGCAGCGTATGCGACAGGTTGGCCACGCACAGCACGGTTTCGTCCTGGTAGCAGCGCAGGTACGCCAGCATGCGGCGGTTGCCTGGGTAGAGGAAGCGCAGCGCGCCCCGCCCGAAGGCCTGGTAGCGCTTGCGTACGCTAAGGACGCGGCGGGTCCAGGTGAGCAGCGAATGCTGGTCGCGGATCTGAGCTTCCACGTTCACCGCCTGGAAGCCGTATAGCGGGTCCATCACCGGCGGCAGCACCAGCTGGGCCGGGTCGGCACGCGAGAAGCCCCCGTTGCGATCGATCGACCACTGCATCGGCGTGCGCACGCCATCGCGGTCGCCCAGGTGGATGTTGTCGCCCATGCCGATTTCGTCGCCGTAATACAGCACCGGCGTGCCGGGCATGGTCAGCAGCAAGGAAGTCATCAGCTCGATACGGCGGCGGTCGCGCTCCAGCAGCGGCGCCAGGCGGCGGCGGATGCCTAGATTGATGCGGGCGCGGCGGTCGGCGGCATAGGTCTGCCATAAATAATCGCGCTCGGAGTCGGTGACCATCTCCAGCGTCAACTCGTCGTGGTTACGCAGGAAGATCGCCCACTGGCAGCTTTCCGGAATCTCCGGGGTCTGGCGCATGATGTCGGTAATGGGAAAGCGGTCTTCGCGCGCGATCGCCATGTACATGCGCGGCATCAGCGGGAAGTGGAACGCCATATGGCATTCGTCGGCGTTCTGGCCGAAGTATTGCTGGGTATCTTCCGGCCACATGTTGGCTTCGGCCAGCAGCATGCGGTCCGGGTATTCGGCATCAAGCGTAGCGCGGATCTTGCGCAGGATGGCGTGGGTTTCGGGCAGGTTCTCGTTGGAGGTGCCGGAGCGCTCGATCAGGTACGGCACCGCGTCAAGACGCAGTCCATCCACGCCGCGATCCAGCCAGAAGCGCATCACTTCCAGCACGGCCTCCAGCACCGCCGGATTGTCGAAGTTCAGGTCCGGTTGATGCGAGTAGAACCGATGCCAGAAGTATTGGCCGGCTACCGGATCCCACGTCCAGTTGGACTTTTCGGTATCGCAGAAGATGATGCGCGTGCCTGCGTATTCCTGGTCGGTGTCCGACCACACATAGAAGTCGCGCTCCGGTGAGCCGGCCTGCGCATTGCGTGCGCGCTGGAACCAGGGGTGCTGGTCGGAGGTGTGGTTGATGACCAGTTCGGTGACGATGCGGATGCCGCGCGCATGCGCCTGCGCCACCAGTTGCTCGAAATCGGCAATGCTGCCGTAGTCCGGATGCACCGCCATGTACTCGGCGATGTCATAGCCATCGTCGCGGCGCGGGCTGGGGTAGAACGGCAGCAGCCAGATGGTGTCCACGCCCAACTCGGCGATGTAGTCCAGCTTGGAGATCAACCCCGGGAAGTCGCCGATGCCATCGTCGTTGGAGTCGAAGAACGACTTGACGTGCACCTGGTAGATGATCGCGTCCTTGTACCACAGCTGGTCGGCGATCACGGCCGACTGGTCTGCGTCGGCCTGTAAAGCGGGAACTGCATTCATGCGACCTCTCCTGCGCGGATGCGCCATAACGCGAACGGCCGCGTCGCCTCTAAGCGGATGTGCTGGTGTTTGCCATGCCACGTGAACCGGTGCCCATCCCACAGGTCATCCACGGCCACGCTGGCGTGATCGGGCAGGCCCAACTCCCACAACGGAATTTCGATATCCGCGTCCTGCCCCGCGTGCGGGTCCAGGTTGATGGCCACCAGCACCAGCGTACGGTTACGCGACAGGTAGCCAGCATCCAGGAACTTGCCGAAGTACAGCACCTGGTCGTTGTGCGCCTGATAGAAGCGCGTGCCCAGATGCGACTGCAGCTCCGGGTGCATACGGCGCAGCTGGTTGAAGCGGGTGATCTCCTCGACGATATCGCCGGGCGCGCGCTCGGGCCAGGCGCGTAGCTGGAATTTTTCCGAGTCCAGATACTCTTCCTTGCCCGCCGCCAGCGGCGTGGCCTCGCACAGTTCGAAACCTTGATACATGCCCCACAGCCCCGACAACGTGGTCGCCAGCGCCGCCCGGATCAGATGCCCGTTGCGCCCGCTGGTCTGCAGGAAGAACGGGTTGATGTCCGGCGTGTTGACGAAGAAATGCGGGCGAAAGCACTCGCTTGGCACGCCTTGGTTCAACTCCTGCACGTACTCCTGCAACTCGTGCTTGTGGTTGCGCCAGGTGAAATAGGTATACGACTGCGAGAAACCGCACTTGGCCAGGCGGTACATCATCTTCGGCCGGGTAAAGGCCTCCGAGAGGAACACCACGTCCGGCCGGCGCCCGCGCACATCGGCAATCAGCCACTCCCAGAACGGGAACGGCTTGGTATGCGGGTTGTCCACGCGGAATAGCGTGACTCCTTCGTTGACCCAGAACAGCACTGCATCGCGCAGCGTGTTCCATAGCTCCGGCACCGCGCCGCTGGCATAGAAATCGACGTTGACGATGTCCTGGTACTTTTTCGGCGGATTTTCCGCATACGGAATGGAACCGTCCGCGCGCCAGGTGAACCAATCCTTGTGTTCCTTCAGCCATGGGTGATCGGGCGCGCACTGGATCGCAAAATCCAGCGCCACTTCCAGCCCCTGCCCACGCGCGGCCTGGATCAGGCGGCGGAAGCCGGCCAGCCCGCCAAGTTCGGCATGCACCTCCGTATGCCCACCGTCGGTCGCGCCGATCGCATACGGACTGCCGGGCTCGCCATCGACCGCAGTGACCGAGTTGTTGCGTCCCTTGCGGTTCTTCGCCCCGATCGGATGGATCGGTGGCATGTACAGCACATCGAAGTGCATGGCACGAATATGCGGCAGCCGCTGGATGACGTCATCGAACGTGCCATGTCGGTTGATATCACCGCTCTGCGAGCGCGGGAACAGCTCGTACCAACTAGCGAAGTGCGCCGCACGGCGCTCCGATTCCACCCGGAAGGTGACCGGGTACTCGGAGCGGAACGGCTTGTCGTCGGCCAGTGCCATTGCCTGCGCGGTCTCCGGCTCCAGCACGATGGCCAGTTGCTGCAACGGCTCGCTCCGCGCGCCGATACGGGTGAGGATGTCCTGCAGCTGCGCTGCCAAGTCACCATCGCTGCGCGCATGCGCCGCCTTGACCACTGCAATGGCTTCCTGCACGTCCACCGGCAGTACGGTGTCGGCCGCACGCTTCTTCTCCAGATCCGCATGCAGCGTGGCGAAGACATCGCGCCAGCCTTCCACACGGAACTCGTAGGTGCCGATGCGCTCCAGCGGGAACTCCGCGCGCCAGCGGTCGTTGCCCAGTGCGCGCATCGGTGCGCTGGTCCAGCTCTTGGCATCGGCGGCACGCCACAGTACCCCCACCGCAATACGGTCGTGCCCGTCGCAGAACGCATCGGCCTCCACGCAGATCCGATCGCCCACGCTGCGCTTGACCGGGAAGCGGCCGTGATCCACCGACGGCGTCACCGACTCGATGCAGACGCGCGGCCAGGTCCCGGCGGTCTGCGCGCGCGGACGCATGCGTGGTACCGCCAGCACATGTCGCGCCGGTACGCTGCGATACACCCGCACCTCGCCCGGCTCCAGCGCGTCCAGCGTCGTCCCGGACAGGGTGCGCCCATCTTCGGCCACCAATGCTTCTGCATCGCCCAGCAGGCGCAACACATCGGACGCCGGCACCGGCACCACATGCCGCGTATCGCCATTGATCAATAACAAGGCGGGCAAGCCACCCAGTGGCTCCACCGCCACTGCGGTCAGCCCGGTGGCCTCGCGCAGCAGCGGACGCAGCCGCAGGCCGGCCGTGCTGCCGGGTGGCCGGTCGCGGCCGCGCAGCGACTGCGGCAAAGCGTGTAGCTGCGCCTCGTCCAGCAACCACGCGCCACCCAGCGCCAATGCCAGCTGCCCGTGCTGCTCCGGCGCTGCGGCACGCTTGCCATCGGGCGCATCCAGCACCGCCACGACCTGCGACGCCAGTGCGCGCAACGCCATGTCTTCCTCGAAAAACCAGCCGCCGCGACCATCCCACCAGGCCAGCGAAGAGAACGCCGCATCGAAGCCGGCCCCGAACAGCTGCTGCAAGGCATCCAGCCCCAGTCCGGGCGTCCAGGCGGCGAACACCACCTCCGGCGCCCGCGCGTGCACGCGCGCGATCAGCGCGCGCCAGCGCTGCGCCGGCACCTGCTGCGGCTGTAACAAGCGGAAGCCACCGACGCCCTGCCCGGCCCACTCCAGCAGGCGTGCGCTCCACCACTCCACCAGGGCCGCACCTTCCTGCGCATAGCTGAAGCGCGCCTCGGCCACCTCGGGCGCGGCCCGCGGCTGGCGCGGGTCCGGCACCGCCGTACTGCGCGCCCGAAACCACTGCGGATTGTCGCGTACCACCGCGCTGGCACCGCCAACCTCGTCCAGCCGCAGATCCATCAGCAGCTTCACGCCGGCCTGCTGCGCGGCCTGCACGGCCTCGCGCAGACGCCCGCCTTGCGCATCGTCTCCACTGGCAGGCTCCATCAGCCGGCCTTCGGCATCGCGCTCGAACGGCGCTGCCGTTACCACGTAATCGCAACCGGCCTCGCGTGCAGCCGCACAGCGCTGCTCCAGTCCGCTGGATGCCCACCCTGCATCAGTGAGAACACAGATCCGCATGCCGCCCCCTACCGGGCAACGGCGCGCGCACGCACCGTGACCGAAAACGCCATGCGGAGTACGCCGCGCCGCAACGTGGCGGGCGCTGCCATGCGCCGCACCAGTCCAACACCTGCCCGGATCACCCCTCGCTCATGCACCATCGGGACGACCCTGCCTACCGTGACTGCACTCATGCGTAACTCCGCAACGATTCTCGACCCATGCAGTCAAGCACCCCGGCTGCGAATTCCATGTGTCGGCCAAGTTGACGGAAATCGAACAAGTTGTGTGGCGACGGTTTGTAACGGCGAGCACACCGGTCGCTGCCAATAGCCAGCGCCACTTGGCACAGGGGGCTAGTCCCTGGGGTATTCCCCGGGTCTTAAAGGACCCGCGCGCACGACCATCGGCTGTGCACGCATGCGTTCAAGCCACTTGATGTAGGCCTTATCGGCCAGTGTCTGACCGATACCTCGCGACTGGGATACAGCCTAGAGCAGAATTTGTGTTTATTGTTTCGTGGTAGTAGTCAGTCGGCTATCCGCGTGGATTAGCATTTCAATCCGGCAGCTGTCGAAGTTGGCAAGTGTATAAGTAATTACAGGAAATGAAGCCGCTCACCGCGTCGGTTCAAACGGTCTTACATTCCCCGGCAAGAGCGATGCGACTTCAGATCACGGACTGCCAGTCCGATATGCATCCGTTGTGTGTACACATTCATTAACTGCTTTTTGCTGGGCGCCTGCAACCAAACGGATGCAACGAACAGCTCCACACCTTAACTCCATCGAAGAAGACAGGACGGGCAGCCGACATACCAATACTCTCCGTAACGTAAGAGCTCAACTTCACGTCCCTGGACTAACCACCGGACCAGCCACCCGAGCAACAACGGCATTTAACAATTAGTTAGCAATTGCATAGCGTGTGCGACCCAAACAACGAGCGAGTCATTCACTTCTCGCGTAGAACGAGAACACTAATGTATAGCGCTCCCCTGACACGATGGGCGTCACGGCATGGTGCGAGGCGGGACTGATGGCAAATGCAAAACCTGCGTCGTGCTCTGGACGAAATGCTTTGACAAGATCAGCTGCGTCAGCCGATGCAAACAACATCAAGATACCGCCGTTTTCGTCTACCCAACCACGGTTGAGTTGCACCAGAACGCGGTGGGTCTCCTGGCCAGGGATGTAATCGTTGTGGATGCGTATGCGTTGCCCTGGCACCAGCTTATGGGCAGTCACATCACACCGGTCATCCAAGCGGTTGCAGAAGACAGCTTCCACTTTCGAGCGCACCTGCTGGACGACCTCGCCTCCCAGCAGCGCATCAATGGCTGGCGGCAGCTCGCAATCCAGGAGGCTGAACTCATACTGCTCGTAGAAGCTTGCAACCTTCAAGCGCCAAGGGGCGGAAGTCTCAAGCCACGCCAGCACTGCCTCGCTTCCGGGGTGGATTCACTCACGAAGTGCAAGGGTATCGTAGTTGAAAAAGACCTCGGCTGGAGTGAGATAGCTCAATCGTTTTCTGGGTCGGTTG